>NZ_SMSG01000006.1:0-300000 GCF_004382795.1 Cumulibacter soli | reverse complement strand
GCACCGCGCGACCTACCGCAAGCTCACTCGGGGATAAGGCATGGCGCAGACCTACGACTACACGATTTACCTGCGCTGGTCAGACGCCGACCGCAACGGGCACATCAACAACGGCAAGTTCGCGACATTCGCCGAGGACGCCCGGATCGAGTGGTTCTCGAATCTGCCTGGCCGCGCCGACGGCGATATGGGCTCGTCGCTGATCCTGGCGCGCCAGGAGATCGACTATCACCGGCAGGTCCTCACCGAGGAAGAATCCGACAAGCAGATGGTGATGCGCTGCTCCGCGCTGAGCATCGGCCGTACCTCCGTGCGAATCCGCGAGGAACTGTGGGGTAGCGGCGATTCCAGCCCCGCATGCACGGTGCACTGCGTGCTCGTGCACTTCGACTATCAGGCAGGAAAGTCGCTGGCGTGGGATGAGACTCAGCGCTCCTGGATCGAGTCGTACGCCGCCGCTGAAGACACATAGCGATGGTTTTTGAAACACAGATCCCCCTGCGCTGGGGGGATATGGACGCCTATGGTCACGTCAATAACGCGACCTTCGTGACGTACCTCGAACAGGCTCGCGTCAGCGCGTTCGACTCGCGTCCGGGCGATGAGACCGGCAACGATTTGTTGGCCAACGGGATCGTCGTGGTCGAACACCAGATTCGCTACCGGCGACAGGTGCCGTTCTCGTCAACCCCGCTGCGGGCGCGGCTGTGGGTGGAGACGCTCAAGGCCGCGCATTACATCACGGCGTACGAGTTGTGGAACGACTCAGGCGAGCAGCCGGAGTTGGCCGTGACTGCCACGACGACGCTGGCGCCGATCAACTTCGAGACCGGGCGGCCACGCCGATTTACCCCGGTCGAGCGCGAGTACCTGTTGTCGTTCTCCCCGGAAGGGGGCAGGGGATGATCGAGCTGTTGCCGGCGACTCCGGCGGCGCGTACCGATCTGCTCACGTTCAGTTCGCGAGTGGCGCGGTTGGCGCCGGACGGGCTGGTGCGCCTCAAGAGCAGCGACGCGGGCACGACGGCGTTCGCGTTGGTCGTCGGAGTGCTGATCCGCAAGGACTTCACGGCCACGTTGGACGGCGCCACCGACATCACGGCCCCGGCGTCCGCGCTGGCCGACGCCGTCGAACGCTCCGTCACGGCGTCTGATCGTGTGCCGTTGCCGCAGCGTGTCGATGAGCAGTGGCGGGCATCGTTGCCGCCGGTGTCGGCGTGGACTCATCGCGAGGACCTGCCGACGACCGAGATTCGCCAAACGCTCGATCTCGCCGGATCTCAGTTGCGCGCGCTGGACGACAGCCAGGTGGCCGCGGCCGGTGACGCGATGCTGAGCCAGACGATCGCGATGGTCGATCGGGACGGCATTGACCCGGTAGAGATACCGATGCGGATGCTGGTGGCGATGAGTCGATTGGGTTTCCTCACCGAATCAGAGGGCTCAAATGACACCATCCGGGTCGCTACGAACGGGAAGTGGGTGGTGGCCGCGACGCGGATCGGCGCAGCGTTCCGGCGGCCGGCGACTATCGATTTGCTGGGACTCACCTGAGCGATCTGCTGGGACTCGCCGGAGCGCTTTGCTGAGGGCTCACCTAAGGGCTCGTGCCGCGAGCTGCAGCCTCGTCAAGCGAGTTCAGAACATTCGGGTGCCGTAGGCGGGGCCGCCGCTGAGGGTGTTGCCGATGGTGCCGTGCGGACCGGTGGACTGATTCGGGTCGGTACCTGGTAGATGGGTGAGATCTAGACCGGGTGTGAATTGTCGCGGCGTCGGCGGATCCGAATGCAGCGAACCCGACATGATGACCGGGATGTACCCGCTGTCGTCGATGCGGCGCGGGGGAGGAGCATCGTCCGGGCCTCCGGCGGCCTTCAGGCGCGAGTTCCACACCAACGTGATGATCGCGAAACCGGCGATCGCCACGCGCGGACCAGAGGCGTAATCAGCGGGCTGTACGGAGTCACCGGGCATCGATAGCCACAAGCACAGCAGCACCAGCGCCACCGTTGACGCGAGGGTCATTCCCATCGCGATCCGGGTGGCCCGCGAGGTGCGGCTGAGTAGTGGCAGCACGGCACCAACGATTCCGACGATCATGATGATCAGGACCGATAGGCGCGTGAAGACGACCCCCGGCGCAGCGGTTGCGTACGTACTGAACAACACGTCGATCGCGGTCGCCTGGCCCGACTGCTGACCGATACCGAAGATCACCAACCACGGCAGCCACAGCGTGGCGACGGTCAACGCCGCCGCGACCGGCGCGACGATCCAGCGGGTCTGTTGTTCACGGGCCGGATAGCCCATCGCCATCGTCATCCACGCGATGCCGATCAGCGCGACAACGATGACGTTGATTCGCACGACCAGCGGGTACTCACCGGACTCTGGCATCAGCACCGGCCCGAGGTCGGTGAGCGCGCCGATGGTGGGCAGCGCCGCGGTGTAAGACATCCAGCGGTTGGGGAACGCCAGCGCGATGGCACCGATCACGATGGTGGCCACGCTGGACCACACCAATTCGGGGCGTACGTCGACAGACGGAGTGATTGCGTTCGTCGTCCATGGGAAGAACAGCAGCAAGGTCGTCAGCGGCAGCAGGATCACCAGCAACCTCCACGCATACTTGGTGACGCGGGAGGGCGGCGGGGCCGTGGGGGCACCGCCGGTAGCGGGGGCTGGGCTCATCGACGACATGTTGTATCTATAGTCGCCGAGGTTGCGCGTCGTTGGGCAGCGGCGTTACCTGCTGGCGCGTAACCGTGACTACGCCGTGACAGAACAGAGTCCGGGGGTGTGCGCTGGGTTACATCAACCGAGAGGTGAATGCGTATCGTCGGCGTTCACCAGCGAGTGCGCGGCATTGGTGAGGTACTGCCAGAACTGTGCGTCGTGCTCGGGATCCAACTCGAGTGAATCGAGTGCATCGCGCATATGGGCTAGCCAGATGTCGCGTGCGCGCGGTGTCACGCGGTACGGAACATGGCGCATCCGAAGGCGCGGGTGCCCGCGCTGGTCGGAATACGTTGACGGGCCACCCCAGTACTGCTCGAGGAACATGCGCAGCCGCTCTTCGGCCGGGTGAAGATCCTCCTCGGGGTACATCGCCCGCAACTCGGGGTCCGCGGCGACTCCTTCGTAGAACCGTCGCACCAGACGCACAAAGGTCTCGTGTCCGCCGATCTGGTCGTAGAACGATCCGTGGCGTTGGGCTCGGGTGGTCACGTTGCTCCTACTTCGCCAAGGTGCCTATTGGGGGTTCGACTCGAAGGGTACCCGCGGTGTACGGATTCCGGCGGCGGCGAACGCCTCAGCGAGTTTGCCGTTGAGTAGGCGGGCTACCCGGTACCGGTCGGGCGGGGTCACACTCAGTGTCGCGCGCAGCGTGATCCCGACGGCGGTGACGGCCTGAACGCCGAGCACTTCCGGTGCTGCCAGGATGACCTTCTGGCCGTCCTCGGTTTCGGCGTACTCGCTGAGTACGCGCTGCACCTCGCGCTGCGCGAGCTCGAGGTCGGTGCCGTGCGCGACCGGGAAATCGACAACAACGCTGGCCGTACCTTGGCTCTGATTGGCGATCCGCAGCACCTCGCCGTTGCGCACGTACCAAATGACGCCTTCCACATCCCGTACCCGCGTCGTGCGCAGGCTGACTGCCTCGACGGTGCCGACCACGTCGCCGAAGTCGACCAGATCGCCGACGCCGTACTGATCTTCGAGGATCATGCAGATGCCGTTGAGGTAATCCTTGACCAGGTTTTGCGCGCCGAAACCGAGGGCGACACCAACGATGCCTGCGCTGGCCACAATGGGCGCAAGGTTGACTCCCAGTTCACCGAGCACCAGCGCAGTCGCCAGGGTGAAAACGGCGATCGAGACCACGCTCTGCAACACCGAGCGAATCGTTTCCGCGCGTTGGCGTCGGCGCTCAGTGTCCAGCCCGGCCGCGTTCACGATCACATTCCGGGCGCGACCCTTCACGCCCTTCAGCATCACGGGCATTCTGCCGTCGACCGAGCGTTTCGTGACGCGCCGGATCGCGCGGTGCAGCAGGTAGCGCACGATGATCGCCAGAGCGACGATGAGCGCGATCCTGCCTCCAGTCACGAGCGCATCGTTCAACTCCAGTTGCACGCTCGCTGCCTCGATTGCAGTGGTGTGGACAGTCATGCGGTCCACTGTAAGAGAGTGGCGCGCGGCTGGCCCGTCGGTGCGCTCGACGTGACATAGTTGACTAACAAAACTTTCAGTAAGTAAAGTAAGTGAATGGCAACACTGTCCAACCGTCCGCTGTTGTCAACCTCCGTCGATCGCGATCTCGTCATCGAGCGTGGACCCGAATGCGCGCGAGTCGAATCCGCGGTGGCTCAGCGGTTGAATGTCTTGCTGTCCGGCAGCGCCGGCAGCGGGTTGACGACGACCATTCACCAGCTGCTGCGACGTCTGCCCCGTGAAGCACTACACCCACGATTTGTGAACGCGGCGACCATCGGATCGGTGGAGGAGTTGCTGCACGAGGCGCTGAGCGAACTGGTGCCGGCGATGGCGGTAGTGGACGGCGATTCGGCGTACGCGAAGTTTGCTCGCTTCACCGGGGTGCCGGACAATCTCGTGGTTCTCGTGGACAACGCGCCGGCGCGCTTGCTCATCGAGGCATTCGGGACCCACCGCGACGATATGTGGCAAGTGCCGGTCGCCTGGGTGGTTACCTGTACCGAACTCGATCGCTCCAGCGTGCTCAGTAGCCGTGCTTCGGATTTTTTCGACGTGGTCGTTGAGTTAGGACCATTGACCGACGTGGAGGCCGCGGGGCTCCTGCGACGTCGGGTCAACCGGGAGGAAATGGACGCCGCTGCGCTGCGTGTGGTCGTGGCGACTTCCGGTGGGAACCCGCGGGCGCTGGTTCAGTCGGCCCGCCGCATCGTGCTGGAGGGCGTCGACCCAGCCGAACTGTCCCGCTCAGTGTTCCTGCGCCGAGAGATCGGCCGCCCACTATCGCGCCCGGCGCGGATGTTACTCGAGGAATTGGTGACTCGGGGCCCGGCCAGCGCGTCGGATCCGGCGCTACAGGCCGCGACCGGCTGGACTCGATCTCGGCTTGTCCAGGTTCTGGCCGAACTCGAGGCCGCCGGCGCGGTCGACAGCGAAGAACGCAGCGCGGGTCGTTCCGGCCGTCCACGCAAGGTGTTTCGATCCCGGTACTGAACAAGTTGGCGCCGAATGCCCGGTACCGAACATGGCCGATCGCCCGCTAGCGTGGGGCCATGTCCGAACTGCATGATCTAAGCGCCACCGAGCAGGCCGCAGCCATCGCGTCCGGTGAGTTATCCCCGGTCGAGCTCACCG
Source organism: Cumulibacter soli (assembly GCF_004382795.1). NCBI lineage: Bacteria > Bacillati > Actinomycetota > Actinomycetes > Geodermatophilales > Geodermatophilaceae > Cumulibacter > Cumulibacter soli. The sequence continues at coordinate 294,652 of NZ_SMSG01000006.1, read as the reverse complement.
AGCACTATCTCGCGCGCATCGAGCGGCTCAATGAATCGGTCGGCGCATTTGTCACGATCACCGCTGAGGACGCCCGACGAGACGCGAGCCGGGCCGAGCGCGCTGTACGAGACGGCGAGCGACTTGGCCAGCTGCATGGGGTGCCGATCGGGATCAAGGACCTCAACAACATCGAAGGCGTGCGGACGACATTCGGCAGCGCGCTGATGCGCGAGAACATCGCCGTACACACGGACGAGGCGATCGCGCGCCTGTTGGACGGCGGCATGGTCAGCCTCGGTAAGACCCAGACACCCGAGTTCGGGTTTCCTTGCTGGACACGCAACGACGTCGGTCCGACCGCGCGCACGCCCTGGGACCTCGGCCGATTCGCTGCCGGGTCCTCCGGTGGCGCAGGAGCCGCCGTCGCCGCAGGTCTAGCGCCGATCGCGCAAGGTTCGGACGGCGGTGGCTCCGTCCGTAGCCCCGCGTCGGCCTGCGGGCTCGTCGGCCTCAAGACCGCTCGCGGGCGGATCACGAGCGGACCGCTGCGGGTAGACCCTGCTGGTTTGGGAGTGACCGGCCCGTTGGCGCGCACGGTAGAAGATGCCGCCGCGTTCCTGGACCTGACCGCTGGGCCGGGGCGATCGGATCCACACTGGGCACCACCGCTGCCATCGGGGCAGACATTCCTGGACGCCACGCGCCGCGAGGTGGGCCCATTGCGGATCGGGCGGTACGTCGACCCGGTCATACCTGGCGCGCAGGTCTCGCCGGACGTGACTGCCGCATGGCAGCGCACGTCCGAACTGCTGGAATCGCTCGGGCACGAGGTCGAGGACATCCCAGCGCCGGTCGGCCCGGAAGCAATGGCGGCCTTTGTGCAGGTGTGGGTGCTGGGAGCGACGACGTTACCGGTCACCGACGACCAACTGCCGCGACTGCAGCCGCTGACCCGCTGGCTGCGTGAGCAAGGCATGAAACTTACCGGTCAGCAGGCGATGGCCGCGCACGTCACGATGGGACAGATCGGGCGCAGTGTCGTGGAGAAGCTGGCGCCGTACGACGTCGTCCTCACGCCTGTCACGACCGATGTCGCGCGACCGCTGGACTGGTACGGCGAGGACCCAGCCGTCGACTTCGAGCTGCAAAAGCAGTACTCGGCGTTCACGTCGTTGTACAACGTCTCCGGTCAGCCTGCGATCAGCCTGCCGCTGCAGATGAGCGATGACGGACTACCGATCGGAATGCAGTTCGTCGGGCGCCCGGCCGATGAGGTCACGCTGCTGGCGCTGAGCGCGCAACTTCAGGCGGCCGCGCCCTGGCGTGAGCGAGTACCAGACCTGTGGCGGTCCTGATCGGCAAACCCGTGGCTGAAGAAAGTTCAGCGCTGGGCTAGATTCTGTAGGCATGAGCATCCCGCACGTCCTACTTGTTTTCGTCGGCGGACCCGTCCTGGTACTCCTGCTGACCTACCTCCTGGCGTTCTTGACCAGCCGTGACACCGAGACCGCTAAGCGATACAAGCTCGGCGAGCATTGGGATCGCGGCACGTTGTGGTTCGTCGGACGCCCGAAGCAGGGCACGAGCGTTCACCAGTCCATCCACGCCATCGAGTCCGGGACCGACAGTGTCCCCGCGACGACGATGGTCGGTGGCGCGAGCGGTACCTGGTAAGCGAGGAGAGACGATATGGCTAGCACACTCACTACATCCACACCGACGCTCGCGTTCGGTCCTGAGGGCAATACGGGTCCGTTCAACTTCACCGAGATGGATCGGCTCTCCGAGGCACTGACGAGGTCCTCACACGAAACCGGCATCAACTTCTCGGTACTGATCGGTGACCTCGGGCCGGACCGGCGCGGCGCCGTCGCGGCGAAGCACCGCACTTTCGGCCACGAAGCGCGCGATACCTGCCTGGTAGCAGTCTCGCCCAACGAGCATGCGATCGAAATCGGCGTCGGTGAACACGCTGCCCGGCGGATCGATGACCGCGATTGCGAGCTCGCCGTCGCGGCGATGTCCTCCAGCTTCGCCGGTGGCGACCTGATCGGCGGCCTGGTCAACGCGCTTCGGATGCTCGCCGACGCCGCAGGCAACACGGCCGAATAACACACGCCTGAAACGCCACGTGCGGCGTACTTCCCGTCCCTGGGGGAAGTACGCCGCACGTCGTTCGTGCCGCAGCGGTCGAGCTATTCGGCGTCCTTGCGGCGACACGCTAACGCGCGCACGATCGCATCGCGCTGCTCGGCGACGAGGCGCACCTGCGCACTGACGTGGCCATCCTGCGCTAGCCAGCGATCGGCGGCGTCGACGGTCGCCGGCTCGATCAACCGCGGAAACATCAGTTCGGTTACCTGTTGCGCGATCGCGGACGAGCGGTCCTGCCAGACACCGTCCAGCGCCTCGAAGAAGCGATCTCGGTACGGGCGGGTCAGTTCGTACTGGCGCCACGAATAGAAGCCGAGTGCGGTGGCTTCGTGCATGTAGTTCGTCAGCGCGTTCGAGGTGACCGTGTCCTGCCAGGCAGCTGCCTTTGCCTGCTCGGTTGCCCGTACGGCGCGAGCGGTGGCCGCGCGACGCTGCGCGACATCGCCGGCGTCGATGGCGATCGCGGACTCGATCTCCACATCGCCTGCGCGTCCGGCGGCGACCAGCGGGGTGAGCAGAGCCCAGCGGGTATCGAGGTCCATCGCCAGACCTTCCAGCACGCGCTCCCCGGAGACCAACGCGGCGAGCGTGTCCAACTGTGCATCGGTGACGGCTGCCGAGGCGAACACGCGTGACCAGTGAACCTGCGCGTCGCTACCGCCGGTCGCCTTTTCGGTCTGCTGCCATGCAAAGTCCGCCAGTTGCTCGGTGCCGGTCGCCGACCAGTCGGGCGCGCTGTACGAGAAGACTGCTGTCTGCGCCTGCCCGGATAGCGTCTGGATGACGCTCATGGTCTGCTCGCTGCCGACGCCCTTCAGGAACAGCGCCAGGTAATCGCGCGCCCGCATCTCGCCATCGCGGGTCATATCCCACGTCGCACCCCAGCACAGCGCTCGCGGTAGCGACTCGGTGAACTTGTCGATGTTATCCAGCAGGAAGGCCAGCGATTGCTCGTCGAAACGCACCTTGGCATACGTGAGGTCGTCGTCGTTGAGCAGGATCAGGTCGGCGCGGACACCGCCGACGAGGTCGGGTACCTCGGTGCGCTCGCCCGAGATGTCTAGCTCTACTCGCTGCGTACGCACGAGTGCGTCACCCTCGAGGTTGTAGCACCCCACAGCGATGCGGTGCGTGCGCAGCGTCGGGTGGTCGGTCGGCGCGCTTTGCTCGATCGCGAACGACGTGATGACGCCGTCAGCGTCCGTGGTGATGAGCGGGCGCAGGGTATTGACCTGGGCGCTTTCCAGCCACTGCTGCGACCACCACGACAGGTCCCGCCCGCTGGTCGCCTCTAGTTCGGCGAATAGGTCGCTGAGTTCGGTGTTGCCGTACTGATGCTTCTTGAAGTACGCGCGGATCGCGGCGAAGAACGCGTCCTGTCCGACGTACGCGACGAGCTGTTTAAGTACCGAGGCGCCCTTAGCGTAAGTGATGCCGTCGAAGTTCACCTCAACGGCCTCGACGTCGACCATGTCAGCGGCGATCGGGTGCGTAGTCGACTTCGTGTCCTGGTCATAGGCCCAGGTTTTCTCCACGTTCGCGAACGTCGTCCACGCCGACGTGTACTTCGTGGCCTCGGCCTGACAATGCACGGACGCGTAGGTGGCGAAGGACTCGTTCAGCCATAGGTCATCCCACCACCGCATCGTCACGAGGTCGCCGAACCACATGTGCGCCATCTCGTGCAGGATCGTTTCGGCGCGGCGCTCGAGGCGGTACTCGGTGACCTTGGACTGGAAGACGTAGTCATCGCGGAAGGTGATAGCGCCCGCGTTTTCCATCGCGCCGAAATTGAACTCCGGGACGAACAGTTGGTCGTACTTTCCGAAGGCATAAGGGAAATCGAAGAGGTCCTGGAAGAACGTGAAGCCCTGTTTGGTGACCTCGAAGATCTCCTCGGCGTCGAGATACTTCGCCAGCGAAGCACGGCAGTAGATGCCGAGCGGAATGCCGTCATGCTCATCGTGCACGTGGTGGAAGGGACCGGCGATCAGCGCGGTGATGTACGGCGACATCGGTTTGGTGGTCTCGAAGTCGACAGTCTTCGAACCATCGGTGTGTTCGGTGGTGGCTTCGGGGACACCGTTGGAGACGACCTGCCATCCCTGCGGCGCACGCACGTGGAACGTGTACGTGGCCTTGAGGTCAGGCTGGTCGAAGCAAGGAAACATCAACTTCGCGTTCGCCGTCTCGAACTGCGAGTACAGATACGTTTCGCCGTCGCTCGGGTCGATGAAACGGTGCAGGCCCTCACCGGTGTTGGTGTAGAGCAATTCTGCATCGATGCGCAGTTCGTTCTGCTCGGCGAGATCGGGTAGTGCCAGGCCATGCTCCGCCCGGTACGCCGAGGTGTCGAGCGCGACGCCGTTGAGTGTCGCGCTGTGAAACGAATCGGCGACAACGTCGATGAATGTCGATGCTCCTGCGGTCGCGCCGAAGGCGATCGTGGCGTGCACCCGGAAGGTGCGATCAGTCGCTTTACCGGTGCCGTCGGTGAGATCGATCGCGACGTCATAGGAGGTGGTGGAGAGGATGGACGAACGCTGCCGCGCCTGATCGCGCGTGAGATTGGGGTGTGCCACGAAGAGAGCTTCCTTGTCCTTACCGGCAGATGGAGCGGGTGAAATCGATCCTGCCATAGGATCGAACGCACCACGCTGTCGAGAACGTTGGAGCCGAGATGGGCAAGAAGAAGGACGCGGACGACGAGGCCAAGAAGGCCAGGAAGAAGTCGGCGAAGAAGTCCGGCAAGGGATCGGCGAAGAAACTCGGCAAGAAGGGCAAGGCCTCGGCGACCGCATCGGTTGGGCGTGATCGTGCGGACTTCTGGTTCGATCCGCTTTGCCCCTGGTGCTGGATCACCTCGCGCTGGATTCTCGAGGTCGAGAAGGTCCGTGAGATCGATGCCCACTTCCACGTGATGAGTCTGGCCGTGTTGAACGAAGGACGCGATCTGCCTTCGTCGTACCAGGCGCTGATGAAGAAGGCCTGGGGACCGGTGCGGGTCGCGATTGCCGCCGCGAAGAACCACGGCGACGAGGTCCTCTCCGGGTTGTACACGGCCATGGGCACCCGAATCCACAATCAGGGCCGCAAGGACTACGCCAAGGTGATTGCGGAGTCGCTGGCCGAGGTCGGACTTCCTGCGTCGCTGGCGAAGGCGGCTCGTAGCAGCGACTTCGACGATGATCTGCGCAAGTCGCATCATGCGGGTATGGACAAGGTCGGACCGGACGTCGGCACGCCCACGATCCACGTGAACGGCGTGGCCTTCTTCGGGCCGGTGCTGTCGCGCATTCCTCGCGGCGAGGATGCGGGAACGGTCTGGGACGGCACGGTGCTGTTGTCCTCGTACCCGCACTTCTTCGAGCTCAAGCGGACGCGGCACGAAGCGCCCGAGTTCGACTAATCGATGGGACGGGCACGGGGACAGCAGGACGGCGAGTCTCGCGCTGTGCACGAGGTCGTCGCGAACGGTCCGTCGCAGATCGAACGGCCCCGGGCGATGCGAGTACGTGACGTAGACCGCCCGTCGGCGGAGGACTTTGACGAGGCCGAGGAGACTTTGCAGATCGTCCGGCGCAACTGGAAGCCGCCGACGTAGGCCCAATAACGCCCAATAACAGCGAGCCGCCGGTAACCCCACTCCACGGGGCGACCGGCGGCTTTCGACGTCCTAAAGCTTGCTACTTCGCCTCGTAGTCGGCCAGCAGATCAATCCGGCGCTGGTGACGCTCGTTGCCGCTCCACGCCGTGGCGAGGAACGCGTCGGCGATCTGCGCTGCCTCCTCGAGCGTGTGCATCCGCGCACCGATGCCGACAACCTGCGCATTGTTGTGTTCGCGCGCCAGCGAGGCGGTTTCCGGGCTCCAGGCGAGCGCGGCCCGGATACCCTTCACCTTGTTTGCGGCGATCTGCTCGCCGTTTCCGGACCCGCCGATCACGATGCCGAGGCTCCCCGCGGTGTCGCGGACGGATTCAGCGGTGGCGATGCAGAACGGTGGGTAGTCGTCGTCCTTGTCGTAGACGTGGGCACCCATGTCTGTCACCTCATGCCCGGCGTCGGTGAGGTGGTCAACGAGATAGTTCTTGAGTTCGAATCCGGCGTGATCGCAGCCGATAAAAACGCGCATACGGAAAACGTATCGCGCACGTCTCAACGTGAGGTAGTCGGTGTCGAATCGGGCCCAGTTTTGCCCCTAGCGCCCATACCATGATAAGGGCAGTCGTTTAGTCGGAGGGATTAACGATGGGCAGGCGCCACCACGTAGTCATCATCGGTTCCGGGTTCGGCGGGTTGTTCGCCGCTCGTGCGCTCGAGAAGAAGAACGTCGACGTCACCTTGGTCAGCCGTACTAGCCAGCACTTGTTCCAGCCGCTGCTCTATCAAGTGGCGACCGGCATTCTGAGTGCTGGCGAGATTGCGCCGGCGACGCGTGAGGTGCTGCGGCGTCAAAAGAACGTGCAGGTGCACCTCGCGAACGTTACCGACATCGATCTGGACAACAAGGCCGTTCACTACCGGCTGTTCGACAAGCGGATGAAGATGAGCTACGACTCGCTTATCGTCGCCGCCGGAGCGGGGCAGTCGTACTTCGGCAACGATCATTTCGCGCGATTCGCGCCCGGTATGAAGTCAATCGATGACGCGCTGGAACTGCGCGGTCGCATCTTCGGTGCGTTCGAGCGCGCGGAACTCACCGCTGACCCTGCCGAGGTCGAGCGGCTGATGACCTTCGTCGTCGTCGGTGCTGGACCGACCGGCGTCGAGATGGCGGGACAGATCGCCGAGCTGGCGTACCGGGCACTTCCGTCGGAGTTCAACAACTTCGACACCCGTAAGGCCAAGGTCATCCTGTTGGACGGCGCGCCGCAGATGCTCGGCACGTTCGGCGATCGACTGTCGGCCAAGGCAAAACGAACCGCCGAACATGTGGGCATCGACGTACGCCTCAACAGCAAGGTGGTGGACGTCGACGCCTACGGTCTGGTCGTAGAGGGGCCAGACGGTAAGACCTATCGGATCCCGGCGGAGTGCAAGATTTGGGCCGCTGGTGTGCAGGCCTCGCCGTTGACCAAGACGCTGGCGGAGCAGTCCGGTGCGGAGCTTGATCGGGCCGGGCGAATCATGGTGAACCCCGACCTGACACTGCCGAATCACCCCGAGGTGTACGTCGTCGGCGACATGATGTCACTGGACGGGCTGCCGGGAGTGGCGCAGGTGGCGATTCAGGGCGGACGACATGCAGCGGGACTGATCGGTGATCGGTTGATTATGCCGACGGTGACCCGCAAGTTCGAGTACCGCGACAAGGGCAGTATGGCAACGATCTCGCGATTCCGCGCGATCGTCAGCGCCGGCCCGATCCGTGCCACGGGGTGGATCGCCTGGCTGATGTGGCTGGTCGTGCACCTCTTCTACATCATCGGATTCAAGAAGCGATTGACGACTCTGCTGCATTGGACGGTGTCCTTCATCGGACGCGGCCGTTCCGAGCGAGCAGTGTCGGTCCAGCAGGTGATCGCTCGCGCCGCGATCGAGGACCTTGGTCCTGATTACAGTCCACTCGAGAAGCACGCTCAGCGATCGGCTTGACGCCGCCCGGGGCCAGCACCAGTGATCGCCGCCGGGCGTCGCCCGCAGAGATCATCGCGGTGCTGGCGCCGTTGCCGGCGTCTCGTCGGGCTCGTCCGGTAGCTGGGCGGGCTGCTCGGGAGAGTTGATCGGCACGTCAACACTCGCGTTGGACGGCTGCCTATCTTGGCCCGGGTCGTTCTTTGTCGCTTCTCGGTACTGCGCTGAGATATTCCGGTACGACTTCGTCATGAACGCCCCGGCGCCGAGCAGAATCGACACGATTCCCGCGGCGAGGAAGCACAGCGCGATTCCACGGGTGCTGCCTTCGCCGAGCAGCCAGCCCCACGTCTCTTGTCCAGACTCCCCATTCATATACGGAATCACCCAGAATTCAGCGATGGGTGCGACCAGGAACGATGTGATGGGCGCCGATGCCGACTCGAACGTCATCGCGAACCCGAAAACACGCCCTTGCTTGCGGAACGGAACGACGCGCTGGATGATCGTTTGCTCGGCCGCCTCGACGACCGGCATGGTGATCATGAACAGCCAGATCCCGATCGCGTATAGCCACCACACTTCGCGAATCGCGAACGTCGACCCGAGCACGCCGATCACCATGACCATGATCAGCATCGTGCGGATCGGGTTCTTGCCGAGCCCGAATTTCGCGATGACCGCACCACCGATAAGGAATCCCGTGGTCGTGACGGCGAGCACGACGCCCCACACCTCGGGGGAGAACAGTTCGAGCCCGTACGGGTCCATCAGCGCCATGAAGACGCCGCCGGTGAGGTTGTTGAACGTGGTGAAAATGATCAGCGCCAGCAGACCGGATGCCGCGCGCACAGCTAGATAACCGCCACGGAAATCGACGCCTCGGTTGTTCGGATCGCGCGCGACTTCAGGTTCGGGGATGCCCAGTGTGAGCAGATGGACGAGCGCGGCAGCAACCAGCACGACGGCGATCACGATGGTCCACCCCATGCCCATCATGCCGATCGCCAGACCGCTGAACACGCTGGTGACCATGAACGCCAGACCTTGAACGGTACCGACCATCCCGTTTGCGTTGGCGCGCCGCTCGGCCGGCACCAGCAGGCTGACCGTCGTCGACAACGCGATATTGCGCAACTGTTCGATGACTGAGCCGCAGAGAATGATGACGGTGAACACCCAGAACCATGGTTGGCCGATATCCAACAGCGAACTGGTGGGGACGACGGCGTACACGAGTCCGCCGAGACCGAACAGGGCGAACGTACCTACGGCGGAGGCCACCATCACCTGGTGCTTGCGGTAGCGGTCAACGAGCGTGCCGAAGAACATGCTGAACATGGCGACCAGCAGCATGTACGCGCCACCGATCACCCCGGTTGCGAGCACAGACCTAGTTTCTAGGTATACCCAGAAAGTGAGCGCGAACCATAGGAAGCTCGTCGTGACGTTAGCGAGCGCGGTGTTGACGAGCACGTGCAGAAATGTGCGCATGCCGTCGGCGGGAACCTTAGGCCCCTCTGATCTGGCTGATGTTGCTGAGCTGTGAGGGTCGGGCGCGAGCGCGTCGCCAGGATCGCCGGCTAGGCGCGCGTCAGATTCGTGCGGAACATCGCCGGATGCGGCGTCAGGGTGCATGGGAAAAGCGTAGGCGCCGCCCCTGACAACTGTCGCGTGAATTTTCTTCGGCAGGTTACGCCGTCTCGGGCCGAAAATGCCCAGTAGTTTGGCGGATGGTGTGGGGCTGGAACGCGCGTTACGTTCGCGTCAGGGAAACCATTGAAGGGCGTCGAAATGACGGAGCCACACTACGAAGTGACTACCGGGCCAACTATGGCCAACCGACCGGTGCCGCCGAACAACGGTGTTTCTCGCCCGCCCGCGACGCCCCGTCGAAAACGCCGCCTTGTTGGTCCGATCGTCGGTGCAGTCGGGTTATTGCTTGGCGCCGGTATTGCGTTAGCGGTGCTGCTGCCGATGTATTCGCAGGCGCAAGCGGATGCTGATTATTTTCGCGATGCCCGCAATCACGTGCGGGCGCAGACTTCGACGGCGACTGAGACCATCGTCGAAACCGAAACCCTCATCGAGACAGAAACGGAGACGGTGACCGCGACGCCGTCTGCACCGCCCGAGCCGGAAGGACCCGCGACGACCTTCGGATCTGGCACCTACCTCGTCGGAGTCGACATTGCGCCCGGTACCTATCTAGCCCCAGGTGGGACGTTGTGTTACTGGGAGCGGCTTGCCGGATTATCCGGAGACTTCGAGGACATCATTGCTAATGGCCTCAGCGATGGGGGACAGGTGTACGTGGAAATCGACGCCATGGACGTTGCCTTCAAGACCGAAGGCTGTGGCACCTGGGAGATGTCGGGATAGCGCCGATGAGGCGATCTGGCTCGAAGTCGAAGAATTCGTGGAGCGGATGACGGGAATCGAACCCGCGTAATCAGTTTGGAAGACTGAGGCTCTACCATTGAGCTACATCCGCGCGGCCTGCTTGAGCGGCCGGATCGAGTCTACACGCTCCCATAGGTACTGCCGACGAGGTGCCCATCAGGCCTGCGTAGACTGTTGGACGCACGACTCGGGGTGTAGCGCAGTTTGGTAGCGCATCCGCTTTGGGAGCGGAGGGTCGCAGGTTCGAATCCTGTCACCCCGACTTTAAAATTCCAGGTCACGGGCGGTAAACGGCCAACCACGCATGTCGAGTGACCGTTGGCGACAATGAACCATTCAACTTTCGCGATGATCAGTGGGTTCGGCGACTGCTACCCACATCCAGCCGACTTGTCGAAGCCCAAGAAATCGCCGTGAGGCTTCGAGTCTGTGGGCCTTCAACGCAGGGTGGTCGCGCAGGCGGATAACGGCATTGATCCTGTCGACCCCGGCGCTTTCGCATTGCGCGTCGACGTCGAATCCAGCTGGGAACTCGATCGGGGTGGGGAGGGTGCTGAAGAAATGCGCGGGTGTAAGCGCATCGACAGGCTCAGATGGTTCGACAAGATCCCATCGGACGTCTAGTTCGGGGTAGAGCGAACTCTCGGGTAGCGCCGCTGCGATATCTGCAGCGAAGTCCCCATCCTGTATGTACCGTGCGAACTTGTCGCGGTCGGCGGTGGTCATGCCGGCCAGGAAGAGGCGGAATTCCAGTTCCACGGCCGGCGGACGCGGTGCGTACTCGAAATTGCCCAGGAACTGAAGCGTGGGTTCGGAGGCACCAACGCCATCCCAGGCGTGCTGGTTCAGGATGACGACGGTGTTGGCGGACACGATCTCGTGCTCGTGGCATCGCTCGAGCAGCGCGCTTTGCACTTCGGTGGGCAACCGTAGCGATGCTGCAAGTTCGCCGATCACGCGCTCCGACGACGCCGAGCGGCACCGATGTGTCTCCAAGTAATCGGCGTCGTACCAGTCGCTTCCGACGTCGGCGACGAAGGCACTGTCCTCCGGCGAATCCGCGGACAGATACTTCGCTAGCTCCCGCGCCGGCATGTGGCCGATCCAGAAGGCCCCGGCGCGCAACTCCGGCTCGTCGCGGAACCGCTTCTCGGTAAACCTGTCGATGAACTCCAGCACCCTCGTCCTCTCCCAGCGTTTGAAGCTAGCAACCGTGAGTGTCCAGAACGTGACGCTGAGAACAACAGAGTTGGCTCAGAGCGCCAATCCGATAGCCAACGCGAGGACGCCGAGCGCGGGGACGGTGCCTTGTTTGATCGCTGCGGAGGCCTTGCTGGGATCAGAGAGTAGGAGAACCAGTGCGGCAGCAAACATCGACCCGGATCCGGTAAATACGAGTGTCGCGCCCACCGTGGTGTGGCCAGTCGCGTAGAGCACGATTCCGAGAATCACCGCGACGGCCAGGAAGAGGTTGTAGAACCCTTGATTGAACGCTAAGGCCTTGGTCGCCGTCGCCTCTGTCGGCGTTGTGCCGAACACTTTCCTGGCCCGTGCACTCGTCCATGCCACGGACTCCAGATAGAAAATGAACACGTGCAATAGCGCGGCAGCGCCCGCGAGTACGAGCCCGACGATCACCATGGCGACTCCTTCAATCGGGGCGAAGCCGTCCTGGACGGGCCAGCCGATTGTGAAATCTTGGCATGGAACCGACTACTACGGCGCGCTTACGCTTCGCTCGCCGAAAAGTATGTACGGACGAGCGCGGCGGGCTGATCCTGGGATGCGGTCTGCTCTAGATACGCAGGCACCCGTGCGACTACGGTCACAACCAACCGCTTGTGACGCTGCTGCGTCGCCAGCGAAACGCACAGGTACCCAGGAAAGGGAGACTGTATGTCAGAAATAACGATGCCCATCGAGGCAAGCCACGTGCTGATGTTCGCGCGCTCGGTCGGCTACAAGGACGATGAGTTGCTCGACGAGATCAAGAAAGACGGCGGTCAGTCGATCTACGCCCCGCCGACTTTCCTGGCCGGAATTCGGCAGTTCGACCCGAACGAGGGCCTGCGGCCCAAGCCGGGTGAGTCGTGGATCGGGTCAGGCAAGAACGCCAGCGGAGCGACCGCGGAGCAGCGCGGCGACCGAGGCGGATCCCTGCACGCCGAGCAGCATTACACCTACCACCGCCCGGTCAAGGTTGGCGATGTATTGAGCGCACGCCACGAGAAGGGTGAGACCTGGACGAAGACCGGCCGCCGCGGCGGAACGTTGCGGTTCTCCGAGGCGCTGACGATCTTTGAGGACCAGAACGGTGAACCGGTTGTGACCGTCCGCCAGGTAGGCGTCGTCCCAGAGAAGGTAGTGGAGCAGGCATGAGCACGAAGTTGAATGCAGGGCAGACCTTCGAGTCGGTGCTGGTCGACGACCTGACTCGCACCCAGCTCGTGCAGTACGCCGGTACGTCCGGTGACTACAACCCAGTACACACTGATGAGCGCTTCGCGACCGAGGTCGCCGGCTACCCGTCTGTGTTTGCGCACGGCATGCTCACCATGGGGATGTCGTCGCGCGCACTGGACGAACTTGTCGGCGTCGAGAACATCACCTCGTTCGGCGGTCGGTTCACCTCGCAGGTGTGGCCGGGGGACACGCTTACCAACAAGATCGCGGTCGACTCCGTCGATGGCGACGTAGCGGCCCTGACGATCACGGTCACCAATCAGAAGGACGTCGTCGTCTACAGCGGTCAGGCGACGGTCAAGCAGTAACGCGAACATCGACCTGCGGCGCTTCGTGCCCCAATGACGGACGCGAGGCGCCGCAGATCGACATAGCACGCACCAGATCGGAGTATCGATGGGAAAGCTGGATGGCCGGATCGCGGTCGTTACCGGTGCCGCGCAAGGGATCGGACTTGCCGTGGCTAAGGACTTCGTCGCACATGGCGCGAAGGTCGCGCTAGTCGATGCCAACGAACAGATCGGTGATATCGCAGCGAAGTTAGGCGACTCGGCACGAGGGTTCGTCGGGGATGTCAGCAATCGCGGCGATATGCGACAGGTGCTGCTAGAAACGAACGACCTATGGGGCCCACTCAGTGTCCTGGTCGCGAACGCCGGCATCACTCGCCCGGCGATGATGTGGAAGATGACCGACGAGCAGTGGGACGCCGTGCTCAATGTGCATTTGAAGGGCAGTTGGATCTGCACTCAAGAGGCGTTGACGTACATGCGTGAGCAACGCTTTGGGCGGCTCATCTACGTCACCTCGTCCGCTGGGATCAACGGCACGATCGGCCAATGTAACTACGCGGCAGCCAAGGGCGGGATCCTCGCGCTGATGCGCTCGGCCGCCAAGGAACTAGCCGACATCGGCATCACTGCGAACGCGGTTTCGCCCGCCGCGGCAACGCCAATGACTGAGGTTATTCGTACCGATGAGAGGTTCAAGGACGTCTATCGTGATCGGATTCCGATGAAGCGCTGGGCGGAACCTGAAGAAATCTCGCCGACGTTCTCCTTTCTGGCGTCGGACGAAAGCAGTTACATGACAGGGCAAACGCTCACTGTGGACGGCGGTTCGGTTCCAGTACGTTGACGTGCGAGGCGCGATGCCGAAGGTCGCGACACGGAATCGACCGTCTGCCCGCACTCACGCGGGGCCTTGCTGACCTCGGGTCTGCCTAGCTGGCCGCGGGTTTCGAGGGTGGCTACGCGCTGTCGGTGTGGAGTCGAACCAACGCTTGTTGCGCCGCCGGTATCGAGTCGTGCGCTGCTCTCGCTTCGGTGTCGTCCAATCTCGCGGCGCCGACCAGAAATGGTTCGAACAATGCCCAGCCGAGATCCAATGCCAGTGCGTGCGTCACGCCGATGCGCACCGATTCCGGCGTACCGCCCGTGGTGTGAGTTGCTTGCGCGATCGCCCAGTCCATCACTGGGTGTGTGCGCTGGCCGCCGAGGTCGGCGCCGTCCAACAGAGCGCGGGCTAACACCTGTTGAAAGAGTCGGGTCGCGGGCGTGCGCTGGGTTCGCGCTTGCGGCGAGGCCTCGAGATCCCGGGCGACTTGCGCGGCCAGGTCGTCGAGTACGGCGCTCAACAGGTTCGCCTTCGAACCGAAGTGCCGGTGCACCAAACCGTGGTTCACCCCCGCTCGGACGCTGATCGCGCGAACGCTCGTGGCGTTGTATCCGCGTTCGGCGAACTCATGCGTGGCGGCCGCGATAAGCGCAGGAATGGCCTCGTGCCGGCCCTTCGGGAGAGATGTCGGTTGACCCATTCCCTAACTGTAGTCGATTGACTACAGTTAGGGATACTCTCGCTGAGGATCTCGCCTATCGGAGGTTCACCCAATGGAATTCGATCCGATCGCCAGCGCCACCACGCCCATCGCCGCCAATCACGAGCCCGCTTTCGTGCACGAGGCCGACATCGCCGAAGCAGAAGCAAAGCAGGCACAATTCACCAACCGACATGGCACGAAACAGCCCAACATCCTCGTCGTCCTGATGGACGATGTCGGGTGGGGCGACTTCGGCTGCTACGGCGGCGGAGTCGCCGTTGGCGCACCAACCCCGAACATCGATGCGCTCGCACGCCGCGGGGTCCAACTGACCTCGGCATACTCCGAACCCTCGTGCACGCCCTCGCGCGCCACTTTGCTCACCGGGCGGCTGCCGATGCGCCACGGGCTACAGCGTCCGCCGATGTACGGCGAACCCGGCGGGTTGCAGGGGGAGGTCACGCTAGCTGAGTTGCTCTCGGACGCTGGCTACATCACCCAAGCAGTGGGGAAGTGGCACCTCGGCGAGAACATCGAGTCCCAGCCGCAGCGGGTCGGATTCGACGACTTCTACGGGTTCCTGTCGGTCTCAGACATGTACACCGAATGGCGCGACCCGTACTTCTTCCCAGAGATCGTCTACTCGAAGGCGCGCACCGATTGGGTCGAGAATCAGCCCTTCAACAAGTCGTTCGTGCACGCCACTCGAGACGGTGATCTCGAACCTGTCGAAGAAGTAACGATTCCGGTGCTGTCTGAGCTGGATCAAAAATGGTGTGCGTACTCGGAAAAGTTCCTGCATCGAATGGCTGGCGAGGATCGGCCCTGGTTCCTCTACCACAACACGCGCGGTGCGCATTTCGATAACTACCCGCATGAGTCCTACCTCGGTGTGTCGCCGGCCAAACATCCCTACAAAGACACCATCGTTGAACTCGACGACATTGTTGGTCGGCTAGTGGATGTCCTCACCGAAACGGGGCAGCTTGAGGACACGATCATCGTGATCTCATCGGATAACGGACCGGAGGAAGAAACGTGGCCCGATGCGGCGTACACCCCATTCAGGTGCGCGAAGGGGTCGACCTGGGAGGGTGGCGTGCGTGTCCCGATGGTCGTCGCGTGGCCGGGGATGATTGATCCCGGACGTGTCACCGACGGGCTTTTCGACTTCAACGACGTACTGCCGACGCTGATGTCGTTGGCTGAGCGAACAGACCTCATCCCGTCTGACCGCTTCATCGACGGCGTCGACCAGTCGTCATTCTTGCTCGCCTCCAATGGCCTCTCGAACCGTAAGTACCACTACTACTGGCTAGGGCAGGCGTTCTCAGGTTTGCGCTGCGGGGAGTACAAGCTCGTGCTCAATGCGATCAGCGACGATCCGATCAGCCAGGCGGACACCCAGGGAGGTGGGGGATTCAGCGGAGCGTTCCAAAAGTTCCCCTACGGCAAATTGTTCAACTTGTACCTGGACCCGAAGGAGACCCATTCGTATTTGGTTCGCAAGCTCGCGTATCAGGATGCGCTCGTTGGGCAGGTGGCTCGCCACCGCGCGACGTTCGCGCCGCCGTACGAACCCAAACGGGTCGTCGGTCTGAATGTGTAACCCTCACTGCCTGCGCCCGCGCCGGCCAGGTGATGAATCTGCGGGGTAGTTACGCACGATAATCGCCCGTTATTGTGCGTAACTACCCCGCAGATCGCGAGGACGCGCGTAATTACCCCGCAGATCGAGAGGACGAGGGAGACCCCACCGCGGAAGAGCGACTACGCGGACATGAACGACAGCGTCCGCGTCCACGCGTCCTGACAGGCCTCTGCCCATTCATCCGAGGTGCGATCGAAGAACGAGTGCGGCGCGCGTGGATAGGTGTGCAACTCGTGCGGCACCCCCGAAGCGGTCATCTCCTCGCCAAACGCATCGACGATGTCTTGCGGAATGCTGCTGTCTCCGCCGCCGAACAAGCCGAGCACCGGCACCTTCATCTGGTCGGTCATCTCGATCGGGCTCATATCCGAACCAGCCTGGTTATACGGCTTTCCGTAGAAGCCCACGACGCCGGCAAAATCGTGATCGACGGCCGATAGGCAGAACGCGTGCGACCCGCCGAAGCAGAAGCCCACGGCGTACGTCGCCGCAGAAGCAAGTTCGTTCTTCGCCGCAGCGATGTCCTCGCGCACCGTTTTGGGCTCTGCCGCACGCACGTGGGGCCACGGATCGAAGTCGCCGGTGCGGTTGGCGTCGTCGGCGGTGCGCGCGAAATAGTCCAGTGCCAGCGCATCGAAACCCTCCGCGGCAAACGCTCCCGCGAGGTTCTTGTAGAACGAGTACAGGCCACGAACGTCGGGCAGCACGATCACCGCGCGGCCGTTAGGGTTGTCTGGTCGTACCCGGTGTGCAAGCACCTGGGAACCATCAGCCGAGGTGAGCGTGATGTCCTCGCCAGGCAGGGGTGCGCGGCCGCTTGGCAGCGGCGGGGGAACGGCGTCGGGTTCGAAGCACATGTGTAACAGTCCTCTCGTCATGCACCTGCCTGGTGCTAGCAGAGCCCAGACAACCTAGACTGGGCGGCTGGGTCCAGTGCATTCCAGTCGCGCTCGACCTCAACAAGCATTCAGGTGCCTTAGGCGAAACCTAGTCAGCACCGCGACTGAAGCACAACTACGAGGAGATTCTGTGAAGAGCATCGTCGAAAACCTGAGCGCGACTCGGGTCAAACTGGCGGTCGAGGTGCCGTTCGACCAGCTCAAGGATAAGTTCGACGCTGCGTACCGCCGCATCGGCCAGCAGGTTCGTGTTCCGGGGTTCCGACCCGGAAAGGTTCCGCCGCAGATTCTCGAAGCTCGAGTTGGCCGCGGCGCCGTACTGCAGGACGTCGTGAACGACGCGCTGCCGGAGGCGTACAGCCAGTCGGTTGAAGAGAACGAACTCAACGTCATCGGTCAGCCGGAGATCGAGGTCACCGAGATCGCCGATGACGCCTTCAAGTTCACCGCCGAGGTCGATCTGCGCCCCGAGATCACCGTTCCCGACCTCGAGGCCATTGAGGTCGTCGTCGAAGACGAAGAGACCACCGATGAGGAGGTCGAGGAGCAGGTCGCTGGTCTGCGCGAGCGCTTCAGCACCCTCAAGGGTGTCGAGCGTGAAGTCGCCGAGGGTGATTACGTGTCCATCGATCTGACGGCGACAGTCGACGGCGAAGAGGTCGAGGGCGGCTCGGCGAACGGGCTGTCGTACGAAGTCGGCACAGGTCAGCTCGTCCCGGGCATCGATGAGCAGCTCGTCGGTATGAAGGCTGACGACTCGAAGACCTTCACCTCTGAGCTCGTCGCGGGCGATCAGGCCGGAAAGGACGCCGAGGTCACCGTGACCGTCAAGGCGGTCAAGGAGAAGGAACTCCCCGAGCTGGACGACGATTTCGCCGCTATGGCCTCCGAGTTCGACACGATCGATGAGCTGCGTGGCGACCTTCGTACGAAGTTGGAGAACGCTAAGTCGTTCGGCCGTATCGGTCGCGCTCGCGAAGCCGTGCTGGAGAAGATCGTGGAGGGTCTCGACTTCGAACTGCCGCAGGGCGCCTATAAGCAGGAGCTTGAAGCCCGCCAGCACGATGCCGTGCACTCGTTCGATCACAACGAGGACGCGCTCAACAAGTGGGTTGAGGAGCAGGGTCAGACTCGCGAAGAGTTCGACAAGGACATTGAGGAGAACGCGCAGAAGAGCCTGCGTGCTCAGCTCGTGCTCGACCAGATCGTCGAAGATGAGGGTGTCGACGTTGGCGATGCCGAGGTCACCCAGTACATCGTTGAGCAGGCGCAGCGGTTCCAGATGAACCCGCAGCAGTTCGCTGACGAGGTCGCGAAGGCCGGTCAGGTCGGTGCGCTGGTGGCCGACGTCCGCCGCAACAAAGCCGTCGAACTCGTACTGCAGAAGGTCGTGATCAAGGACTCGGCTGGTGAGGTTCTGGATCTGGAGCAGATCCGCGCTGACGCGATCGCCGCGATGACCCGTAACGTCGCCGCCGACGCAGATGGGGCCGAGGACTCCTCGGACGAGACCGACGCTGATGAAGCCGATGAGTCGGACGCCGCCGAGGCCTCTGACGAGACGGACGCAAAGTAGTCGAACGCGCATTCACAACGGGCCGGGCCGCGTCAGCGGGCCGGCCCGTTGCGTTTTCCACGGCTCACCCGACGCCCTCTCGTGCGCTGACAGCGAACGAGCCCGATCTCGGGACTCTTTGTGCCGCCGCGCGCGTTAACCTTCTGCAAGCCGAACGAAAGTCCGCCTCGCCACGAGGCATAAGAAGGTAGGCACCCAACGTGAACTCAAACCCGATGATGGCCAGTGCGTCTGGCATGAACCTCTCCGACTCGGTCTACGACCGACTGCTGCGGGAGCGAATCATCTTCCTTGGGTCGGCCGTCATGGACGAGAACGCCAACATGCTCGCCGCTCAAATGCTGCTGCTCGCCGCCGAGGATCCCGAGCGCGATATTCACCTCTACATCAATTCGCCGGGCGGTTCGGTCACCGCCGGTATGGCCATTTACGACACGATGCAGTTCATCGAGTGTGATGTGGCCACGTACTCGATGGGGCTGTCGGCATCGATGGGTCAGTTCCTGCTCTCTGCAGGTGCGCAGGGCAAGCGCTACGCGTTGCCGCATGCGCGCATCCTGATGCACCAGCCGTCGGCCGGTGTGCAAGGTACAGCGTCCGACATCAAGATCCAGGCGGACCTGTTCAAGCGCACCAAGCGCGAGATGGCTGAGTTGATCGCGGAACAGACCGGTCAGACCGTTGAGCAGGTGACCGAGGACTCCGAGCGCGATCGCTGGTTCACCGCACAGGAGGCCAAGGACTACGGCTTCGTCGACCACATCATTTCTCGCGCGGAGGATCTTCCCTCCGGCGGACGCCGCTAAGGAGCTACACCGATGAACTACAACCTGAGCGGCGAGTCCCGCATCCAGATGCCGCAGAGCCGTTACGTGCTGCCGTCGTTCGTCGAGCGGACGTCGTACGGGGTGAAGGAGTCCAACCCGTACAACAAGCTGTTCGAGGAGCGCATTATCTTCCTCGGCGTGCAGGTCGACGATGCGTCGGCCAACGACGTGATGGCGCAGTTGTTGACGCTGGAGTCGGACGATCCGGACCGCGACATCACGATGTACATCAACTCGCCGGGCGGCTCGTTCACCGCGCTCACGGCTATCTACGACACGATGCAGTACGTGCACTGCGATATCGCCACCGTCGTCCTCGGGCAGGCAGCCTCCGCGGCTGCGGTACTCGCCGCAGCGGGTACGCACGGCAAGCGCGCCGCGACCCCGAACTCGCGCATTCTGATCCACCAGCCTTCCGGCGGTGGCGAGGGCCAGGTCTCAGACCTGGAGATCCAGGCGAACGAGATCCTGCGGATGCGTGAACTGCTTGAGGAGATCCTGGCGCGTCACTCGGGCCAGCCGATTGAGCAGGTCCGCAAGGATATCGAGCGCGACAAGATCCTCTCGGCAGAGGAGGCCAAGGAGTACGGCCTCATCGATACGGTCATGCCGTACCGCAAGCTGTCGGGCCAGACCTGGGACGCGTAGTCACTGACCGACGATCACCGGGCTCTCTCCGACGCGGAGAGGGCCCGGTGTCGTACGGCGGCGTGGCTGGTGGGCTTGATGTGGCGGGTGAGCCCAGGGCGTGAGACACGCCTGCGAATCGCGAGATTAATGAGCGGTTTCTGTCGTCGCTACCGGGTACCGTCGAATATGCGCTGATTTCGGCGCGACGTTCATGAGGGAGAGTAACGCGTGGCACGTGTCGGTGAAGGTGCTGATCTGCTGAAGTGCTCGTTCTGTGGCAAGTCGCAGAAGCAAGTGAAGAAGCTCATCGCGGGACCTGGCGTCTACATCTGCGATGAGTGCATCGATCTCTGCAACGAGATCATCGAGGAGGAACTTGCTGAGACCAGCGAGGTCAAACTCGATGAGTTGCCCAAGCCCGCTGAGATTTTCGCCTTCCTGAACGAGTACGTCGTGGGTCAGGACAAGGCCAAGCGCACGCTCGCGGTTGCTGTCTACAACCACTACAAGCGCGTGCAGGCGTCCGGAAACGAGAAGGCCAAGGACGCCGTCGAGCTGCAGAAGTCCAACATCCTGATGATCGGGCCGACCGGCTCTGGTAAGACCCACCTGGCGCAAACGCTCGCGCGGATGTTGAACGTCCCGTTCGCCATCGCTGATGCGACCGCGCTCACCGAGGCCGGGTACGTCGGTGAGGACGTCGAGAACATCCTGCTGAAGTTGATCCAGGCCGCTGATTACGACACCAAACGAGCCGAGACCGGCATCGTCTACATCGACGAGATCGACAAGGTCGCGCGTAAGAGCGAGAATCCGTCGATCACTCGGGATGTGTCCGGCGAGGGTGTGCAGCAAGCGCTGCTGAAGATCCTCGAGGGAACGACGGCCGCTGTGCCGCCGCAGGGCGGACGCAAGCACCCGCACCAGGAGTTCCTGCAGATCGACACGACCAACGTGTTGTTCATCGTCGGTGGCGCGTTCGCCGGTCTGGACGACATCATCCAGTCTCGCGTCGGTAAGAAGGGGATGGGATTCGGTGCCGAGATCCGCTCGAAGGCGGAGATCGACACGACCGACTTTTTCGGTCAGGTGATGACTGAAGACCTGGTCAAGTTCGGCATGATTCCCGAGTTCATCGGCCGCGTTCCGGTCACCGCGTCGGTGGCCAACCTGGACCGCGAAGCGCTCGTCAACATCCTGACCGAGCCGAAGAATGCTCTCGTGCGTCAGTACCAGCGCCTGTTCCAACTCGATGGGGTCGAGCTGGAGTTTGAGCAGGACGCGCTGGAGTCGATCGCCGACCAGGCCATCAAGCGCGGCACCGGTGCTCGTGGATTGCGCTCGATCCTCGAAGAGGTGCTGATGAGCGTGATGTACGACATCCCCGGGGATGACGACGTCGCGAAGGTCATTATCACCAAGGACACCGTTGAGTCCGAGGTATACCCGACGATCGTGGGCCGGAAGAAGACGAAGTCCACCAAGGACAAGCCGGAGTCGAAGTCGGCGTAGGGTCGGGCACGTGTCGCGTCGCGACCACCTGCGAGAGTGTGCGACTGAGTTTCGGCTGACGAGTTAGCCGACCGGTTCGGCGGGCATGCGTCTGCGCACCAGGGTGCGCTTCACCAAATACATCCCGAGCATCACCACCGCGATGACGGCAAGGATCAGCAGCCAGGTTGTGCCGGAGACGCCGCCGAGCACCGCCTTCCACGCAGACGCTCCGACGAAGGTGTAGAAACCCGCCCACCCGAGCGCGCCAACGACTTGGGCCAGCGTGAAACGCAGCCAATGCATCCGCAGGACGCCGGCGGACGCGAGCACGGCAGTCTGTAGACCGACGGTGAGGTAGCAGAGCGCGATAAGCGGCGAACCCCACCCCTCCAGCATCCGACGGGCGCGCACCAACAACGGCCGCTGCAACCATGCAGCGAAGCGCGCTCGAAAGGAATCGGGCAGTGCCGTGCCGTCAGCAGTTGCCTCCGTCGCCCATCGCGCGATCCAGTACGTCGCCTGTCCGCGCAGCATCGCGATCGACCACAACACGACGAAGATGATCGTGACGGGTACGTCGTCCCACATGAGGCCTCAGGCAGCCTCTCGCGGCCCGAACGTCGCGCCGAACATCCGACCCGCCTCCCCGCTGCTTAGGTGTACCTAAGCAGACTACGTCAGCGCGCTCGTGACGTCAGAGGTTGGCCCGCTCTGCATGGCCCATCGAGACCTGCAGCGTCACGCCGAATTTCTCGATCATGACGCCGGAGTCGGCGCGCATCGCTGCCCACTGCTGCGACTCTGCGCTTTGCTGCAGAGCCTCCTTGCTGTCGAAAATCATCTCCGCGACGCGGTAGGTAGCGGGCGTCGCACCTTCGAACCCGTCGGAGGTCAGCGTTTCGGTCAGGCCGACCAGGTGAGGTACGGCGAGTGCGGCCGGTAGGTGCACCTCGGCATAGTGCTGCTCGAACGCCTCGACGTCCTCGTTGCGTGGCGCTGACCAGAATGCGTACAACTTGTACATGGGGTTCCCAACTTGTCGTGGCGTGGATTACCGGCAGGTTATCGGCTGAGGTGGGGATGTCAACGTCGTAATGCTGCCTGAGGAGAGCGTTGGTCGGGGCCATAGAATGGGCGCATGACATCTGCTTCTTCCGCGCTGCCCGAAAAGCCCACCCTCGACGGCGTCGAGGCCAAGTTGGCAGCCCGGTGGGAGGCCGAGCAGACCTACGCCTTCGACCGCACCCAGCCGCGCGAGAACGTGTTCGCGATCGATACGCCGCCACCTACCGCCTCTGGCTCGCTGCACATCGGGCACGTCTTCTCCTACACGCACACCGACACCGTCGCCCGCTTCTGGCGGATGCGCGGCAAGTCCGTGTTTTACCCGATCGGGTGGGACGACAACGGCCTGCCCTCCGAGAAGCGAGTGCAGAATTTCTACGGCGTCCGCGGCGATACCTCCGTGGCGTACGACGCCGACTTCCAGCCTCCGGCCAAACCCGGTAAGCAGGAGATCCCGATTTCCCGACGCAACTTCCTCGAGTTGTGCGAGATCCTCACCGTCGAGGACGAGAAAGCGTTCGAGGAAGTCTTCCGAACCCTTGGCTCGTCGTTCGATTGGAACCTGCAATACCGCACCATCGACGACGATTCGCAGGCCACCAGCCAACGGGCATTCTTAGCGAACTACGCCCGCGGTGAGGCGTACAACCAGGAAGCGCCGACGCTGTGGGACATCACGTTCCGCACAGCGGTCGCGCAGGCGGAACTGGAGGATCGCGAGCGCCAGGGCAACTACTACCGCGTCGGGTTCGTCAAGGCCGACGGCGAACCCGTATTCATCGAGACCACCCGCCCCGAATTGCTCCCGGCCTGCGTTGCGTTGGTCGCGCACCCGAGCGACGAGCGTTACGCCGACCTGTTCGGCACGTCGGTGACCACGCCGGTCTTCGGGGTCGACGTTCCTGTCGTCGCGCACGAACTTGCCGACCCCGAAAAGGGCTCGGGTATCGCGATGATCTGTACCTGGGGTGACTCCACCGACATCATCTGGTGGCGCGAACTGCAGTTGCCGGCTCGCGCGGTGATCGGTCGGGACGGCCGCATGCTCGCGGACGCTCCTGACGCGATCACCTCCGAGACCGGGCGCGCGAAGTACGCCGAGCTCGCGGGGAAGACCCCGCACGCGGCCAAGCAGGCCGTCGTCGAGATGCTCACTCAGGCCGGTGCCATCGAGGGCGATCCGAAGCCGACCAACCAGCAGGTGAAGTTCTATGAGCGCGGCGATCGCCCGCTGGAAATCGTCTCCACCCGGCAGTGGTACATCCGCAACGGTGGCCGCGAGGCCGACGTACGTGAGCGAATGATCAACCGCGGTCGTGACCTGCGCTGGGTTCCCGAGCACATGCGGCATCGCTATGAGAACTGGGTCGAGGGCCTCGCCGGAGACTGGCTCATCTCGCGCCAACGCTTCTTCGGTATTCCGATTCCGCTGTGGTACCGACTCGATGATCAGGGCCAGCCGGACTACGACAACCCCATCGTGCCGGACGACGCCAGTCTGCCGATTGATCCGTCTAGTGATCTGCCGGCCGGTTTCGCCGCCGAGCAACGCAACCAGCCGGGCGGATTCATGGGTGAACCGGACGTCATGGATACCTGGGCGACGTCCTCGCTGACCCCGCAGATCGCCGGTCGATGGGGTCGCGATAACGATCTGTTCGAGCGAGTGTTCCCGATGGACATTCGTCCGCAGGGACACGACATCATTCGCACCTGGCTCTTTTCGACCGTCGTACGCTCTGAGCTCGAATTCGGCAAGACGCCGTGGAAGACCGCGGCGCTCTCGGGCTGGATTCTGGATCCAGACCGCAAGAAGATGTCCAAGTCCAAAGGCAACGTCGTGACCCCACTGGGGTTGTTGCAGCAGTACGGCTCGGACGCCGTCCGCTACTGGGCCGCCTCCGGCCGCCCGGGCACCGACACGGCATTCGACGAGTCACAGATGAAGGTCGGACGGCGCCTGGCGACCAAGATTCTGAACGCCTCGAAGTTCGCGCTCGGCACCGGCGCCACGGCCGAAGACGCTACCAAGCCGGTCACTGAACCGCTGGACCTGGCGATGCTCGCAGCCCTCGCCGACGTCGTCAACGCCGCCACCAAGGCGTTCGAGGATTACAACTACGCCATCGCGTTGGAGCGCACCGAGTCGTTCTTCTGGTCGTTCTGCGACAATTACGTCGAACTGGTCAAGGCTCGTGCGTACGGGGAGGGGCCAGGCGCGGATTCGGCCCGGAGCGCACTTGCCCAAGCACTGTCGGTGCTGCTGCGGCTGTTCGCGCCAATCCTGCCGTTCGTCACCGAAGAGGTCTGGTCGTGGTGGCAGACCGGTTCGATTCATCTGCAGTCGTGGCCGACGCCCGATGGGCTGCGCGGCGCGGCGGTTGATGCCGACGTACTGGACGCCGCGTTCACCGCAATCTCCGGGATCCGTAAGGCGAAGTCTGAGGCCGGTATCAAAGGCTTTGCGGAGGTTGCCGCGGTGCGGCTCACGGCACCCAATGTCGCCGTCCTCGAAGCTGTCGCGAGTGATCTGCAAGGCGCCGCCCGCGCCACGAAGATCACCGTTGTCGAAGGCACCGCGTTGACCTATGAGATCGTGCCCGCGTGAGTAGCGACCTGAGTGCCGATGCCGTCGAAGCGTTGCTGCAGCGGCGGTGGCCGGAGACCCGCATTGAGCCGAGCCTGGCTCGTATGCGCGCGCTCATGGATCTCATGGACCAGCCGCAAACGCGGTACCCCGTCGTGCACATCACCGGCAGCAATGGGAAATCCTCGACCGCGCGGATGGTGGACGAGCTGTTCCGCGCGCTCGGTCTGCGTACTGGCCGCTTCACCAGCCCGCATCTGGAATCGTCGCGCGAGCGGATCTGCCTGAACGGCGAGCCGATCAGCGAGGAGCGGTACGTCGCGGCATACACCGAACTCGAGCCGTACCTGCAATTGGTCGACGCAGGGCACGGCATTGACCAGGACTCCACGCAGGTCCCGGTTTCGTACTTCGAGGCGATGACTGCAATGGCGTACGCGACGTTCGCCGATGCGCCGGTGGATGTGGCAATCGTCGAAGTAGGCATGGGTGGTTCGTGGGATGCGACGAACGTCGCCGACGGCCGGATCGCCATTGTCACGCCGATCGCTTTGGAGCACACGAACTACCTCGGTGACAACGTCGAGCAGATCGCTACCGAGAAGTCGGGGATCATTAAGGACAGTGCGACCGCGATCCTGGCCGCGCAGACGCAAGAGGTCGCGGAGATTTTGCTGCGACGCTGCGCCGACGTCGGTGCGGTGGCGGCGCGCGAGGGAGTCGAGTTCGGCGTCCTCGATCGGCAGGTCGCGGTCGGTGGTCAGATGCTGTCGATCCAAGGGCTCGCCGCGCGATACGACAACCTGCTGTTGCACCTGTGGGGGACCCACCAGGCATCGAACGCGGCCTGCGCGCTCGCGGCGATCGAGGCGTTCTTCGGGCATGACTCACCGCAGACCATTGACGAGGAAGTGCTGCGTGAGGCGTTCTTTGAGATCACGTCGCCGGGACGGCTGGAGATTGTGCGGACCTCGCCGACCACTCTGGTGGATGCCAGCCACAATCCGGCGGGTATGAAGGCGACCGTTCAGACCCTGCAGGAGTCCTTCGACTTCTCCCGGCTGATCGGGGTGTTCGCGGCGTCGTCGGACAAGGACATCCCAGCGATGATTGAACTGCTGGAACCGGTGCTTGACGAAATCGTCATCACCACAAACAACTCAGCGCGCTCCCGTGACATCGATTCCACCGCCGCGATCGCTGTCGAGTACTTCGGGTCAGATCGCGTCGTTGTCGAACCCCGACTGCCCGAAGCGTTGGAGACGGCCGTGAGCCTCGCCGAGGACGGTGAGCACTTTGCCGGGGTCGGCGTCATCGTCACGGGGTCGGTCTACACCGCCGGCGACGCGCGGAAGCTGTTCAACCCGGATCGGAAGAAGCCATGGCAGAAGTGAACAAGCGCTTCGGTCTGACCGGCCCGTCAGGAGCGCCGACGCCTGAGCCGAGCGACGAGGAACGTCAAGGCCTGCCGCCGGTCGACAAGGTGAAACTTGAGCGGTCGATGCGCGGTATCTATTCCGCGCTGCTGATTTTCGAGGCGCTGATCGTGTTGATGGTGCCGGCGACGATCCGGCAGTTCGATGTCGGACTTACCGGCTTCCGGTTGACCACGATTCTGGTGATTGTTGCGGCGCTGATCGCGTTGTGCGCGTTCATTAAGAAGCCGTGGGCGAACGCCGCAGGTTGGGTGCTGCAAGTATGCGTGGTCGCGATGGGGTTCTGGGTCTGGGCCATGTGGGTGCTCGGTGGATTCTTCGTGGTGCTGTGGTGGTACGCCGGACACCTACACCGGCAGTTGCGAGCACGCCCGGACCTCGACCCCGACGCCTGACGTCGCGCAGCGTCTGTGCCCCTCAGGCGCGAGTGCTGGCGCCCACTGCCCGTAGGATGAGCCGGAATCCGAGAAGAACTCAGGGAGTTTTCCGCATGGTTATCGAGCGCACGCTCATTCTGGTCAAGCCTGACGGCGTGGCCAAGCAGGTTGTCGGCGAGGTCATCAGCCGTATCGAACGTAAGGGACTGACCCTTGTCGCGATGGAGCTGCGTACGCTGGACAAGCAGACGGCGGCCACGCACTACGCCGAGCATGAGGGAAAGCCGTTCTACCCGGACTTGATGCAGTTCATTACCTCCGGGCCGCTCGTTGCGATCGTCGCCGAGGGGGAGAACGCGGTCGCCGCGTTCCGTCAGCTGGCCGGTGCCACGGATCCGATCAAGGCCGAGACCGGAAGTATTCGCGGGGACTTCGCCACGCTGATGAACCGCAACATCGTGCACGGATCCGATTCGCCGGAGAACGGCGTACGCGAGGCGAAGATCTTCTTCCCGAACCTGTAGGGCAGCGTGCGTCGTACGGTCGCGGATCCGTGACCGTACCGCAAGCGCGCTGACTCGCCAAGTTCACGCGAACTAGATACGTTCACCAGGTGAGCACCGACACGCACCCGCCGTCCGACCCCGCCGCGCCGCATGCCCGAGCACTGGGCGCCCACCGCGGGACATCGAAGAAGAAGCTGATCTCCTGGGCGTTGTGGGATTGGGGCACGCAACCCTTCCACACGGTGATCACGACGTTCGTGTTCAGTGTCTACATCACCAGCGACAGCTTCGGCAGTGAGAATTCGACGTCGATTTCGCTCGCCGTCGCTACCGTCATCGCCGGTGTACTCATCGCGTTGATCGCCCCGGTGCTCGGGCAAAACGCAGACCGTAAGGGTCGGAACATATCGACCCTGCGCAACCTCACCTGGTTGCTGGTGATGCTGTCGGCCGCACTGTTCTTTGTTGCACCGGACCCGGCGTACCTGTGGCTGGGGCTCGGACTGCTCGCCATAGGGTCTGTCGTCGCATCTGTCGCCGAGGTCAATTACAACGCCGCGTTGGAAGACCTCGCGGACCAGAAAAACGTCGGTCGTATCAGCGGGTTCGGCTGGGGGTTGGGCTACCTCGGCGGCATCGTCGTCCTACTCCTGCTCTACTTCTTGCTCATCTCACCGGACGTCGGCTTGTTTGGCGTGACAGACGAGCACGGAATGGACATTCGCGTGTCCATGGTCATCTGCGGCGTCTGGACCCTGCTGTGGACGATCCCCACGTTCTTGAACCTGAAGGATCGCGGCACAGATCGGGTCACCGAACGCGTCGGCATTCTGCAGTCGTACCGTTTGCTCTTCGCCTCGATCGGGCGGATCTGGCACGGCAGTCGGCACACCGCCTATTTCTTGCTGGCCTCGGCATTGTTCCGCGACGGGCTCGCCGGGGTGTTTACCTTCGGCGCGGTGATTGCCGCGCGAACCTACGGCTTCAGCGATGGTGACGTGATCATCTTCGGCGCCGTTGCCAACGTCGTGGCCGGAATCGCCACGATCGCATTCGGTGTTCTCGACGACAAGATCGGCCCGAAACGGGTCATCTTGATCTCGCTGGGGAGCCTCGTCGTACTCGGCACGCTCATCTTCACGCTGCACGACGCCGGACAGATGGCGTTCTGGGTGTGCGGACTGCTGATGACCATTTTTGTCGGACCCGCGCAGTCGGCGTCCCGCACGTTCTTGGCGCGAGCCATCCCGGCCGGTAAATCGGGGGAGATCTTCGGGCTGTACCAGACCACGGGCCGTGCCGTGTCTTTCTTGTCGCCGGCGATGTTCGCGCTGTTCGTGTTGCTCGGCTCGGCGATCACCGACGAAACGAACACGCAGTACTGGGGGATCATGGGAATCGTGCTCGTGCTCCTAGCCGGATTCCTGGTGATGCTGCCGGTGCGCGAGCCTCGAGATCATCCGCAGCAAGTTCGCTAGCTTCTCAGGTGCTGCGCCACGCCCAGCACGCCCTCGAGCGCTAGCACTCACACTTCTCAGCGCGCCTCGGACCCTACTTCGTAGTGCAAACGAGTGCGTGATCTACTCATGGGCGGAATTTCACCAACGAACTTTTGGAGCAGGACTATGGCTCATGACTTCAGCGGAAAGGTAGCGTTCGTCACCGGCGCGGCCCAGGGCATCGGCAAGGAGATCGCTGTCACTCTGGCCAAGGGTGGCGCGTCCGTCGCTGCTGTCGACCTGAAGGAAGAATCGCTCGCGGGCACCGTCGAGGCGATCAACCTCGCCGGCGGGAAGGCGATCGCTATCGGCGCAGACGTCTCGAAGATGGATCAGGTCGAGGCCGGCGTCAAGCGCACCGTCGACGAACTCGGTGGCCTGCACATCCTGGTCAACAACGCTGGGATCATTCGCGACAACCTCCTCTTCAAGATGACCGAAGAGGACTGGGACATGGTCATGGCCGTACACCTGCGCGGCGCGTTCAACACCACCAAGCAGGCCAGCAAGGTCATGACCGAGCAGAAGTACGGCAAGATCGTGAACCTGTCCAGCCGTTCCGCGCTCGGCAACCGTGGCCAGGCCAACTACTCGGCCGCCAAGGCCGGCATCATCGGCCTTACCGCGACGCTCGCCCTGGAACTGGGCAAGTTCAACATCAACGTGAACGCTGTCGCTCCCGGCTTCATCGAGACCCCGATGACCGATTCGACCGCCGCTCGCGTTGGCGTCGCCAAGGAAGACTTCCAGAAGGGCGCGGCGGCGGCCACCCCGCTGGGGCGTATCGGCCAGCCGATCGACATCGCTAATGTCGTGGCGTTCTTCGCCTCGGACGAGTCGAGCTTTGTCACGGGCCAGACCCTGCACGTGAACGGTGGTCGCTAACTAGCGGATGCTGCATGAATAGCGGCACAGCACCGGCAATCGCCACCACGTCGCGGGCACACGCTCGGAACGTGGTGGCGATTGCGTCGCTGTGCATGTTTGTCGGTGGGCTCAACATGTCCATCGTCAACATCGCGCTCTCGACGATCTCGCATGAGATCGATGCGAGCGCCGCGCAGTCAAGTTGGATTCTGCTGGCCAACATGCTGGCCAGCAACGCGCTGATGGTGTCTTTCGGACGCCTTGGAGATTTGGCCTCACGGCGCAATCTGTTTACCGCCGGCGTCGTCGTGTTCGGGCTCGGGTCAGTGCTGAGCGCGATCGCGACCAACGGTGGCGTGCTGATCGCTGGGCGCGCGGTCAGCGGTGTTGGTTCGGCAATGATGTTCTCGACCACTAGCGCGATCATCGCTCGGGCCGTGCCGCGTGCTCGAATCGGCCAGGCAATGGGCATCTACTACGCCTGCAACTCGGCCGCGCAACTGCTCGGCCCGGTCATCGGCGGCGTCATGGTCGACACCATCGGCTGGCCGTGGATGTTCTGGATCAACATCCCGTTCTGCGTATTGATGCTCGTGGGCGCGCTGCGTTTCTTACCGCGCGATGCCGCCGGGCACGGCAAAGACTTCGACATGCTCGGCTCGACGCTGGTCATCGCGATCGCCACCACCTTCGTGGCGATGCTGACCCAAATAGCCTCCCGCGGGTTGGACCTTACTTACATCGCGGTGTCGTGCGCGTGCCTCGCGGTACTCGTGCCGCTGTTCATTTGGCGCGAGGCCAGGGCGAGTTTGCCGCTGATCGACATGAGCCTGTTTCGCGACCGACTTTTCCTCGGCACCAGTTTCACCACCATGCTCACTCACCTGGTCCGGTTCGCCATCCTGATCCTGGTCGCGCTGATCTACCAGTCCGCCTACGGCATGAGCGCGACCATGGCGGGATTCTTGGTGCTGCCGATCGCCGTCGGAACGCTCATCGCCTCGCCGCTGGCGGGGACGATCGAAATGCGGAAGGGCAGTGCCTGGGTCAGTACGGCTGGGGCAGCGATAGGTGTCGTCGCCGTCCTGTTCTGCGCCTCGATGATCTGGTGGCACGAGGCGTGGGTACTCGTCGCGATCGGTGGCGCGCTCGCCGGCGCAGCGGGCGGCATGGTGCAAACCGCTAACGCGTCGGCGATCACCAAGGCGACCCCACCTGAACGCCTCGGCGTCGTCGGATCCTTACGCGTGATGATTCAAGGCACCGGCATCGTGGCCGGTACGGCGGTCGCATTAGCCAGCGTCACCATATTGCTGCCGCAGGAAGGTAAGAGCGCGGTGTATGCCATCGCCGACGCGATGATTCCCGAAGAGTTCCGGGAGGGCCTGCTCAACGGCGTCCCCATCGCGTTCGGCGTCCTGCTGATCGCCTCGCTCGGCGCCGTCTGGCTCTCGCGGGCGTCGTACCGCGGGTACTCCGAGGACTGAGTCGCCAGGCCGTGCGTGGTCACATCGCGGCGGCGTCTAGGCTCAGGGCGTGTCCAAAGTATTAACGAGTATTCCTGTTGGTGAGCGCGTCGGGATCGCCTTTTCCGGTGGCCTCGATACCTCGGTAGCCGTCGCCTGGATGCGCGAGAAGGGTGCCGTACCGTGCACCTACACCGCGAACCTGGGCCAGTACGACGAACCCGAGATCGATGAGGTCCCGGGCCGCGCCACGCAGTATGGCGCCGAGTTGTCCCGGCTGGTCGACTGCCGTGAGCAACTCGTGGAAGAAGGGCTCGTCGCTATCACCTGCGGTGCGTTCCATATCCGATCCGGTGGGCGCACATACTTCAACACCACTCCGCTCGGCCGCGCCGTCACCGGCACCCTGCTGGTGCGCGCGATGCACGCGGACGACGTGAATATCTGGGGCGACGGCTCGACGTTCAAGGGCAACGACATCGAACGCTTCTATCGCTACGGTTTGCTGGCAAACCCGCAGTTGCGGATCTACAAGCCATGGCTGGATGCCGACTTCGTGCGCGAACTCGGCGGCCGCACCGAAATGTCGCAGTGGCTGACTGAACGCGACCTGCCGTACCGCGACTCGGTAGAGAAGGCCTACTCGACCGACGCGAATATCTGGGGCGCGACGCACGAAGCGAAGAGCCTGGAGCATCTCGATCAGTCCGTGGAGATCGTCAGCCCGATCATGGGTGTCGCGCACTGGGACCCGGCCGTCGACATCGCCACCGAAGACGTGACTGTTTCCTTCGACGAGGGGCGTCCGGTCGCCATCAACGGCCGGGAGTTTGAGTCCGCCGTCGATCTGGTGCTGGAGGCGAACGCGATCGGCGGACGCCATGGACTCGGGATGAGCGATCAGATCGAGAACCGGATCATCGAGGCGAAGAGCCGCGGAATCTACGAGGCCCCGGGGATGGCGTTGCTGTTCACCGCGTATGAGCGGCTGCTGAACGCGATCCATAACGAGGACACGATCGCGCAGTACCACAACGAGGGTCGTCGCCTCGGCCGGCTGCTGTACGAAGGTCGTTGGCTGGACCCGCAGTCGTTGATGCTGCGCGAAGGACTGCAGCGCTGGGTCGGTTCCGCGGTCACCGGCAGTGTCACGCTTCGGCTGCGCCGCGGCGAGGACTACGCGATCCTCGATACCCAGGGTGAGCATTTCAGCTACCACCCGGACAAGTTGTCGATGGAACGGGTCGAGAACGCCGCGTTCGGTCCGACCGACCGGATCGGGCAGCTGACGATGCGCAATCTGGACATCGCAGACTCGCGCTCCAAGTTGGAGTTCTACGCCTCCCGCGGACAGCTTGGTGCCGAGGGCGATCTCGTCGGCGAGTTGGAGCACGGCGGATCTGAGTCGATCCGCGCGCTCGACGGTACGAGTGCAGATGATGAGGCGCTCGACCGTGCCGCCCTGGAAGCCGGCACCGACTAACGAGTCTTCCCAACAGCATGAAGAAGGCCACCGTCAGCACGCTGACGGTGGCCTTCTTCATGGCGGGGTGACTAGCTGGTCTGTGCCCGTCCGCGCGCCTGGATCGCAGCGCGACGTTCGGCGACCTTCTCCGGGGAGAACTGCTCGCGCTTCCAGTCCGCTCCGGCCGTGGCTTCATTCTGCCACTGCTCGAGTTCGGCGTTGTTCTCCGCGTAGGTCTTCAGTACGCGACGTACGCCGAGTTGATCGTTATCGATGATCGACGCAGCCAACTCGTACGTCGTCGGCAGCAGATCCTCGTGGGCGACGACGCGGTTGACCAATCCCCAGTCGTAGGCAGTCTGCGCGTCCAGGAATCGGCCGCTCATGCTCAACTCGCGGGCGCGGCGTACGCCGATCGCCTGCGGCAGTAGCACGGTCAGGCCCCAGCCCGGCTGAACCCCGACGCGTGCGTGGGTGTCGGCGAAGTAGGCCTTCTCCGATGCGATCAGCAGGTCGCAATTCAGCGCGAGCTCGAATCCACCCGTGACCGCGACCCCGTTGACGGCGCCAATCAGCGGCTTGGTGAGGTCGGGCCAAGGCTTCTTGACCTGCCCCGCCGTGAACGAATCGATGATCTGGCCTTCGCCGACCTGCTTGAGATCCAAGCCTGCGGTGAACGCCGGATCGGTGCCGGTCATGACCAGGACATCGACCTCGGGATCGTTGTCGGCGGCCTGCAACACCTGCGGCAGCAGTTCGAGTAGTTCGCGGCTGAGCGCATTGCGCACCTCAGGCCGGTTGAGAGTGATCGTGGCGATCCGGTTCTGGACCTCGATCAGGACGGGCGATTCTGACATGTGCGGCTCCTGAAGCGTCGGGGACGGATTGTCGTAGTTCGCCTGACAATAACCACATCCACCCCGGCGGGTCAGAACCGGTGCGCTCAGACGGCGGCCGAGGGCTGCCAAGGCGTGACGAACTCGTTCGCGGCTCGGCCCTCGACGGCGGCGTTCAACGCCGCGGCTGTCGCGCCGTCGATCTGCTCGCGAATGATGTCTGCGTGACCGGCGTGTCGAGCGAACTCCTCGACGTGGTGGACGACGAGGTAGCGCAGCGCGACGTCATTGCCGCCGGGCAGCCCGTACCACGGCGCAGGCGGTGCGACGATCACGGCATCGAGGTCGGTGTTTTCGACCATCACCAGGTACTTGGCCTTCAAGTCTTCGTAGGTCGCGCGCAGCGAGTCGCCGGACTCGCCCTCGCCCATTGTGAACGCGCCGAAGTAGTCGGCGAGATCGAGGGGTGAGTCATCGAGTTGGCCGGACGCGTTGAGCGCGCCCGCCATACACCAGGCGACGTGCTTGATGATGCCGGCGACCGAGAGGGAGGAACGCAGGGGCGTGTCGCGAAGTTGTTCGTCGTTCAGGCCGTAGCCGGCGTCACGGACGGCGTCCAACTGCATCTCCAGGTAGTTACGAAGGGTGGTGCGCTCATCGTCAACGGCGGGCAGGTACATGATCGGCTCCTCAGGTCGATGTCTCTTTGACATCCTCGAGAATGCCGCTTAAATAGGACAGATCCCGTCCGCAGAGGTGCGTGGCTTGTTGGGCGCGGTGCGCCGCAGTCTGCGCTACCGAAGACCGATGGGAGCGCGGCGGGCGTGATCACTCGTTGGTGCGAGGCTTGATCGGCGACAGGCGGTTACCCTTGAGGGGCTATGACCTCACACTCTGTCTTCTCCGACCTGGAGCCGCTGCTCACTCAGGTCCAAAAGCCGATTCAGTACGTCGGCGGCGAACTCAACTCCACGGTGAAGGAGTGGGAGTCCGCCGATGTCCGATGGGCGCTGATGTATCCCGACGCGTACGAGGTCGGGTTGCCCAATCAGGGCCTGATGATTCTGTACGAAGTGCTGAACGAGCGCACTGACACGCTCGCCGAGCGCACCTATGCCGTGTGGCCGGACCTCGCCGAATTAATGCGCAAAGAACAGGTGCCACAGTTCACCGTCGACGGTCATCGCCCGGTGAAAGACTTCGACGTCCTTGGGGTCTCGTTCGCTACCGAACTGGGCTACACCAACCTGCTCGAAGCCCTGGACCTCGCGCAGATTCCGATCGATGCCGCCGAGCGCACCTCCGAGCACCCGATCGTGCTAGCCGGTGGACATGCCGCGTTCAACCCCGAGCCGATCGCCAACTTCATCGACGCGGCCGCCCTCGGCGACGGTGAACAGGTCGTCGGCGACGTCACGGACGTCGTCAAGGCCTGGAAGGCGGCCGGCGGCAGCGATCGCGGCGCACTGCTACGGCGCCTCGCGCAGATCCCTGGCGTGTATGTGCCGAGCTTGTACGACGTCGAATACGGTCCCGACGGAGCGATCGCGTCCGTGACGCCTCGGCACAGCGACGTTCCCGACCGCGTGCCCAAGCGCACCACGATGAACCTCGATGACTGGCCGTACCCGAAGCAACCGCTGGTGCCGCTGGCCGAGTCGGTGCACGAGCGAATGTCAGTCGAAATCTTCCGCGGCTGCACTCGCGGGTGCCGTTTCTGCCAGGCCGGCATGATCACCAGGCCGGTCCGCGAACGCTCCATCACCGGTATCGGCGAAATGGTTGAGCGCGGGCTGAACGCGACCGGCTTTGAGGAAGTCGGGCTGCTGAGCCTGTCCAGTGCCGATCACTCCGAGATCGCCGATATCACCAAGGGTCTCGCTGATCGATACGAGGATTCGAAGACCTCGTTGTCGTTGCCGTCAACCCGGGTGGACGCGTTCAACATCGACCTCGCGAACGAACTGTCGCGCAATGGGCGGCGCTCCGGCCTGACATTCGCGCCCGAGGGTGGCAGTGAGCGGATCCGCAAAGTCATCAACAAGATGGTCAGCAAGGAAGATCTGATCCGCACCGTCACCACGGCGTACGCCAACGGTTGGCGTCAGGTCAAGCTCTACTTCATGTGTGGGCTGCCGACCGAGACCGATGAGGACGTCCTGGAGATCGCCGAGATGGCGAAAGAGGTCATCACCGCCGGTCGAGCGGCCTCGGGACGCAACGACATCCGTTGCACCGTGTCCATCGGCGGCTTCGTTCCGAAGGCCCACACGCCGTTCCAGTGGGCCTCGCAGGCCAGCGCGCAGACCATCGATGAACGACTGGCGAAGTTGAAGGCAGCGATCACCAGCGATCGCAACCTGGGGCGCTCCATCGGCTTTCGGTACCACGACGGCAAACCGTCCGAGGTCGAGGGATTGCTCTCTCGCGGCGACCGGCGCGTCGGCGCGGTGATCCGTGCAGTGTGGGAGGCCGGTGGCAAGTTCGACGGCTGGAGCGAACACTTCTCGCACGAGCGCTGGGTGGACGCGGCCGCGAGCGCTCTGGCGCCGTACGGCGTTGACCTGGCTTGGTACACCACCCGGGAGCGTGGCGAGGACGAGATCTTGCCGTGGGACCACCTCGACTCGGGTTTGGACAAGCAGTGGCTGTGGGACGACTGGCTCGACGCGATCGATGAGACCGAGGTTGACGACTGCCGGTGGATTCCGTGTTACGACTGCGGCGTGTGTCCGGGGATGGGTACTGACATCCAGATCGGCCCGACAGGTAAGACGCTGCTGCCGTTGACCGTGGTCAACAACGGCGGGGACCAGGCATGAGCGGTAAGCCGCGCAAACGTAAACAGCGGACGCCGGACGGCCCGCCACCACCGCCGGTCGTGCAGCGGCTGTGGATCAGATACACGAAGGTCGGCCGCCTGCGATTCATGTCGCACCGCGACTACACCCGGGTGTTCGAGCGCGCGGTGCGCCGCGCACGCCTGCCGGTGGCGTTCTCGGCCGGTTTTACCCCGCACCCGAAGATCTCGTGGGTCGGCGCCGCACCTACCGGTGTGGCCAGTGAGGCCGAGTACCTGGAGATCGGTCTGTCTGCCGTTATCGAACCCGATGAGGTACGTCGCCGTCTGGATGAGGCGCTGCCGGCCGATCTCGATATTCTCGAGGTCGCCGAAGCCCGTGCGAAATCGCTGGCCGACCGGGTAGATGCATCACAGTGGCAGTTCACCTTTGGCGGGCTGGCTGCCGACCAGGTGCGGCCCGCGGTCGCCGCGTTGCTGGCGACCGGGACGTTTACCGTCGAGCGAATCACGCAGTCAGGCCGTAAGCAGGTTGACGTGGGTGCCGCGCTCGCGAGCGCCGACGTGGTCGACGGTCCGGCGTCATGTGCCATAATGACCGCGATCGTGCGACAGTCCATTCCTGTCGTACGACCAGATGACGTGTACGCCGCTCTGCGGGACGTCGCAGGACTTGTACCGCCGCAGTTGCCCGTTGCGCTGCGGCTGGCTCAAGGATCCCTCGACGACAGCGGACGGCTGCTGGACCCGATCGCGGTCGACAGCACCGTCATCACACCGTCGCCGGCGAGTTAGCGACCGTCGTCCCACAGGACGATGCGAGGCGCTCCGTGGCGACGACCGACCAGACTTTTCGGTCTGACCTGGACGGCCAGAGGTCACGACCGCATGACATGGCCCGCGCGCGCTTGCCTCCGGCATAGCCGGAGTGCTCGCTGCTGCACGGGCCGATAAGGAGTTTCGCAGCGAATGCGTGAACGTGAAGACGAGCCCGATTCGACCGCACCCGATCAGAGCGCGGATCTGCCGGACGCTACCGACGCAGCGCAGGCGGACGCCGAAACGGCAGCCGACCTTACCGACGATCCGCAGCAGTCGAACGACGGGGGACCGGAGCAGGTTGCGCCCCCCGAGTCGGAGGAGTCGGAGGAGTCAACCTCGTCCGGCAACGCGACCGGTGACGGCGCGAGCGCGAATCAAGAACTCGCGCAACAGTCGGCTACGGACGTGGAGATCGTGCCAGTCGAGGAAGAATTCCCGATTCTGGCTCCGAGCGTCGAGACCGACGTCCAGCCGTTTGTGACCTCGCTCGCCCCTCAGCTGTCGCACGTGGACACCGGGTCGTCCGACGTCGAGGTGACACCGCGGGCTTCGTTCAACCCCTTCGCCCTGTTCCAGGCTCCTGAGGAAGTCGTGCGCCCACCCCGGGCGGAACCGTCCGCCGACGAGGAGGACGACGAGGACGACGGTGAAGCGTCAGGCGACGACGGCACCTCCGATACTGATGACGACTCGTCGTCGCGCCGCCGTCGCCGTGGGCGTCGTGGACGCGGGCGACGCAAGGAGGATGGCGACGAGGGCACCAACGACACCGACGACGCCTCGTCCGCACCCGAGAAAGATGAAGCGGCCGGCAGCGGGAAGTCCAACGGTAAGGGCTCGGCCGATGCGGACGATGCCAAGAACGCCGGTAAAGACGCGGAGAAGTCCGCTAAGGACGTCGAAAAGTCCGGGAAGGACACCGACAAGGGCGGTAAGGACGAGGCTGACAGCGACGACTCCGCCGACGAGAACGAGTCGGGCTCGCGACGCCGACGCCGGCGCCGGCGCCGCGGTTCGGACAGCGATGGAAGCTCAGGTAGCACCTCCAGCGACAGTTCAGCCGACAAGGTGCAGGGCGTCAGCGGCTCGGTTCGGTTGGAGGCTAAGCGTCAGCGTCGTAAGGAAGGACGCGATCACGGTCGGCGCCGCGCGCCGATCCTGACCGAAGCCGAATTCCTGGCGCGCCGTGAGTCGGTGACCCGCGAGATGGTGGTGCGACAGCAAGGCGAGCGCACCCAGATCGCCGTCCTCGAGGATGACGTGCTCGTGGAGCACTACGTGACGCTCGCGAGTGAGCAGTCCTTTGCCGGCGGGGTCTACCTCGGGCGCGTGCAGAACGTGCTGCCCAGTATGGAGGCGGCATTCATCGATATCGGTAAACGCCGTAATGCGGTGCTCTATGCCGGCGAGGTCAACTGGGACAAGGCCGGGCTCGAAGGAAAACAGCGCAACATCGAACAGGCGCTGAAATCCGGCGACAAGGTTCTCGTGCAAGTCACCAAGGACCCGATCGGACACAAGGGCGCGCGACTCACCAGCCAGATCTCGTTGCCGGGCCGCTACCTGGTCTACGTGCCTGGCGGCTCGATGACCGGAATCAGCCGCAAACTTCCCGAACAGGAACGCGCGCGACTGAAGGAAATCCTGCGTCGCATCGTGCCCGAGGACGCGGGCGTAATCATCCGCACCGCCGCCGAAGGCGCCAGCGAAGAAGAGCTCAATCGTGATGTGCAGCGGCTGAAGGCGCAATGGGAAGTCATCGAGCAGAAAGCTGCCGAGGATAAGACCAAGGCCCCATCGATGCTCTACGAAGAGCCCGACCTGGCTATTCGTGTCGTCCGAGACCTGTTCAACGAGGACTTCGCGAAAATGGTGGTCTCCGGTGCTCAGGCGTGGGACACGATCTCGAGCTACATTCAGCACGTTGCCCCGGACCTGGTCGATCGTATTTCGCAGAGCGAGTCACAGCAGGATGTCTTCAAGGAGCACCGAATCGACGAACAGTTGGCGAAGGCCCTCGACCGCAAGGTGTGGCTGCCCAGCGGAGGTTCGCTGGTGATCGATCGCACCGAGGCAATGACGGTCATCGATGTGAACACCGGCAAGTTCACTGGCAGCGGTGGCAACTTGGAACAGACCGTCACCAAGAACAACTTGGAGGCCGCGGAAGAGATCGTCCGCCAACTGCGCCTGCGCGACGTCGGCGGCATCGTAGTCATCGACTTCATCGACATGCTGCTGGAGAGCAACCGCGAGTTGGTACTACGTCGGCTCACCGAGTGCCTGGGCCGCGACCGCACCAAACATCAGGTCGCCGAAGTGACCTCTCTCGGTCTGGTGCAGATGACCCGCAAGCGGGTGGGCCAGGGCCTCATAGATGCGTTCAGCGAACCATGCCCGCATTGTGACGGACGCGGGATCATCGTGCACGAGGAACCGATCGAGAAGAAAACGGCCTCGACCGGCTCCGAGCCGACGTCGCGCCGTGGCAGCCGCTCACGCCGGGGTGGACGCGACACGCAAATCGCCACTGCGCCGAAGGAGGAACCACGCCGCGATTCGACCCCGCAGTTAAGCGCCATCGCCGCCGCGAGCCAGAAGGACGAGACCCCTGCTGCGCCGGAGGCTGACGCCGACTCCGTGTTCGAGACGTTCAGCGTTCCTGACGAACCAGCGACCACCGTGAGCCTCGCGCCGTCGGCGCCAGTCTCAGAGGCGGGCGCGTCGGACACCGTGGGGGAGCAGCGGAAGCCAACTGAGACCGCGGCAGACCGGCTGAAGACCGACGCGCCGGTGGCGGCCGAACAGTCCGAGGTGGCTCCGAAGACCAACGACGAGCCGATCGCGCGGCCGGTGCGGACGCGTCGTCGCGCGGCCCGCCGTCCGGCCGGCCCGCCGACGTCCTCGGCGTGAGCTTAAAATGTGAGGCAGGTCCGATCGGGACTCATTGACCCCAACCGGGGGAGATGCGATATATTTGTTCGTCGCGCCTGGTAACGATCTGAGGCGCGAAAGACTTTGCATAATGCGTCGGTGGCGATTGCTGCCTGCGCCCGAGTAGATACGTAACCAGGGAGTTGCCGTGTACGCCGTAGTCAAGACTGGCGGCAAGCAGTACCGCGTCGCCGAGGGTGACCAGTTCGAGGTCGAGAAGCTCGAGGGCGAGCCGGGTGCTGCGGTGTCGCTGCCGGTCGTGCTGGTGGTCGACGGTGCGGACGTCACCTCGGACGCGGGCGCGCTCGCCAAGATCACTGTCGATGCCGAGATCGTCGACCAGGTCAAGGGTCCGAAGATCAACATCCTCAAGTACAAGAACAAGACCGGCTACAAGAAGCGCCAGGGTCACCGTCAGCCGCTGACGCTGGTCAAGGTCACCGGAATCAACAGCGGGAAGTAGGCGTTTTTAGATATGTCAAGCAAAAAGGGCGCATCCTCAACCCGTAACGGCCGCGACTCCAACGCCCAGCGCCTCGGCGTGAAGCGTTTCGGTGGCCAGGTCGTCAAGCCGGGCGAGATCATCGTTCGCCAGCGCGGCACCCACTTCCACCCCGGTGAGAACGTCGGCCGTGGCGGCGATGACACCCTCTTCGCCCTGGCGAGCGGGGCGGTCGAGTTCGGTACGCGACGTGGCAAGAAGCAGGTTAGCGTCGTCGAACTCGAGACGGCAGCGGGCTAAGGCTCGCACCTGAGCACACTTTCGTCGAGGGGCTAGGGGACCGGACGGGTCTCCTAGCCCCTCGACTCATTTCATCTGAGTCAAAGGGACCTGATCCGCATGGCTGATTTCATCGACCGCACCGTTCTGCACGTCTCCGGCGGTAACGGTGGACACGGCTGTGTGTCGGTCCATCGCGAAAAGTTCAAGCCGCTGGGTGGTCCCGACGGCGGCAACGGCGGTAACGGCGGCGACGTACGCCTCCTCGCCGACGCGAACGTCCATACGTTGCTGGATTTCCATTACCGCCCGCATCAGCGCGCCGGTAACGGCAAGCCGGGTATGGGTAAACATCGCGCCGGCGCCAACGGCGAGCACCTGACGCTACGGGTACCGCCTGGCACGGTCGTCACCACCAAGGACGGCGAGGTGCTCGCCGACCTGGCCGTCGCCGGCAGCGAGTACGTCGTTTCCCCCGGGGGACGAGGCGGGCTCGGTAACGCCGCGTTGGCAACATCCCGGCGCAAGGCGCCCGGCTTCGCGCTGCTGGGCGAGCCGGGCGAGGAAACGAACGTCGTACTCGAACTGAAGTCGGTTGCCGATGTCGGACTCGTCGGGTTTCCGTCGGCGGGTAAGTCCTCGCTGATCTCGGTCATCTCGGCGGCACGCCCCAAGATCGCCGATTATCCGTTCACCACCCTCGTGCCTAACCTCGGCGTCGTTCAAGCTGGCGGAAGCACCTACACGGTTGCCGACGTGCCCGGGCTGATCCCCGGCGCGGCGCAGGGCCGTGGGCTCGGTCTGGACTTTCTGCGGCACGTGGAGCGCACGTCCGTATTGGTGCACGTGGTGGACTGCGCGACGTTGGAGCCGGGGCGTGACCCGGTCTCAGACATCGACGCGTTGGTGCGTGAACTCGACGAGTACGGCGAACTCGCGCAACGCGCGACGATCGTCGCGCTGACCAAGATCGACGTCCCGGATGCTCGCGAACTCGCTGAATTCGTCACCGCCGAGTTGCGTGAGCGCGGATTCCAGGTATTTCCGATCTCTGCGGTGACTCATGAGGGGCTGGATGCGTTGAAGTTCGCCCTCGGTGCTGCGGTGGAGCAACACCGCCTGCAGCACGAGGTGCACGAGGCGCCACGGGTCATCATCCGGCCCAAGACGATCGGCGGCCAGGAGTTCACCGTCATACCGGACCCCGATAGTGACGGCGGATTCATCGTCGAGGGCACCAAGCCGGTGCGTTGGATCCGACAGACCGACTTCACCAATGATGAAGCTGTCGGCTTCCTCGCCGACCGGTTGGCGAAACTCGGCGTGGAGGCTGCGCTATCGCGGAATGGCGCACTGCCGGGCTGTGACGTCACCATCGGCGGAGTCACCTTCGCGTGGGAACCGACGGCCGAATCGGTCGCCGGTGAAACAGGTGTCGTCGCATTCGGGCATCGTGGCACCGACCCGAGGCTGGAAGCCGCCGAGACCGCGGACCGGCCTTCGGCGGATGAGCGTCGCGCGGCCAAGCGTCAGCGCCGCATGCCGTATGAGATCCAGGAGTCAGACGGGTACGTGATCGGAGAGGACGATGACAACTGAGCATGACGGCGCAGAGCATGCCGCGCTCGGCGCGGCCAAGCGCATCGTCGTCAAGGTCGGCTCGAGTTCGCTGACAAAGCCCGGAAGCCACGGGGCGACCGGCCTGGACGTCGAACGGATCGCCTTCTTGGCCGACGTGGTGGCCGAAACGGTCGCCGGCGGACGGGAGGTCGTGCTGGTGTCCTCCGGTGCGATCGCGGCCGGACTCGAACCGCTTGCGCTGCGTCGCCGCCCGCGGGATCTGGCCACGCAGCAAGCTGCCGCGAGCGTGGGGCAACTGCTGCTAGCCGAGGCATACGCTTCGGCCTTCGCTCGTCATGGGCTGCGGGTCGGGCAGGTGCTGCTGACCGCGGACGACCTACAGCGGCGTACCCACCACCGCAATGCGCAACGCAACCTCGACCGCCTGCTGGGGCTCGGCGTCATACCGATCGTCAACGAGAACGACGCCGTGGCGACCGATGAGATCAGATTCGGCGATAACGACCGGCTCGCCGCGCTGACCGCTCACCTGGTCAGTGCGCAGGGTCTGGTGCTGCTCTCGGACGTTGACGGCGTGTACGACGCCAACCCCGCGAAGGGCCCCGCGAATCTGATCCCCGTCATCCGCGATGTACGTGACCTTTCCCAAATCGACACGTCCGGCGCCGCGAGCGCGGGCGTGGGCACCGGCGGGATGGCCACCAAACTCAACAGCGCCCGTATCGCCTCGGGTGCGGGTACGTCGGTCATCATCACCTCGACCGCATTGGCGCGGCAGGCCATCGCCGGTCACCGGGTCGGCACGTTCGTGCCGGCCATGGGCAAGCGGCCGCCGCTGAAATTGTTCTGGTTGCGCTGGGCGAGTGAACCGCGTGGGCAGATCATGCTGGACGCCGGCGCCGTACGTGCCGTAGCAGTACGGCGCAGCTCGCTGCTGCCGGCCGGAATCATCGACGTTCGCGGTAACTTTGATGCTGGGGACGCGGTTGAACTCATCGCCGCCGACGGCGCGCCGATCGCCCGCGGACTCGTGCAATACCCGTCTCGCGCTGTGGGCGCGATGATGGGGAAGCAGACGCAGGAACTGGACGTCGACAACCGTCGCGAGGTCATGCATCGCGACGACATCGCCGTCCTCTGAGGAGAACACATGTCAGATGCCACCGCGATCATCCATGAACTCGGGAAGCGAGCCCGCGTCGCAGCAGGGGACTTGTCCGTGCTGCCGCGTGGCGTAAAGGACGCGGTACTCAACGCCATGGCCGACGCGCTGGTGAAGCACACCGAGACCGTGCTGGATGCCAATGCGCGCGATATCGAACGCGCGCGAGCCGACGGGATCAGCGAAGCGATGATCGACCGTCTCGCGCTAAGCGTCGAGCGAATCGCGGCTATCGCCGAACAGTTGCGGATGGTCGCATCGCTGCCGGATCCGGTCGGCGAGGTGATTCGCGGCTACACGCTGCCGAACGGTGTGCGGGTGCAGCAATTGCGGGTGCCGATGGGCGTCGTCGGGATGATCTACGAAGGGCGTCCGAACGTCACCGTCGACGCGGCAGGACTATGCCTGAAGTCCGGTAACGCCGTGTTGCTACGCGGTTCGTCCTCGGCGCGCGAGTCGAATGAGGCACTGGTACAGGTGCTACGCGACGCGTGCGCCGCGAGCGGCGTACCAGCCGACGCGATTCAGGGAGTTCCGG
Source organism: Cumulibacter soli (assembly GCF_004382795.1). Classification (NCBI taxonomy): domain Bacteria; kingdom Bacillati; phylum Actinomycetota; class Actinomycetes; order Geodermatophilales; family Geodermatophilaceae; genus Cumulibacter; species Cumulibacter soli. Next base: position 250,517 of record NZ_SMSG01000006.1, on the reverse strand, counting down.
CGACCGATCGCTCGACAGTGGCTGCGTTACTACACGCGCGCGGGCTTGTGGACGTCGTGATTCCGCGTGGCGGCGCCGGGCTGATCCAGCGGGTGGTCACCGATTCCACGGTGCCCGTGATCGAGACCGGGATCGGCATCGTGCACGTCTATGTCGACGCCAGCGCCAACCTGCAGATGGCGGAAGAGATCATCGTGAACTCCAAGGCACGCCGCCCGAGCGTGTGCAACGCCGCCGAGACACTGCTGGTGCACGCGGACATCGCCGAGCAGTTCCTACCGCGCGCGGCTAAAGCGCTCGGCGACGTGTCGGTGACGCTGCACGGTGACGAGCGCACGCAGCAGTTGCTTGGCGCATTGGTGGTTCCGGCGACGGAGGCTGACTGGGACACCGAGTACCTGTCGCTCGACCTCAACGTCGGCGTCGTTGATTCGATCGACGACGCGATCGCGCACATCCGCACGCACTCCAGCGGGCACACCGAAGCAATCGTGACCTCGTCGCTGCAAGCATCACGCGAATTCACGATGCGCGTCGACGCTGCCGCAGTCATGGTGAACGCATCGACCGCGTTCACCGACGGCGGTGAGTTCGGGTTCGGCGCCGAGATCGGGATCTCGACACAGAAACTGCATGCGCGCGGCCCGATGGCGCTGCCAGAGTTGACGACCACCACGTATGTCGTGCAGGGCGAGGGCCAGACCAGACCCGCCAGTTGAGGCGTTATCACATGGAACCTGAGTTGTGACCCGGGGCACTGGATGTGCTCTGCGTGACAATCCGGCGTAACGTACCCGAACGAGATTCGGTAAAGTGATTCCAACGTCAAGTTCTATTGAGGTGGTCTGCGTTGAGCGTTGAACAGTCCGCGAGTGCCCCTATCGGTGCCCAGCACCGTCCCCAGTTCGGCGGCGTCGACGATGTCCTGATTCGTCTCGGCCAGGCCGGATACCTTGCCGACCGCGCCACCGCAACCACGGTGTTCCTGGCTGACCGTCTGGGCAAGCCGTTGCTGGTCGAGGGTCCGGCAGGTGTCGGGAAGACCGAGTTGGCGAAGGCGATCGCAGAAGCGACGCGATCGGACATCGTCCGTCTGCAGTGCTACGAGGGCCTGGACGAGGCCCGCGCGCTGTATGAATGGAACTACAAGAAGCAGCTGCTTCGGATCCAGCAGGGTAGTAATGCGGCCACGGCGTCCGGTGAGACGTGGGACGACGCAAGTGATGACATCTTCAGCGACGAGTTCTTGCTCGAACGTCCGCTGCTGACCGCGATTCGCCGCGAGGATCCCACCGTCCTGCTGATCGATGAGATCGACAAATCGGACGTCGAGGTCGAGGGCCTACTGCTGGAAATCCTCTCGGACTTCCAGGTCACCATCCCCGAGATGGGTACCGTGCACGCGAAGCGCCGTCCGTTCGTGCTGTTGACCTCGAACGCGACTCGCGAGTTGTCCGAGGCGCTCAAGCGTCGCGCGCTGTACCTGCACCTGGACTACCCGGGCCCGGAGCGCGAGCGCGACATCATCGTCTCGCGTGTCCCGGACATCGCCCCGGCGCTGGCCGATCAGATCGTGCGTACGGCACGCGCGTTGCGCGCGATGGAACTGAAGAAGTCGCCCTCGATCGCTGAAACGATCGACTGGGCGCAGACTCTGCTCGCCTTGGGGCTGAACACCCTGGACGAGGCGGCGGTCAAGGAAACGCTCGGCGTGGTTCTTAAGCACGCCAGCGATGCGGCTAAGGCCGCCGGCGAGTTGCGGCTGAACTGACATGAGCACCGCGACCGTCGAGACGAAGGGCCTGCTGGCGCACCTCACTGGGTTCGTCGCAGCGCTGCGCGGGGCCGGAATCCCCGTGGGTGTGGGTGAATGCGTGGACACGGCCTCGGTCTTCGCGGCGGTCGACGTCATTAACCGTGAGGATCTGCGTGAAGGTCTGGCGACCGTCTGTGTGAAGCGTCCGGCGTACCGCCTGGCGTTCGACACGATGTTCGATCTGTGGTGGCCACTGGCCACCGGCGATGGCGAGGCGCTCGGTGAGGCCGGCGGTGGCGATCCCGGCCAGGACGGCGAGGACGGCGACGGGGAGTTCGGCGACGGCGAACCCGATATCGACGCCTGGCGTAAGGCGCTGGCCGATGCGCTGATGGACGGTGACTCCGAAACGCTGAAGCGGCTCGCGCGTCGGGCCGTCTCCAAGTTGGGTAAGGGCGCGGCCGGCGGCGGACGTGAGTCGTATTACTCGTACCGGGTCATGCGTGCGCTCAATCCCGACACCCTGGTGGCGCAGTTGCTGGACGGACTGCTGAACAAGGCCGAGTCCGAGCGCGGCGGTATGCAGGAGCAGGTGGCTCGGCAGACCATCAAGGACCGCCTCGCGGAGTTCCGGCAGTACGTTGATGCCGAGGTACGGCGCCGAGTGGCCGAGGATCGCGGTAAGGAACAGGTCGCCAAGACCACGGTGCGGCCGATGGCTGACCAGGTCGACTTCCTGCGCGCACAGAGCGACGATCTCGCCGAGTTGCGGCGTACGGTGCACCCATTGGCTCGGCGGCTTGCCAGTCGTCTCGCCGCGCGGCGCCGCCTGGGCCGCAGCGGTCGACTGGACTTCCGGCGGACAGTGCGCGCGTCGTTGGCGACCGGCGGTATCCCGATCAACACCCATCACAAGCCGCGTAAACAGCACAAACCAGAGTTGGTCGTGTTGTGCGACGTGTCGGGTTCGGTTGCGGGCTTCTCGCACTTCACCCTGATGCTGACCGCGGCCTTGCGAGAGCAGTTCTCCAAGGTGCGCGCGTTCGCGTTCGTCGACACCACCGACGAGGTCACCTCGTTCTTCTCACCGGGCGAGGACCTGCCGCGCGCGGTACAGCGGATCGGTAACGAGGCGAACCTGGTGTGGTTCGACGGACACTCCGATTACGGGCACGCCTTCGAGATCTTTGAGGAAAAGTGGCCGGAGGCCATCGGGCCGAAGACCAGCCTGCTGATCCTCGGCGATGCGCGCAGTAACTATCGCGATCCGTCACTGCAGACCCTCAAGAAGATGGTCAGCCGTGCTCGACACGCCTACTGGCTGAACCCCGAGGCGCAGCGCATGTGGGGCAGCGGCGACTCGGTGGCCACGCGCTATGCGGATGTCATCGAAATGAAGGAATGCCGTACGGCACAGCAGCTTGCAGATTTCGTACACGACATGCTGCCGGGTGCTTAAGGCTCGTCGATGACGCGTCTGGGCATCATGGGCGGCACCTTCGACCCGGTGCACAACGGTCACTTGTCGGCCGCGTCCGAGGTGGCGTCGCTGTTCGGTCTGGACGAGGTGATCTTCGTGCCGACCGGGCAGCCGTGGCAGAAGGCGAACAGCGTCGTGTCGCCGGCCGAGGACCGCTATCTGATGACCGTGATTGCGACGGCGTCGAATCCGCGGTTCTCGGTTAGCCGAGTCGATATCGACCGTCCCGGCCCGACGTACACCATCGACACCCTGCACGATCTGCGCCGGCAGTACCCACATGCCGAGTTGTTCTTCATCACCGGTGCCGACGCGTTGCATCAGATCCTGGGATGGAAAGATCATCAGGACATGTTCGACCTCGCGCACTTCATTGCGGTCACGCGTCCGGGCTATCACCTCGACGACAGCGGGCTGCCCGACGGCACGGTTACCCTGGTTGAGGTGCCGGCATTGGCAATCTCGTCGACGGACTGTCGCGCGCGGCGCTCGCGAGGAATGCCAGTCTGGTATCTCGTGCCAGACGGGGTCGTGCAGTACATCGAGAAACGGCACCTGTACCGCGAGCAGTAGCCGCTAAGGAGCGCAACACCCCCATGACAGCCACCGAGCGGTCGATAGAGATCGCCACCATCGCCGCTACCGCAGCCGACAGCAAACTAGGCGAGGACATCGTGATCATCGATGTCAGCGACCAACTGGTGATTACCGACTGTTTCGTCGTCGTCACCGCGACCAATGAGCGGCAGGCCAGCGCGATCACCGACGCCGTCGAAGAAGCGCTGCTCGCCGAGCAACTCAAGCCGGTACGTCGTGAAGGGGCACGCGAGGGCCGCTGGGTACTGCTGGACTATGTCGACATCGTCGTACACGTGCAACACTCCGACGAACGAAACTTCTATGACCTGCCCCGCCTGTGGCGTGATTGTCCAACGATCCCGTTCGTCGGGGCCGGACCGACCACCGAGGGCGAGGCGTGAGCCTCGAACGCCTGTTGTTGTGGCGACACGGACGAACCACCTGGAATTCGCTCGGACGATTTCAGGGCCAGTTGGACACCGCGCTCGACGAGGTGGGGCTAGCGCAGGCGCGCGAGGCCGCACCGTACCTGGCCGCCGAAGAGCCCAGCGCGATCTATGCCAGCGACCTCAGCAGGGCCGCGACAACCGCCGGTACGCTCGCTGAACTCGCGGGTCTGCCCGTGCACACCGACCCGCGGCTGCGCGAGACCAGCCTCGGCGGTTGGGAAGGTCTGGACCGCGCAGGCGTCGCCGAACGATTCCCCGACGAATTTGCGGCGTGGACCAGCGGTGGTCGAAGCAATCCAGGTAACGGGGAGTCGGCGGCGCAGGTGGCGCAGCGTGGCCGTGAGTTGGTGGATGAACTCCTCGAACGCCACAGCGGGACCGTTGTGTTGACGGCCCATGGCGGCTCGCTGAAGGCGCTCGCCGCGACGTTGATCGGGATACCGGAATCGACCTGGTCGCTGCTGGCGCCGCTACGTAACTGTCACTGGAGCGAACTGCGTCGAACCGAAGCGGGGCAGTGGCGGTTACATGCGCACAATGTGTACCCGCTGCGCAGCCCAGAGGCGCTGGTGGGCGACGAACTGAACGTCGACTCTGATGCCGGTGACGATCGGATCAAACACCCGCACTGAGATTGATCTCGCTCGTGCCTTGCGCAGTCCGACGGACGGGTCGGTAAGGTCGCAGAATGACCGCTACCACCGCCGTCGTCACCGACTCCACGGCGTACCTGCCGCCGCGGATTGCTGATGGGCTGCCGATCCGGGTCATCCCGCTGCACGTGATCATGGGCGAGCGGCAAGGCGAGGACGGCGTCGAGGTATCGCCGGACGACGTTATTGAAGCGCTCGCGGACAAGGCGATCAAAGTCTCGACCTCGCGGCCGACACCGGAGCAATTCGTTGATCACTACCGCGGCCTGCTCGCGGAGGGCTACGAGCGGATCGTCAGCGTGCATATTTCCAGCGAACTGTCGGGCACGTGGGACGCCGCGCGGCTGGCGGCGGTGCAGTGCAACTCCGACGTCGGCACCGAAGTTGTCAGGGTGGTGGATTCACGAACGACAGCGATGGCGCTCGGTTTTGCCGTACTCGTAGCGGCTCGGCGTGCCGTCGTCGGTGCTCGCCTTGACGAGGTGTACGAGGCTGCGGTCGGTTCGTTGAGCGCAGGATCGAACTTCTTTTACGTGGACACGCTGGAGCACCTGCGCCGCGGCGGACGGATCAGCGCCGGGCGAGCTTTATTGGGTACTGCGCTGGCGGTCAAACCGATTCTGCATATCTCCGATGGCATGATCCTGCCGCTGGAAAAGGTGCGTACTGCGGCGAAGGCAATCGCGCGGTTGACCGCGTTGGCCGCAGCCTCCGCGAATGAGTTCGATGCGCCGGTGCATATTGCCGTGCATCATTTGGGCGCGCTGGAGCGTGCCGAGGCGATGCGTACAGAACTCCAGCAGGCCGTTCCCGCCGCCAGCGAGATCGTGATCAGCGAGGTCGGCGCCGTTCTCGGCGCGCATGTCGGTCCGGGCATGCTGGGGGTCATCATCGTCCCGGAGTTGACGCGCCCGGATGCCAATTAGCGGCGTCCCTCCCACAGCCGGCGGGATGCAGCACCTGGATCGGCGAGGACGTCGTCGGTACTTGCGAACAGCTTGGTGGTGCGCCTCTCACCATACACCGACCACCCCGGATCGCCGTCCTGTATGAACGACACCCATGCGGAATGCATCCGGCGCGCGAGATCCCGATCGGGCTGCGGACCCGTCTGTGCGGCGCTGCCGGCAGCATCGAGCGAGTCGAACACGTACGGCACTTCCAGGAAGTGACACGAGCGCAACAGGCCGTCGAATAGCGGTGACTCCCATCCGAACTGGTACATATATGCGTTCGCGCCATTGCCGGCGACGGCCTCGGCGAGGCGGATCGCTGGAATTCTGAATGTCCAGTCGGTCAGTACGGCATCCAGCAGCGCACCTGGTGTGTCCGCCTCGGGGTATGCGGCAGCAGCGTCGGTCGCATCGATCCCTCGCGCGGCGAGAATCGCGTGCACGGCGGGCTCGGTGGACGCCGCGTACACACCGGTCGGCACGAGAAATAGGCGCTGCTCATGCAGGTTGCTGCCGGCGAGTACGTCGATACCGGCGCCCGCTCCGTTGGTGATCGACTCGATCGGCAACGCCGGTAGCACCTCGCCGTCGATGACCGGTTCAAAGGCCATCGAGTTGGCGACCGCACCGCCCCAGATTGCTGGATCAGGGTTCAGCGCCATATCCCGGGTGATGCTCAACTGCGCCTCCAGCAGGCGCTGCCGTGGCACGGCGGCGATGGCGGATCGTTCGGTCAGCACACCGAGTCGGCTGGCGAGCTCGGTAGCGATCCGGTGGCCGTCGGGTCGACTCAGAGCGTGATGTCCGGCGCCGCTTTGTGCAATGACGCGGTGAAACAGACCCGCCGCCAACGGGCTGGACAGCAACGACGTCACGCTCATCCCGCCGGCGGACTCGCCCGCGATGGTGACGCGGTCGGGGTCGCCGCCGAATGCGGCGATATTGTTCTGGATCCATTGCAGCGCGGCGATCTGGTCGCGAAGTCCCAGGTTGCACACGTCGTCGCCCAGGTCGAGAAACCCCTCCGCGCCGAGGCGGTAGTTGATCGTGACGCAGACGATCCCGTCGCGAGCGAATGGTGCACCGTCGTACTGCGGCACGATCCCAGAACCATTCACGTAGGCGCCGCCGTGGATCCACACCAGCACTGCTGCATTATCGGCATCGTGCGGCGTCCACACGTTGAGGTTGAGGTACTCATCGCCATCGACGACGGGCTCGTTGAATAGCGACTGGAACGGATTGGGATACGGGCCTTTGGGCGCCGTAGGTCCGGGCGTATCCGCCGACCGCACGCCTGCCCATGGCGGCGCGGGCGCCGGGGGCTGTAGCCGCAGATCGCCGACCGGCGCGGCCGCGTACGGAATGCCGAGGAATACTCGGCATCCGTCTCGCGTGTGCCCGCGAATCGAGCCCTGTGTTACCTCGACGATGTCAGTCATGGCGAACCCGCTTCGTCTCGTCAACCGTTGGCGCCGAACTTACTCGCTATGTGCGCGATCCGCGACAGCAGCGAGTGCGTTATCCACACGTTCGGAGTGTTTCCACAGTCGCGGAATCTCGCTGGGTGCTGGCGTTGCGCGTTCGTAGCGTGGCGAGCATGACCAGGACGCATGAGCTCGAGCGGGACCGGCAGGTTGCCGACCTCAGGGCGCTGTTGCGCGGCAGCAATGCCGAACCGCCGGCGCGCGCGGTGGACGTCGCGGAGGACGGCGAGATCGACGCGGTCGCTCTCGAGGGTTTCGGCGATGGCTTCGAGCCTCCGCGGACTGCTTGGCGATCACGGCTGGTGCGTCAACGAGGTTCGATCGCCATGTTCCTACTGGTCGCGGTGCTTACCGCGGCCGCCACGATGCTGGTGACCTGGTTGCTGCGTCCCACCCCGACCGCCGTGCCGGCCGGTTCGGGCGCCGATAGCGAGGCGATTGGCGTCGACGAACGCGATGAATCCTCCGATGCGGCACCGTCGTCAGCTGTGGCCACCGATACGGATAAACCTGACAATGCCCTCATCGTCGTCGCGGTGGTCGGCCACGTTGAATCACCAGGGCTTGTGACACTTCCGGAAGGCGCTCGAGTCAGCGATGCGATCGAAGCTGCCGGTGGAGCGCTGCCCGACACCGATCTGAGCACGATCAACATCGCCCGCAAAGTCAGCGACGGCGAGCAGATTGCGGTTGGTATTCCCGGCGCCGCCGATGCGTCCAGTGCTGACGCAGGACCCGGAGGCGGTGATGCCAAGATCAACATCAACTCGGCCAACGCAACGCAACTGGACGAACTACCGGGAGTCGGCCCGGTGCTGGCCCAGAGCATCATTGATTTTCGTGACCAGAGTGGGCCGTTCGCGACGGTCGACGAACTGGCGAACGTATCGGGGATCGGACCGGCGACCCTGGCGAAGTTGTCTGACCTGGTCACAGTGTGAGGCACTGGCGTGACCACGATGCTCGCCTCGCGCCCGCTGCGGCGACCATCTGGACGGTCACCGCCCTCGGAGAGTTCGGCGCCAGCGGGGCTCTCACCGCCTGCGTTGTCGCCGGAATAGCGCTGGCGCTGCTTGCCGCGCCCGCCGCGAAGTGGGCAGTACTTCGGCGCGGCGTGGCGATTCTCCTTGGATGCTGTGCGCTCGCAGGCGCCGTTGCCGCGTGGCTGGCGGCCCAGCGTGTGGACGAGCGTGAATCCTCTCCGCTAGCTGCAGCGGCCGCCGCCGATGCCTTCGTCACGATTGACGGCACCGCTCAGTCCAGGGCTCGCCTGGTGGGCGATCAGCGGTTGGCTGTTGTCGACGTCCACGTGCATGCGGTGACGTATCGTGCTGAAACTTTGAATACTGACCTCAGCGTCGCCGTGATGGGTGAGGCCCAGATGTGGCAGTCCGCGTTGCCAGGAATGCCCGTAAAGGTCCGCGGTACCGCGCACACGCCGGATGGGTCGTCCTCCGAAGTCGCGTTGATCTTTGATTCCGGAAACTCAACTGTGGCGCTACAAGCACCACGCTGGAGCGTCCTGGCCCAACACGTGCGCGATGGCTTGCAGCACGCGGCAGCGGTGAATGATCCGGATTCCGCAGGTTTGCTCGTGGCGTTGGTGCATGGGGATACCAGTGGTATCAGCGATATGACCACACAGGAGTTCCGTCGGTCCGGGCTGGCCCATCTGTTGGCGGTATCGGGCGCTAACGTCGCGATCGTCACCGGCGCGGCGCTCTGGGCAGCGCGGTTGCTGCGGGCGCCGTTCGCGCTACAGGTGGCCGCAGCCGCAGCGGCGCTGATCGCTTTCGTGCTGATCACAGGGTCCGAGCCGAGCGTCGTCCGGGCAGCGGGTATGGGAGTGGTCATGCTCATCGCGCTCGGTGCCGGTAGGCCGCGCGCGGCAGTGCCCGCGCTGTGTAGCGCGGTCATCGTGCTCCTGTTGCTCATGCCAGAACTCGCGGTGTCGATCGGCTTCATTCTGTCGGTACTCGCGACGGCCGGAGTCGTCGTACTCGGCGGATACTGGACTGAGGTCCTGGCAGACCATATGCCGCGGTTTGTCGCGGCAGCATTCGCCGTGGCGGCCGCGGCCGGGATCGCCACCCTGCCGGTGATCGTACTGCTGCTGCCGGTGGTGAACACCGCGTCAATCCTCGCAAACATCGTCGCTGCGCCGGCGGTCCCGGTGGCCACAATCTGTGGTGTGCTCGCCGCCCTGTGCGCGAGTTTCGCGATGCCGATTGCCGAACTGCTGTGTTGGGCTGCGGGCTACTGCGTCCGCTGGATCGCACTCGTAGCGAGGATCGCGGCCGACGCCGACCCGTTCGAGTTCCCCCTGCCGGCCGGCGTCGCCGCCACGCTGATCGTCACGGCGGCGCTGATCGTGTTGGTTGGTGCGGCGGTGTTGACCCGCCGACGAGCGCGGATGCGGGTTGCGCTTGGCGCCTTCCTGGTCGGTGTGTTGGTGCTGTCGGTCCCGGCGCGCTGCATGATCGACAGTGGTCCCGGATCCGATTGGGTCTTCGCATCCTGCGATGTCGGGCAGGGCGATGCGACACTGGCGCGGGTCGCCGACGATTCCGCGGTCCTGCTAGATGCGGGCGCCGACCCGGCGGCGCTGGATGAGTGCTTGGACGAGATGGGTGTCTCGGAGGTCCCGTTGATCCTGCTGACGCATTTTCACGCGGACCACGTCGCTGGGATTCCGGCAGTCCTAGGCAGACGTGAGGTGCAGAAGGTCGTCTTCGGCACGTTCGACGGGGGCAATGCGGAAACCACCGTTCGCGAACTCGCGGGCGCTCACGACGTTGGGGTGCAAGAAGTGGGCGCTGGGTGGCGGCTGACCCTCGGCAGCGTTCACCTTGAGGTAGTGGCGCCGAGCGAACCCATGATCGGCACCAGCAGCGACCCGAACAACAACTCCCTGGTGATCCGGGTCAGCACCCGAGGCGTCACGATGCTGGTCACCGGCGATCTGCAGGAAGAAGCGGAGGCCAAGCTCGTGGACTGCGGATGCCTGAGTGTCGATGTACTCAAGGTGCCGCACCACGGCAGTAAGAACCGCGATGACGAGTTCTTCATGCGCACCCAGGCACGGATAGCGCTTATCTCCGCAGGTGAGGGCAACGATTATGGTCATCCAGCGCCCAGTACCGTTGAGGAACTGCGCAGCCTGGGGATGCTCGTGCGACGCACCGACCTGCACGGAACCATCGTGGTGGTGCTGACCGCAGACGGAGCCCTCGCAGTCCTATAACCCAGACACGCTAGATTGTCTAGATACTCGCTCAAAATAGGAGTTCAGATCATGCGTCGGGTTGTGACGGCTCTCGGGGCCGTGCTGGCACTGGCAGCGGCGACAGCGTGTGGCGATGAAGACGCAGTGCCGACGCTGGACGGCACCGAGACAGCGCCGGCGCCCGCCGCCGAGACCGTGTTTGCTCAAGCGATGAGCCGAATTAGTCCCGACGCGTTGGCTGAAGGCACACTGATTCGGTTCGGTCAGACCGCGCAGTTGTTGGCCCTGGGGGCCGCTGATGAGCGGTGGCTGGAGATCGCTGCGACCGGCAACCGACTGCTGCCCGTCGAATCGTCGGCTAGCGCGATCGGCGTCGACCCAGACGGCGCGACGTACGCCGTGGAGGTCTCGGACGGGCCCACCCGGGTAAGCCTGCTGGTTGGCGGTCAGGACCCCGAGGCGATTACAGTTGCGGCAACGAAGGCCGGCTATACAGGGGACGTCGTGCTGACGCAGGAGGCGGATTCAGCGAACCCGGTGACTCTCGCGGTCCAACAGATCAAACCCCTTGAGGACGACGTCGTGCTCGGCGGCGGTGCCGCCGATGTTGGCTGGGTGGATGCCGGGAGTCTGTTCGCTGACCCCGAGGTCGCGCCGGTAGCGGCGTGCCTGGGCGATGTTCTCGCAGCGATGATCGCTGAACGCGACGGCGGACTCATTGGGATAGGCGTGCGGGAGGAAGCCGCCGAGATCCAGTCCGTGGTGTGCCTGCCAGGAGGCGCGGACGCTGCCTCGGCAGCGGCCGACGCGTTTGACGGCCCGGAGTTCGCTGACCGGCTTGATGTCATCGCGACCGACGTCGTCGAAGCGGACTATGCGAAGGTGCTCGTGCAGCACGCCCCGGGCGAATCGGCGGCGTTGATGATGATGGCTGCTAGCCAACAGGCGCTACCCGGCGCGTGAACCGCCCCGGCCTCAGCGATCACGCGAAGATAGTGCCCGGGTAGCCGGCCGCGGCTTCCTCGGCAATCGTCGCGCGGAACTTCGGCGTACCGCCGTTGTAGATCAGGTAACGGATCGTTCCGGCCTCATGTCCAGGAATATTCGAGTTGTAGCCGGTGAACCAGCCTTGCGCCTTACGCATCAGCATCATTTGATAGAGCCGCTTGACCTCGGCAGCCCACGCCTGCGCCGATTCCTCTGTGGCCTCGATCCTCGAGTAGCCGTGATCCCACGCGTAGGTGAGCAGATCAGTGCACCAGTCGACGCCGATCTCGATCCCGCGAGGGAAGTTCGTCGTCGCTGATGCGCTCTGCGGGCCGTTCGGCATGATCATGTTCGGGAATCCCGGGACCTGGAGGCCGTAACTGGTGATGGGGCCGTCAGCCCAAGCCTCGCGCAACGTCCTGCCGCCGACACCATGAATATCGATGGCCTCGTATGCGCCGGTGATCGCGTCGAAACCGGTCGCGTAAATGATCACATCGAGCTCGTACTCCCGTTCCGTGGTGCGGATCCCGCGTTCGGTGACTCGCTCGATCGGCGTGTCTTTGACTGAGACGAGCTCGACATTGTCGCGGTTGTAGACCTCGAAATAATTGGTCTCCATCGGCACTCGCTGGATTCCGAACCCGTGATCGGTCGGAATCAGCTTCTCGGCGACCTCCGGATCGTTCACGCGCTCGCGGATGCGGTCTGCGATCCACGCGCTGAGCTCGGCGTTGGCTTCCTCATCCATGAACGTGTCACGGAAGTTTGCCAACCAGATACCGAACCCCGGCTCCTGGTAGAGGCGCTCCCATAACGCGACCCGTTCTTCGCGCGGCACGTCGTAAAACGGGCGCCGATCGGGCTCATGGACGAATCCACCCGGCGTGCGTGAGCAGATCTCGAAGATCTCGGCGTACCGGCTCTTGATTTCGGCCATTTCCTCAGGCGAAATCTCCGAGTTGTTCAGCGGGGCACTCCAGTTGGGACGACGCTGGAACACCTTGAGCTCGGCAACCTCGGGCGCAATCGCCGAAATGAGTTGGATCGCCGTCGCGCCGGTCCCGATCACCCCGACACGCTTGCCGCGCAGGTCGACGTCATCGGGATAGTCGTACGTGTGGAACGAGCGCCCGCCGAAATCCTCGACGCCGTCGTACTTGGGCAGCGTGGGCACCGAGAGCAGTCCAACAGCTAGGCACAGGTACCGGCACGTCAACTCGGAGCCGTCGTCCAGGGACAACCGCCAGAGCGTCTCGTCATCGTCGAAATCGGCACGCTGCACGGTGACACCGAACCGCATGTATTGGCGAAGGTCGAACTTGTCGGCGATGAACTGTAGGTACTTCAGGTTCTCGGGCTGGCCGGAGAACCGCTCCTTCCAGTCCCACTCCTGCAGGACCTCCTCGGAGAATGAGAAACCGTAGGTGTAGCTCTCCGAATCAAACCGGGCGCCGGGGTAGCGGTTCCAAAACCAGGTGCCGCCGAGTTCGCCCGCGCTATCGAGCACGAGTGGGCTCAGGCCGAGCTGTTGAAACTTATAGGCCTGATAGATACCGCACACGCCTGCGCCGATGATGATGACCTCGTGATCGACCTCGGTAGCCGTCGACATGGATAAACCTCCGCCGGTTGGTATTCACGTCATCGTAGGGCCCGATCAGTGTGCTGCGCGACCGGTCGGTCGGTGCAGTCCCTTGTCTGGGCGCTGTGACAGGATCGTGTGATGCCGCAGATCGCAGAGCGCCTCGTTCTTGTCGTGGGTGAGGACGACTTCCTTCGCTCACAGGAATCTACGAAGGTGATCGCGACACAACGGGCGGCTCGACCGGACGCTACGTTATCGCTGGAGCGCGTCGACGCGACCTCGACCGATGCGGCCAACGCGATGGCCGATGCGCTCAGCCCGGCACTGTTTGGCGGGGAACGAATCGTCGTTCTGAAGTCGGCCGAATCCTCGACGAAGGATCTCGTCGCGATCCTCACGCAGTACGCCGCCGCGCCGGATGCCGATATCTGCCTGCTCGTCGAGCATTCCGGGGGAGGGCGAGCCAAGACGCTCGCCGCCGACCTGCAGAAGGCAGGTGCCGCGGTCCACCGGGCGCCGACGATCAAGTCGGCCGACGATCGAGTGAAGTACGTACGTTCGGAGGTCGTGGCGGCCGGCGGCAAGATCGATCCGAAAGCCGCTGCGGCGCTGATCGAGGCGGTCGGCGAGGACTCGCGAAGTCTGTCGAGCGCGGCGCGGCAACTCGTCGCTGACGCCGGTGGTGCGATAACGGCCGAGATCGTCGCGCGGTACCACCGTGGACGCGCGGATGTGAAGGTGTACGCCGTAGCCGACGAGATAGTGGCCGGTCACGTTCAGCAGGGTCTAGAGCGGTTGCGGTGGGCGCTGCACGAGGGGACCGCTGAGGTGGTGATTGCCGATGCGATCGCCGAATCGGTACGTTCGGTCGCGAAAGTGGCCGCAGCCGGTCGCGGGAACCCGAATACCTTGGCTTCTCGGTTGGGGATGCCGGCATGGAAGATCCGCAAGATTCAGCAGACCGCAGGAGGCTGGAGCGCCCCAGGGCTGACGATCGCGATGAACGTCGCGGCTCGGCTCAACGGCGAGGTCAAGGGGCAGGCCGCTGATCCTCGATACGCGATTGAGAAGGCAGTACTGGACATCGCCGAGGCGCGCACCGTGCGCTAGGTCGCGCGCTCCGATGGGCCGTCCGACGCAGTGCCCGGCGGACCTGACGCAGTACCCGGCGGATCTAGCGGCAGTGGCCCGGCGGATCTCGTACACAAAGGCCGCATCGTCAGCAGGGGTGTGTGGGAACGCCCGGGCGGTGCCTGGCAACGACGCGAAGCCGCACCCCAACCGGCGAGGGGTGCGGCTTCGCGAGTGAAGCGGAGAGTTAGGCTGCGGCCTTCATGGCCTCGAGCGCCTTGGCCATGCCCGACTTGCGGTTGGCGGCCTGGCGGCGGTGGATGACGCCCTTGCTGGTGGCCTTGTCGAGGTCACGCGAAGCCTTACGAAGCGCGGCGGTCGCCTTCTCGACGTCGCCCGATGCAGCGGCCTCACGGAAGCTGCGCACCGAGGTCTTCAGTGCCGACTTGACGGCCTGGTTGCGCTGACGCGCGATCTCGTTGGTCTTGACGCGCTTGATCTGGGACTTGATGTTCGCCACGAAGGTGCCTTCTTCAGATTGATGATGCCGGGTTGGTTCTGGGCGCGAGTCGTCGCGCACACAAAGAGACAGCGTACCAAGGGGCACAAGGCGAAGACAAACGACAGCGGCGCACGCCACATTAGTCCGCTCGAGTGAAGGTAAGGCAGAATGGCTAGAGTCGCGCCACGCGCGGCGTGCGCCGGGCATCGCCGGCGTCCCGCACCGCCCCATCGAAGGAAACATGTGACCGCCGAGCACACTGACCCCGCGCTGATCAGGAACTTCTGCATCATTGCGCACATCGACCACGGCAAGTCGACGCTGGCCGACCGCATGCTCGAGGTCACCGGCGTGATCGAACAGCGTCAGATGCGTGCGCAGTACCTCGACCGGATGGATATCGAGCGCGAGCGCGGCATCACGATCAAATCGCAGAATGTGCGGCTGCCGTGGCCGGGTACGGACGAGCGTGGCTACACCCTGCACATGATCGACACCCCCGGGCACGTCGATTTCAGTTACGAAGTGTCGCGGTCGCTGGCAGCCTGCGAGGGCGCGATCCTGCTGGTTGATGCGGCGCAAGGGATCGAGGCGCAAACCCTGGCCAATCTGTACATGGCTATGGAGAACGACCTCACGATCATCCCGGTGCTGAACAAGATCGATCTGCCCGCCGCGCAACCCGAGTTGTACGCCGAGGAGATCGCCGGGATCATCGGCTGTGAACCGGATTCGATCTTGCGGGTCTCGGGCAAGACCGGTGTGGGCGTGCCCGAACTGCTCAATCGCATTGTCGAGGAGATCCCACCGCCGGTCGGGCAGATGGGAGGCCCTGCCCGGGCGATGATTTTCGATTCCGTCTACGACATCTACCGTGGCGTCATCACCTACGTGCGCGTGGTCGACGGACGGATCTCCGCGCGCGAGCGGATCAAAATGATGTCCACGAACGCGACCCACGAACTGCTCGAACTCGGGGTGATCTCACCCGAGCCGGTGCCGGTGAAGTCGCTCGGGGTCGGCGAAGTCGGTTACCTGATTACCGGCGTGAAGGACGTTCGTCAGTCCCGCGTCGGCGATACGGTCACGCTTCAAGCTGCACCAGCCAGTGACGCGATCGGTGGCTACCGCGACCCCAAGCCCATGGTGTATTCGGGCTTGTTCCCGATCGACGGATCGGATTACCCGCTACTGCGCGACGCCCTCGACAAGTTACGGCTCAACGACGCCGCGCTGACTTACGAGCCGGAAAACTCCACTGCGCTCGGGTTCGGGTTCCGCTGCGGCTTCCTAGGACTGCTGCACCTGGAAATCGTGCGCGAACGACTGGAGCGCGAGTTCGGCCTGGCGCTGATTTCGACTGCGCCCAACGTTATCTATGACGTCACCATGGACGATGGCACCGAGACGGTGGTGACCAATCCGAGCGATTGGCCGGTCGGGAAGGTCGCCGAAGTGCGCGAACCGGTCGTGAAATGCACGTTGATCGCGCCCGCAGAATTCACCGGCGCAATTATGGAGCTGTGTCAGTCACGGCGCGGTGTCATGAAGGGGATGGACTACCTCTCCGAGACGCGGATCGAGTTGCGTTACGACCTGCCGCTAGCCGAGATCATCTTCGATTTCTTCGACTCGCTGAAGTCGCGTACCCGCGGCTATGCCTCCCTTGACTACGAGGAGTCCGGCGTGCAGGCAACCGACCTGGTGAAGGTCGACATTTTGCTACAAGGCGAGCAAGTGGATGCGTTCTCGGCGATCGTGCATAAGGACAAGGCGTACTCGTACGGCGTGATGATGACCGCGAAGCTGCGCGAGTTGATTCCGCGCCAGCAATTCGAGGTACCGATCCAGGCAGCCGTGGGCTCGCGGATCATCGCGCGCGAGACGATTCGCGCCATTCGCAAGGACGTGCTGGCGAAGTGCTACGGCGGCGACATCAGCCGCAAGCGCAAACTGCTGGAGAAGCAGAAGGAAGGCAAGAAGCGGATGAAGATGGTGGGCCGGGTGGAAGTGCCCCAGGAGGCCTTCATCGCAGCACTGTCCACCGACGAGCCAGCCGGCAAGTCAAAGTAGTTTTCGCTTCTATAGCGGTGATTCGTGGCGCGGACGCTGCGCCGAGAAACCGTCGCTCGGACCTATTTCGCAGACTGCTTAGAGGCATTCACGCGGGTGGTTGAACCGCGGCGCTACGCATCGTTTGCGGCGGCCACGGCGAGACGGACCTTGGTGCTAATCGCCTGTCGCACCTTCGGCGGCGTCATGATCGCACCGCTGCGCGCCAGATCATCCATCAGCGTCTTGACTTGCTGGAAGTAGGTCGCACGTTCCGCATCGGTCGATGCACCTTCGGCATGCTTCAACAGTTTGTAGGCTTGGTCCAGACGCCTGCGGTCGGTATCGGCGAGCAACGAGGTACCCACGCTGCGAGCGTGGCGTTCTGCGGCACTCCACGCCATCTCCAGCGCGCTGATGGAGTCGCGGTACGCCGCCGATAGCTTTCCGTCGGGGAACTCGTCGGTGCGAAAGGCGGACGCATCGCTGAGTGCCTCGATGAACTCGGCCGTCGCTGGGATGGTCACATCGGTCATCGCGGGGAACCGCATGACCATGCCTGGGTCCACCTCGTACGGGGAGTACGCGAGTAAGACAGCGTCGTGCCGCTCGCGGGCCCGACGCCAGAGAATCTCCTCCGGTTCGGGGCGCGCCTGCCCGCTCATGCCGGTGGTGTTACCGGTGTGCACACCGGCCGCGGCGCGTCCCGAGTGCGCCCCAGGCGATCCGTCTGCCGTCGGGGCGCCTGTCGCATCGGGCTTGGCCGAGATTGTCGGTGGTACGGGCGGATTCGACGGCATCGGCTCCACTGACGCGTCGGCACCCGCGCTATGCCAGGTGCTGGTGTTCCTGAACTTCGCCGACGGTGCCGGCGGATGGGAGAGCTCCGGTAGCGGCGCGCCCTCAACCAACGCAGCCTCGATGATGTCCGCGTACGGATTAGCCGAGTCCAAGCTCACATGCGCGACGACGCCGTCCACTCGGTGCAGCGTCAAGTACCGGTACCCCTGCACGAGATACGTGCCGATGGCAGGTGACACTGGCCCGCCACGGTAGGTGTCATTGATCTGCACCGATCTCAGGGCGCTACGACGCCAGTGGTGCATCTCGCCGTCGCGACCGAAGGAGACCGTATCCGGGCCGATGCTTAGCCCCACCCGCTTCCCGCCGGAGGTGGCGTACGCGAGCCCGCCGAAGGTGAGCCCGAGGGCGCTGGCGATGACCGCGGTGATGGCAATCGATCCGCTGCCGAGAATCAGGAACGCAATGCCGGCTAGCACCAGTGCCAGAAACATCAGCAACTGTCGGTGCTTCCCGGACATATTGGTGTGCGGCTGACGGATGTACGCGCCGTACCACGCGGGCTCGACGTCCGACGGCATCGGCCTCATGTCGGCTTCGGTGTGTTCGTCGTCGGCGGTGGTCATCGCCCCTCAGTCCCAGTCAAGGGCGACCCAGAAACCCGCTGTAGTCTCAGCGGCGTGAAGCCCCGGAGTTTGCCCGTAGCCTCGATGGTAAACGGTGCCGCATCCGCCGCGCTTGGATCCCTTGCGGTGATAGTCGTCCGAGATAATCCCGGACCGCTCGGGATCTCAATAGGAGCGACGCTCGGTGTTGCATCGGCTTTCTGGATCTGCGGCGCGCTGCGTAAGTCAGTCGGTGCAATACGAGACTTACAGAGTGGAATCGACCTGCTGCCGCCGGTGACTGCGGTCGGTAACCGCGATACGGCGGCTCGCCCGCTCGGCATTGAGTCAGAGCGCACCTACGGCCCGGACGGTCACGATGACCGTCGCAAAGTGAGCGTGGACCTGGCCTGGCGGGCAGAGGGCGATTCACGTGACGAGTGGATTATCAAGCGCACCGTGGTCGATGGTCATGTGCCGGGTAACCAGCTCAGTTCGCTACTGGGTGATCTGAAGGTCACGGACCCGTCCGGGAGCCGATCACGAGTCGACGCTATCGGCCGGGCGCATTCGCGAGTGAACACCGAGGAAGCGCGCTCAGTGCCGCTCGGGCGTACGCCGCGCCCGCGGACCCGGCCAGCGCTGGCGGCCGCCGCGGTGGGCCTTTCGATCGTCGTTGGCGGTGTCGTCATCCCGGTGACTATGTCATCGGCGCAGTTACCGTCGATCACCTCTGCTACGGACGACTCTGCCACCGGTGGCGGCGAGTCCGTCACCATCGGAGAGGCCACCGATATGTTCCTCGCCCTCCTGGACGCCGCGGACGAGTTCAAACCGGGCAGTTCGCAGCACGTGCGGAGCCTGCGAGTAACGCCTGGATCCGGGGCATACGGCACATTCCACGATCCCGAAACCGGCCAGGACATCAGCGTGAACAGTTTCGATCTCACGCCGACGTACGACGATGAACTCGCGTCCTCCGATGGGACATTCAGTCTCGCGGACCGTAATCTGCCTGATTTCGCCGCGATGAGCCAGACGATTGATGCCGACGCAGGGCTTGGTGAACCCACGGATATCCAGATCGCTGCTGTCGACACCGACGCTCCAGCGCCGAGCCAAGCCGAGATCGAGTTTCAGTACGGCGAGGGCGGTAACTACACCTATGTGCACGGCCGACTCGACGGCACGCTCGCGCCGCTATGGGCTCTTGACGATATGGACGCCTGGTACGAGCAGCTAGGCGCCACGCTTGACGAACTCGGCTATGCCCCCTTCGACCTCGGGGCGATTCTGATCAAGAATGGGCACGAATTTGGCTTCGACGTGCTGCGCTCTCGGGGCGGATCGTTTGCATCCTCGCTGTCGGGAGCAGGTACCGGTTTCGCGATAGATATGGTCGTCGGTGGCAATATGATTCGGCTCGAGCAACCGTACGGCGGGTTCGCCACCACCAACGACCCAATCGTGAGTTCAACGCCACCGCTGACTTTCGCATTGAGCGAGGTCAGCGGCGATGCGTTGCAGCAGGTGATCGACGCCAGCGACGCGGCTACGAACGCCGAGCCGATCGATAAGGCGAATCGGTACGTGCAGGTCAGTCGTGGCATCAGCGACGAGGAGAACACGCAACTCACCGATGCCGGGCAGGACCCGTACGAGGTCGACGTCCCGCTGCGATATCTCGTCGGCTACGGCGACGAGGACGGCACCATCTACGACGCCGACGGCACCCCGAGCGACGGGATCTAGGCCTGCAGGACGGCGGCAATGATTACCGCCCCGGAGCGATATCAGCAGTCAAGCACGCGATTCGCCTCACGCAGTCGGCGCCCACTCCAACACCGCGACAAGGATCGCCTTGGTAGCCGCATCCAGCGTTGGATGCATTACCGGCGCAAAGAACGGTGAGTGGTTCATTGGGATCTCGCTCATCACCGCACCGCGCTTTTCCGCATCCTTATACGTCTCGCGGTCCATGCCGCCCACGTTCCAGTAGCAGAACGGGATTCCGAACGCATTGGGGATATGGCTGAAGTCCTCGCTGCCGCCGGACCGTGGCCGTTCGGTATACCAATCGCCGAACTCCGCCGCGAACGCCTGCTGCAGGCGCTCGGTCACCTGCCCGTCGTTCACGGTGAGCGGGAACTGATCGAAGTACTCGAATGTCGGCGGCTTCGGCGATCCGGACGCCTCACACTCTGCGGTGACGATCCGCTCGATCGCGCTCAACACGCGCTGACGCGTGGAGTCACTGTAGGAGCGCACATTGATCTGGAGTTCGCCGGAATCGCTGATGATGTTCACCTTGTTGCCGACCGCGATCTTGCCGACCGTCACCACGGCGAAGTCGCCGGGGCGGACCTCGCGCGAGACGATTCCCTGCAACCGCAGCACGATCGAGCTCACTAGCAGCGCCGGATCAATCGTCGTATGGGGTGCGCTGCCGTGTCCGCCGCGTCCGAACACGGTTACCTTGATCGAGTCGGCTGTGGAGTACGCTGGCCCCGAGCACGCGTGTACTTCACCAGCCGGGTACGGCGTGACGTGCTGTGAGAACGCGACGTCGGGAACCGGGATCCGCTCGGTCAGGTTGTCATTGACCATCTTTTGCGCCCCGCCACCGCGCTCCTCGGCAGGCTGGAACAACGCCAAGAAGGTTCCGGACCAGCAGTCCGGATTCTCCGCGAGTAGCCGTGTCGCCGACAGCAGGCCCGTGATGTGCACGTCGTGCCCGCAAGCGTGCATCACTGCGGACTCCTCACCGTCCACCGATGTTCCCCGCGCAGTACTGGCGTAATCCAACCCAGTCAGTTCCCGTACCGGCAGGCCGTCGATATCCGCGCGCATCAGCACCGTAGGGCCGGATCCGTTGCGCAACACACCGACAAGCCCAGTCTCGCCCACGTTGCGCACGACCTCGACGCCCGCCATCGATGACAGCTCGTCCGCGATCTTGTCGTGCGTTGCGTGCTCGACGAAGCTCAACTCGGGGTTGCGGTGGAAATGTAGATAAAGGTCATCCTGCCAGGAGGCGATCGACTCCTGCGCGGCGAGGATGCGGTCCATAGCTGAGGTGCTCATCTGCGGGTCCTTTCGGAGTTCGGCACGCGCTGTGAGTTACAACATAACGGGCCCCGTAGCGGCTGCTACGGGGCCCGTCATGGTCGCAGTTAGATGGTAAAGACGATCTTGCCGTTCGTCTCGCCGTCCACCATCGCCTGGAATCCGGCCTTCGCCTCGGCCAGCGGCAACGTCTTGTCGATCGCCGGGCGGATTCCGGTGGTCTTCAGCAAGTTCATCAGCGCGGCAAGTTCGGTGCTGTTGCCCATCGTCGATCCCACGATGCGCATCTGCAGGAAGAACACGCGAGCGAGATCAGCCGGCGGGTTGAAACCACTCGTCGCGCCGCAGCACACCACGGTGCCGCCGGGACGCAGCGAGCGCAGCGAATGCGACCAGGTCGCCTCGCCGACGGTCTCGAGTACGGCGTCCACCTTTCCAGGCAGCCGAGCGCCGGACTCGAACGTCTGATGTGCTCCGTTGGCGGCGGCAGCGGCGCGCTTCTCCTCGGTGCGGCCGGTCACCCAGACCTGCAGACCCATCGCCTTGGCGATGGCTGTCGCAGCCGTCGCCACACCACCGGAGGCACCCTGGATCAGCACCGTGTCACCCGGCTTCAGGCCCGAGTCTTTGGTCAGCATGCGGTACGCCGTCAGCCACGCGGTCGGTAGGCACGACGCCTCCTCGAACGACAACTCGGCCGGCTTGGCGATGAGGTTCTGCTTGGGCACGGTGACGTACTCGGCGAACGTACCCTGATGCACCTCCGAGAGCAGTGAACGGCGCGGGTCAAACGTTTCGTCACCGGTCCACCCCGGGGAGGAGATGACCGAGTGGATCAGGACTTCGTTGCCGTCCTCATCGATCCCCGCGGCATCGGTGCCGAGGATCATCGGCATCTTGTCCTCGGGCAGGCCCTGACCCTTCAGGGACCAGACGTCGTGGTGGTTGAGCGAAGCGGCCTTGACCTGGACGCGGGCCCAGCCATCGGCAATAGCCGGTTCGGGGCGTTCGCCTAGCTCCAAGGCGGCCATCGGGTCTTCGGCGTTAGGGGCAGATACAAAAACAGAGAACATAACCGGATCCTACGCAGCCTGCCGGTCACTGGCGAACCGGTGTCGTGAAGGCACTCATATTCGCGTGCGAATATGGCCAACTTCCCATTTGTGCAAGGGAAGTAGCGCGCCTATCGTGGTCCCCTGCGACCGCCGGAACGACGGCGGAGCGATCCGAGGAGAACCACATGTCAATGCACTGCCAGGTAACGGGTGCCAAGCCGAGCTTTGGTAAGTCCGTTTCACACTCCCATCGGCGCACCAGCCGCCGATGGGACCCAAATATCCAGGTCAAACGGTTCTTCCTGCCCAGCGAGAACAGGTACGTCAGACTGCGAGTGTCGGCCAAGGGGATTAAGACCATCGACAAGCAGGGGATCGAGGCCGTCGTGAAGCGGCTGCGCGCGCAGGGCGAGAGGGTCTGACGTGGCAGGGAAATCAACCGATCTGCGCCCCGTGATTAAGCTGAAATCGACGGCCGGTACGGGCTACACCTATGTCACGCGGAAGAACCGCCGCAATGATCCGGAGCGCCTCGTATTACGCAAGTACGACCCGATAGTACGGCGGCACGTGGAGTTCAAAGAGGAACGTTAAGTAGATGGCCAAAAAGAGCAAAATCTCCCGCGATCAACAGCGTCGGGTAGTCGTCGCCCGCTTTGCGCAGCGTCGCGCGGAATTCAAACGCATCATCGCCGCACCGTCATCAACCGCCGAACAGGTGCGAGAGGCACAGGCGGAGTTGCAGCGCCAACCTCGCGATGCCAGCGCCGTCCGCCTGCGTAATCGCGACGCGGTAGACGGCCGCCCGCGCGGCTATCTGCGCAAGTTCGGCGTATCGCGCGTGCGGCTGCGCGCGATGGCGCACGCCGGCGAGCTGCCCGGCGTGACGAAGTCGAGTTGGTGAACATGCTGGAAATTACCGCGCTGTGCGGAATCGACCAAGCCGACACCGGGCTCCTCGCATCTTCGATGGTGCTGCGCGATAGTCGGTGCGCCACGATCTGGGTCGACCCATCCACGGCATTCCTCGGCCGGATGAGCGCGCTGATCAGCGACGGCGTGGGCTGGCAGGACTCACTGGAGATCGACGCCCAGGACTGCCTCACCTGCAGCTACCTGAACGCACTGCGGGTCTGCATCGAGAGAGTGGTCCGACTTGGCAGGCACGATCTGCTGGCGTTACGCCTCGCCCCGAGCGTCGAGGCCGACGCAGTGCTGGAGTCACTGTGCGCCACGCTCGATCCCGAGCATGCCCGACTCGACACTGTCGTCGGCGTCCTGAAAGCAGGCGCTTGGCTCGATGATCTCTCCGGCGGCGACATCCTCGGAGAGCGGGGGATCGGCGTCCAAGCCGAGGACGACCGACCCGTGGCAACCATCATCGCCGCGCAAGTCAGCTCCTGCGACCTGTTGGTGCTGACCGAGGGAAGTTGCTCGGAGGATGAACTCGCAGCACTCAGCGCGCTCGCGCCCGGCACCCCGCTGCTGCTCGGCGCCGACTTGCTCGCGCTACCGATGCTCACGCTGGCCCGCACCGGCCGCCACCAGCCGCGATGCCTCGGCGCATTCGAGCGGGACGGGCTGCTCGATTGGTCCGCAGACGTGCCGCGAGCAGGCTCGAGCCTTCAGGTCGTGCGGTGGAAGTCCGAACGGCCACTGCATGCCGCACGGTTGAGCGACGCGTTGGAAGCGCTCGCTGATCGCGTCATCCGCTCCGCGGGGCGCATCGTGATCGCTTCGACCTCGGATCGTTGGACCCGCTGGGACAGTGCCGGCGAGTCGCTGAGCCTCGGCGACCTGGGTCCACGAGATGGCGATACCGCAATCAGCAGACTGACGTTCCTAGGCCGAGAACTGGACGTGCACAGCATTCGCGGCCTGCTTGACTCGTGCGTACTGACCGACGAGGAGTACAACGCCGGACCGAGCGCGTGGCATGACTACGAGGACCCGTTCGCTGTCGACATCAGCGAGTCCGACATTGACGAAACAGAAGGAAACTAGCGATGCGCAAGGATATTCACCCCGACTACCACCCGGTCGTGTTCGAGGACATGGCCGTCGGTACGCGGATCCTGACCCGTACGACCGCTACAAGCCAACAGAGCACCGTGTGGGAAGACGGCAACACCTATCCGCTTATTCAGGTGGAGACCTCCTCGGCCAGTCACCCCTTCTCGACCGGGAAAGGTCGGATCATGGACACCGAGGGGCGGGTGGAGAAGTTCAACAAGCGCTACGCGCGGACGACCCGCTAGCGCCCGTTGGGAAATCCGCCGCGGACGACGATCACCGATCGGGATGATTCACGTCTTGGCGAAGCTGACCGCGACGGCCCACGGACCTTGCCCACCACCCAGCCAATCACGGCGAGCAGCAGCAAGATTGGAATGGCGAACGCCAACACGACGAGCGACGCAGCCGCGAGCGCGATGATCCCAGCCGCAACGAGCACCAGTACGGCGGTGCCCTTCCAACCGATCATCTTGAACAGGGACGGCTTGCCCTTCTTGTTCAGCAAGTGCTCGGGAATCGGTGGGATCGCACCGCCGAGGCCGCCAGCGCCTGCCTGAAACGGATTCTGGGTACGAGCGCCGGACGTGCCCGTCGCTTCGGGTGCGACGTACTCGCCTTGTTCGTCGATGATGGTGGGCTTGCTCTGCGGATCACGCACTGTGCTGACTCCTGCATCCCTTCGAGGTTCCTCCGCCGCGGCCGAGGAAGTCGCCGGGGCGTTACTGATCACAACGCACTTTGGCCGCGTGATGTTCCCGGCCCCAACGCGGATTACACTCGGCGCCGTGCCTTCGGTAGAGCTGGATTCAGACGAGATCGTGCCGATGGACGGGCGACTTTCGGCCGAGGCGCTCGAGCAGACTCGTCGGGCGCCATTCGGCTTCTATGTGCACGTGCCGTTCTGCGCGACGCGGTGCGGCTACTGCGATTTCAACACCTACACGGCGCGCGAACTCACCGCGCGCGACGGATCGGCGATCGTCAGCCGCGAGAGTTACGGCGAACTCGTGCGCAACGAGATCCGTCTGGCCCGGCGAGTGCTCGGCGATGCCGATCTGCCGGTCGAATCGATCTTTGTCGGCGGGGGGACGCCGAGTCTGCTGCCGGTTGGTGAACTCAGCGCGATCGTGCGCACTATCAGCGATGAGTTCACGCTGGCGCCTGGCGCGGAGGTCACGACAGAGGCGAACCCCGAGTCAGTGTCTCCGCAACTGCTGGAGAATCTGCGCGCGGGCGGTTTCACCCGCGTCTCGCTCGGCATGCAATCGGCGGCGCCGCACGTGCTGCAGGTGCTTGATCGCACCCATTCACCAGGTCGCGCGCGGGCCGCCGCTCAGGAGGCGGCCGACGCCGGGTTCGAGCACATCAACCTGGACTTGATCTACGGCGCGCCGGGAGAAACCGACGATGATTGGCGCGCCAGCCTCGACGCCGTCCTAGAGGCACCGGTCGATCATGTATCGGCGTACGCGCTGATCGTTGAGGAGGGCACCGCGCTCGCGCGCCGGATCGCGCGCGGCGAGATCGGCGAACCTGACGACGACGTGCACGCCGATCGGTACGAGATCGCCGAGGAGATCCTTGGTGCGGCTGGGTTCGAGTGGTACGAGGTGTCGAACTGGGCGCGGGGGCAGGATGCGCGGTGCCGACACAACGAGATTTACTGGCGCGGCGGCGGTTGGTGGGGCGCAGGGCCCGGCGCGCATAGTCACGCTGGCGGGGTGCGCTGGTGGAACGTGAAGCACCCTGCGGCGTACGCCGCCCGGATTGGCGCCGGACTGAGTCCGGCGCATGGGCGCGAGACGCTGACTGAACAGCAACGGGCGATGGAGCGAGTCATGCTCGGTATCCGGATGCGCGAGGGCATCGACGTCGGCGACCTATCCGCGCGCGCGATCGGTGAGACCAAGCAGATGGTGACCTATGGCCTGCTGGACGGCGCCGCGCTGGCTCACGAGCGGGTCGTATTGACCCTTCGCGGACGGTTGCTCGCGGACGCCGTGATCCGCGACCTCGTGGACTGAGCGCAACTACGAAGATCAGTTCCCGGCGAGCGCGATGGAGTCGTAGGTCGCCGCGACATCGTCGAGGAACTCGTCGTCGTTCTTGATCGTGTCTCCGTCGACGCGGTGCGAGGATACGAAGACGACGACGTCACCGGCGTCGTTCTCAAATGCGAAGGCGCCGACGTGTGCGGTTGTCGTACCGCAGTCGTCCCCGCCTCCGTCGCGCGTCGACTCGAGCTCCACCAGCATCCCCGTAACCCCACCGGCGGTGGACTTCTCCGTCGGGCTACTGGGATCGGTCAATGTCGCTGCTGGCGACCACACCGTGTTAGCCCACTCATCGGCCGTGCTCTGCGCCGCCTCAGCGAGGTCGCTCTGGTCGCTGGTCACGAATGCGAACAACACGTCCGCGCCGGCCTCGGGAGTGCACGCCTCGTAGCTCGTGGCGGAGTGCAACGACATCGAACCGGCGGGCATATCGAGCGGACCAGCCCACATGCTCGGCTCGTATCCGTCAGTTGGATAGCTGTACGAGACGTCGAACTCGTCGTTGACGATTTCGGTCGGCTCGCTCGTCGAGGCAGAACTAGAACTGGACTGCTCGCTGGAAGCGGACGCCGAATTGCCGCTCGTCTCGCCCGGCGCTGCATTGGGATCGTCGTCCTCGCCGGATATCACGACGATCACGGTGACCACCGCGAGCACCACCACTGCCACCAAGGCGACGAGGATCGGCGCAGTGAAGACCTTGCCTCGCTGCCCCGAAGTACTCATGAGTGCTCTCCTTTGAGGCGGCGAGCGAACTCACCCGACGGTTTATCGAGGTCAAGCACTCTGGCATGAATTGCGGTGCGCTGATGCAGCGCGGAGCGTAACGCGCGGTGCAGCCCATCCTCGAGGTAAGACTCGCCGCGCCAGCGGACCACATGAGTGAACAGGTCGCCGTAAAAGGTGCTCGCCTCGTCCAGCAATGCGTCCAATGCGAGTTCGCGCTTGGTCGTCGTCAACTCATCCAGCCGGATCTGTTGCGGTGGAATCGTCGACCATTCGCGCTGGGTCAACCCATGCTCGGGATACGGGCGGCCGTTGCCGATCGCCTTGAAGATCACGATGCTTACCGTTCTATTCGCTGATATTGGTCGGTGACGCTCGAGGAGAGTGTAGGTCGGCACACCCGCATACCCTCGCCCATACTGCCGAGCGAGACGTAAACTTGACCTGGCACTCTGCGGCCCGGAGTGCCAATCGAGACGAGGAGGTGACGGATGTCCACGCAGCAACGACGACTGGATGTATTGCGAGCCGTTGTCGCCGACTTCGTCTCCACGAATGAACCGGTCGGCAGCAAGGCCATCGTTGAGCGCCACAATCTCGGCGTGTCGGCCGCAACGATCCGCAACGATATGGCGGCGTTGGAGGAGGAGGGGTACATCACCCATCCGCACACCAGCGCCGGGCGGATCCCCACGGGCAAGGGGTACCGCCTGTTCGTCGACGAACTCGACGAACTGCGTCCGATGTCCGGCGCCGAGCGACGCGCGATCGAGCGCTTCATCGAAGGTGCCGTCGATCTGGACGACGTCCTGCGCCGTAGCGTGCGGCTGCTGTCGCAACTGACCAGGCAGGCTGCTGTGATCAGCTACCCGAGCCTGCTGCGCTCCGTTGTTCGACATATCGAAATCGTCCCCGTCGCGAGCACCCGCGTGATGGTGGTGCTGATTACCGAGTCCGGGCGCGTCGAACAGCGCAGCGCCGATATTCCGGCTGAACTCAGCCCGGACGACGTTGTCGACCTGCGGAACGCGGTGAACTCCTCGCTGGCCGGGCAGGAACTGTCCGACGCAGCCGCGCTCGTGGCTGGGTTGCCGGTTGCGGTGAGCGCCGAGCTGAGTGCGGCCATGGCCGTGGTGTGCACGTTGCTGCTGGACGCTCTCGTCGAGCCCGACGACGGCCGGGTGATGGTCGGCGGCGCGGCGAACCTGACCCGTCAAACCTCTGATTTCCATTCCTCACTCGGTGAGGTCCTGGACGCGCTCGAAGAGCACGTCATACTGCTGAAACTGATCGACGAATCGGCCTCGGCCGGTGTCCGTGTGTCCATCGGCGAAGAGAACCCGACCCCGGGTCTGTGGTCTACCTCCGTCGTATCCACGTCGTACGGCGACGAGTTGCGCCACCTCGGCGGGCTTGCGGTGGTCGGCCCGACGCGGATGGACTACGCCGCCAATATGGGCGCGGTGATGACCGTCGCCCGATATGTCAGCCGCCTGATACACGGCGGCTGAACCCCCGCACTTGACCTACGTACTCAAAACTCGACTGGAGCACTGTGCCAACGGATTACTTTGCCGTACTGGGCCTGGAGAAGGACGCCTCGACGTCCGATATCAAGAAGGCCTACCGCAAACTTGCCCGTGACTACCACCCGGACGTGAACTCCTCGCCGGAGGCGCAGGAGCGTTTCGGTGAGGTCTCGCGCGCGTATGAGGTGCTCACCGACCCGGAGAAGCGGCGCATCGTCGACCTGGGCGGCGACCCTTACGACACCAACGGCGGATCGCGCGGTGGTGGCGCCGGAGGGTTCGGCGCGGCCGGATTCGGCGGGTTCAGCGACATCATGGACGCGTTCTTCGGCGGCAGTGGCGCCACCCGCCAACCCAAGAGTCGCGTGCGCCCCGGCGCCGACGCGTTGCTTCCGGTCGAACTGACGCTCGAGGAGACCGCGTTCGGCGTGACCAAAGAGTTTGCGGTCGAAACCGCGATTCTGTGCGATACCTGCCAGGGCGAAGGCACTAGCGAGGGCACGTCGATCAGCGAGTGTGGGACCTGCGGGGGCCGCGGTGAGATCCAGGCCGTACAGCGCACCCTGCTGGGCCAGATGATGGTGACCCGCGAGTGCCACGCGTGCCGCGGTACTGGCGTCATCATTCCCTCGCCGTGCGCGAAGTGCGCCGGCGACGGGCGGGTTCGCGCCCGGCGTACGGTCTCGGCGCGGATCCCCGCCGGTGTCGAAGACGGGATGCGGATTCGGTTGGCCAGTCAAGGAGAGGTCGGGCCGGGCGGCGGGCCGGCGGGCGACCTGTACATCGAGGTCCACGAGCAGGCCCACGACATCTTCACCCGCGAGGGTGAGGACCTGCACTGCCGCGTCACGCTGCCGATGACATCCGCCGCGCTGGGCACCACCCTGGAACTGACGAACCTGGACGAATCGAACGAAAGTATCGAGATCAAGGCAGGCACTCAATCCGGCGACAAACTGACGGTGCGCGAGAAGGGCGTCCCGCGGCTGCGATCGAGTACCCGAGGTGACCTGATCGTGCACCTGGAGGTTCGTACGCCGACCAAACTGGATGCCGAGCAGACCCGGCTGCTAACCGAACTCGCCGCGGCTCGCGGCGAAGAGGGAGAGGCCTCGACGAAGGCCAACCCCGCCGGTGGCCTGTTCAGCCGGATGCGCGACGCCTTTCACGGCCGCTGATGGCACGCGCCTCGGCGTACCCGCCGGTCTTTTTTGGTGAACTGCCGGACGACGCGGACATCATTGAACTCGGCGGTGAGGACGGCGCGCACGCGGTGCGGGTGCGCCGGATCCGGACCGGGGAAGCGATACGGATCGCCGACGGTAATGGGTGCTACGCCGACTGCGAGGTCATCGAGTTGGCGCAGCGATCGCTGCGCGCGCAGGTCATCGCCAGGGGCACCGAGGTTGAGCGGCTACCGCGGCTGATCGTCGTACAGGCGCTGGCGAAAGGCGACCGGGGCACACTCGCGGTCGAAATGCTGACCGAGATCGGCGTCGACGAGATCATCCCCTGGCAGGCCACCCACAGCGTCGCGAAATGGGACGGTAAGGAAGATAAGTCCCGCGCGCGATGGGCTCAGGTCGCACGCGAAGCAGCCAAGCAGTCGCGGCGCGCTCGCATCCCCCGAATCGGCCCGGTGGTGCATGCTGCCGCAGTCGCCGACCTCTGCGGTGATGCGCAGTCGATCGTGCTGCACGAGTCGGCGACCGAGCCGATCACGGCATTGAATCTGGATCGTGGCGGTAGCGACGTCGTCCTTGTGGTTGGCCCCGAAGGCGGTGTCTCGCCCGATGAATTGGACGCGCTACGCGCCGCCGGCGCGTCGATAATCAGGCTTGGTCCGGAGGTGTTGCGGACTTCGACGGCGGGGCTGGTCGGAGCCACCTGGGCAAGTGTCGCCCTGAACCGCTGGGCGGGCTGAGGAACCAGCAATTGGTCGTCGAAAACAAATGCCATGGTTCCTGTCGCGGCACTCAACTAGACTTGGGGTATTCCAGCCCCGCGTGAAAGGCCAGGTACACGCTCCTCGTGTCGAGCACCGGCGAAACCAGGAACCAATCCCACACGAATACCGCGCCTCCCGCAGTGGCGGCCGACTCGGGCGATGCGCAGCCTGTCAGCACCACGTTCGAGGTCCCGTCGAGTACGCCGATGGTGACGTTGCTCGGCGTCCGAGACGAGTACCTCCGGCTCATCGAGTCGAGCGTCACCACTCAGATCGACGTTCGTGGCACATCCATCACGATCACCGGCCATCACGGCGAAGTCGCGTTCACCCAGCGGGTGTTCGACGAGTTGCTGGCCCTGCTGCAGTCCGGGCACGAATTGAGCACGGACGTCGTACGGCGCAGTATTGGCATGATGCGTCAGGATCGCCATCAGCGCCCGGCCGACGTGCTCAGCATCAACATTTTGAGTCGCCGCGGTCGCTCGATTCGACCCAAGACGATCGGGCAGAAAGAATACGTCGATGCGATCGACGCACACACGATCGTGTTCGGTATCGGACCGGCGGGCACCGGAAAGACTTACCTGGCGATGGCCAAGGCCGTGCAGGCTTTGCAGTCCAAGCAGGTCAACCGAATCATCCTGACGCGTCCCGCGGTGGAGGCCGGCGAGCGCCTCGGATTCCTTCCCGGCTCATTGTCGGAGAAGATCGATCCGTACTTGCGGCCGCTGTATGACGCGCTGCACGACATGATCGACCCCGAGTCGATCCCGCGCCTGATGGAGGCCGGAACCATCGAGGTCGCTCCGCTTGCCTATATGCGCGGTCGGAGCCTCAACGATGCGTTCATCATTCTGGACGAGGCGCAGAACACCACCGCCGAGCAGATGAAGATGTTCCTCACCCGACTCGGGTTCGGCTCCAAAATCGTGGTCACCGGCGACACGACCCAGGTTGATCTTCCCGGCGGGCAACAGTCGGGCTTGCGGATTGTGCGTGACATTCTCGATGGCGTGGACGACATCGGGTTCCGTGAACTCACCAGTCAGGACGTCGTTCGGCACCGTCTGGTCGGAGAAATCGTCGACGCCTACGCGCGGCATGACGCCCGTGGTCGACAGGATCAGCGTGGCCAGCGTGAAGACCGCGGAAGGCGTCAGGCATGAGCGTTGAGATCACCAACGAGTCCTCGATCCCGGTCGGCGAGATCCGGTTGGCCGCGATCGCTGACTTCATGCTCGGCCAGCTCGGCATCCATCCGCAAGCAGAGCTCTCGATTCTGATCGTCGACGTCCCGCACATGGCCGCACTGAACGAGCGCTGGATGGGCGAGGAAGGCGCGACCGACGTGCTGGCCTTCCCGATGGACGAGCTCAGCCCGGCCACTCGACCCGGCGTCGCGCCGGCGGATATCGCCGACGATGAGGACGAAGAGCCAGGCATCGTCGGCGACATCGTGCTGTGTCCCGCGGTGGCGATCTCGCAGGCCGCGGCCGCCGGGCACACGTTCGAGGATGAGTTACATATGCTCACCACGCACGGCATTCTGCATCTGCTGGGCTATGACCATATGGAGCCCGAGGAGGAGCGTGAGATGTTCGGGCTGCAGGGGCAACTGTTGAAGAAGTGGCGAGCGGAGACCGAACGAGCGCGTGGCTAGTTCGGATCTGACGCTGCTGATCGTCGCCCTGGTCCTCGTCGTCCTCGGCGGCGTCTTTGCCATGGTCGACGCGGCACTGCTTCGAGTCAGCAAGGCGCGCGTATCTGAGTTCTGCAAGGAAGGTGTGCGCGGAGCGAAAGCGCTCGCGGATGTCGTCGCTGACCTGCCGCGCCACACCAACCTCCTGTTGCTGCTGCGCCTCGCATGTGAGATGACGGCGGTGGTGATGGCTACCGTCGTGATCACCAACTACATCGATGCCACCTGGGTGCAGGTATTGACCGCGGCGGCCGGTATGACCGTGATCAGTTACGTCATCGTCGGTGTGGGCCCGCGCACGCTCGGCCGCCAACACCCATACGCTACGGCGCTGCGTACGGCCGTCCTGGTGCGCACGCTAGGGATCGTGCTCGGACCGATCGCCGGCTTACTGATCGTGATTGGCAACGCGATTACCCCGGGCCGCGGTTTCCGGGAAGGTCCGTTTGCCACTGAAGTAGAACTGCGCGAGCTGGTTGATCTGGCCGAACAGCGCGGCGTTGTTGAGCATGAAGAGCGCGAGATGGTTCATGCGGTATTCGGCCTCGGCGACACCATTGCCCGGGAGGTGATGGTCCCGCGGCCGGAGATGGTGTGGATCGAGGGCTCCAAACGGGTCGGGCAGGCACTCGCCCTCGCGCTACGCAGCGGTTTCTCTCGCATCCCGGTCGTCGGCGAGAACGTTGACGACATCATCGGCGTCGTCTACCTGAAAGATCTGGTACGGCGCACCCAGGGATCGGATGCCGATACCGCTCGGAAAACCCCCATCGCCGAGGTGATGCGACCGGCAAGTTTCGTCCCCGAATCGAAACCGGTTGACGACCTGCTGCGCGAGATGCAGATCAACCGGATCCACATCGCGATCGTGATCGACGAGTACGGCGGTACGGCTGGTCTGTTGACGATCGAGGACATCCTGGAGGAAATCGTCGGCGAGATCGCGGACGAGTACGACACGAACGAGGTCGCGCCGATCGAAGATCTCGAAGACGGTAGCGTCCGGATCCAGTCGCGGGTCACCGTGGAGGACCTAGCCGAGAAATTCGACGTCGATATCGAGATCAACGACGACGTGGAGACCGTTGGCGGTCTGATGGCGCAGCAACTTGGGTTGGTGCCGATTCCCGGCGCGGTCGTCCGGGTTGCCGGGTTGCGCCTGGAGGCCGAGGACACCATCGGGCGGCGAAATCGGATCTCGTCAGTGCGCGTCGTACGCGAGTCTTTGCCGAGTTCGGCCCCCTCCGGGGAGAATCAGCACGATGAACGGGATTACCCGTATCGCGACCAGGAGGTGGAACGATGAGCGAAGCAGCACATCGCAGTGGATTCGTCAGCTTCGTGGGGCGACCCAATGCGGGGAAATCCACGCTCACCAATGCGTTGGTGGGGGAGAAGATCGCGATCACCAGCGATAAGCCGCAGACGACCCGGCACGCGATCCGCGGGATCGTCGACCGACCTGACGCGCAGATCGTCATCGTGGACACCCCTGGGCTACACCGCCCGCGGACGCTGCTCGGCGAGCGGTTGAACGACGTCGTCACCGCGACACTGTCCGAGGTGGATGTGATCGGTTTCTGCCTCCCGGCAGGAGAAAAGGTCGGGCCGGGCGACAAGTACATCGCGCGAATGCTGCGCGAGAACACGAAGGCACCGGTGATCGGCATCGTTACGAAGACCGATATCGCCGCGCCGCGCCGCATCGCGGAGGCGCTGCTGCAGGTGAACGAACTGCAGGCCGAACTCGGTCGCGACTTCGCCGAGATCATCCCGATCTCTGCGGTGGCCGGTGAACAGACGGAGTTGTTGCTCGAACTCATCGAGAGGCAGCTGCCCGAAGGACCGAAACTGTTCCTGGACGATGAAAAGACCGACGAGAGCACCGAAAAGCTGATCGCGGAGTTCATCCGTGAGGCCGCGCTCGCCGAGGCCCGCGACGAGTTGCCGCACTCGATCGCTTGTGCCGTCGAAGAAATCCTGCCGCGCGAGGACTCCGACGTCCTGGACGTGCACGCGTTCCTGTATGTCGAGCGGTCGAGCCAGAAACCCATCATGCTTGGCCCGCGCGGTTCACGGATCAAGCAGATCGGCACCATCGCGCGCAAACAGATCGAAGAGCGGCTGGGTATCCGGATCTACCTGCATCTGCACGTCAGCGTGCTGGCCGAGTGGCAGCGCGATCCCAAAAAACTCACCCGGCTGGGTTTCTAAATGGTGCTGGCAGCCGACGGCGCAGCGGCGTACTACCCGGGGGCGTGGGCGTTGGCCGCCCTCGTGGTCATCCTCGCGATCGCCGTACTCGTCGCCAAGCGTGAACGGACTCGGCAACAGAAGGTCGTTGACCAACTACCCTCCGGGACCTGGAGTGCACCGTGCCTGGATGCGACCTCGCCGACGGTCAAACGACTACTGATCGTCGACGAGGACGGTATCGCGATCGCGGAGACGAAAACCGGCTCCCGTGATTCGTGGCCGTGGAGCGACGTTAAAGGAGTCGGTGGCCGCGAAATGCGTACTCGACTGCAGCACAATCAAGGTTTGCGCATCCTGCTGAATAACGGCCACGTGCGCGATCTGTTGGTGTACCTCGGCGTGGGAAAAGCCGGGTACGAGCGAGGCGCAATCGAGGCGCAGGCCGAGATCGAACGTCGACTTACCGCCGCGCGAGGCGAGTAGGTGGGATGATCTAGCGAATGACCACCGTTCGCGACGAGGGCGTCGTCCTGCGGCTGCACAAGCTAGGGGAGGCTGACCGCATCGTCACCCTGCTGACCCGCCGTGGCGGTGTTGTACGCGCTGTCGCCAAGGGCGTACGACGCACGGGTTCGAAGTTCGGCGCGCGGTTGGAGCCAGGTAGTCACGTCGATCTGCAGCTCTACGCCGGTAGGTCGCTGGGCATCGTGACCCAGGCAGAAAGTTTGCACCATTTCGGAGCGCAGGTAGTCGATGACTACCCGCGTTATACGACGATGCAGGCAATACTCGAAGCCAGTGAGCGACTCGCTGGCGAGGAGGGAGCCGCATCGCT
Source organism: Cumulibacter soli (assembly GCF_004382795.1). Taxonomy (NCBI): domain Bacteria; kingdom Bacillati; phylum Actinomycetota; class Actinomycetes; order Geodermatophilales; family Geodermatophilaceae; genus Cumulibacter; species Cumulibacter soli. The sequence continues at coordinate 215,201 of NZ_SMSG01000006.1, read as the reverse complement.
GCGGTTGTACCTGCTGCTGGTTGGCGCCCTGCGTTCACTTGGCCAAAAGGAGAGGTCCGCGCAACTGGTGCTGGATGCATTCTTGGTCCGTGCGATGTCTGTCGCCGGGTGGGAGCCTGCGCTGAACGAATGCGCGCGGTGCGCGGACCCCGGGCCGCATCGCCGTTATTCGGTGGAATCCGGGGGAACAACGTGTACGTCCTGCGCCGTACCGCGCGCGGTCACGATCCAACGTGAGACCCCTGCGCACCTGAACGCGTTGCTGTGCGGTGATTGGGAACTGGCCGAATCCAGCGAACGTAGGGTGCAACGCGAATCCAGCGGGGTACTCGCCGCCCACCTGCAGTGGCACCTGGAGCGCGCGTTGCGTTCGCTGCCGCTGGTGGAGCGAGACCGGCCGGCCACCTTGACGGCCTCGCCGTACGACGACATCGACCCAGATCTGTTTGATGGACTGCCCCTAGGGGCACGAGAGAGTGAGGTGCCTCGTTGATGCCGCCGCGCCGGCCCACCCCGCATCCGTCGGGCGCCATCGCGCCCGACTTGCCATCGGACAAGGTGCCGAATCATGTCGCGATCGTGATGGACGGTAACGGTCGCTGGGCCAAATCGCGGGGGCTGGCTCGCACTAAAGGACATGAGGCGGGGGAGTCGTCGCTGTTCGACGTGGTCGAGGGCGCGATCGAGGTCGGCGTCAAGTGGGTGTCCGCGTACGCGTTCTCGACAGAGAACTGGAAGCGTTCGCCGGACGAGGTTCGATTCCTGATGGGCTTCAACCGCGACGTGATCCGTCGGCGTCGCGATGAGATGCACGAACTCGGTGTTCGGGTGCGATGGGCCGGGCGGCGTCCGCGCTTGTGGCGATCGGTGATCAAGGAACTCGAGATTGCCGAGGAACTGACCAAAGACAACACGACCTGCACGTTGACGATGTGTGTCAATTATGGGGGGCGAGCGGAGATCGCCGACGCTGCCGCCGCGCTGGCCCGCGATGTGCAAGCCGGCCGCGTGAATCCGGATAAGGTCACCGAGGAGGTGTTCGCGCGCTACCTGGACGAACCCGATATGCCGGACGTTGACCTATTCCTGCGTTCGTCCGGCGAGCAGCGCACCAGCAACTTCTTGCCGTGGCAATCGGCGTACGCCGAGTTGATGTTCGTCGATCGGCTTTGGCCGGATTTTGATCGATTGGATTTGTGGGATGCCTGCCTGGCGTACGCCGGACGCGAACGCCGCTTCGGCACCGCGTAGTCCGGCCGCTGTCGGCGCGGTGTAGGCCGGCCCGGACTAGCCGACGTGGGAGTTGTGGTGCTCCTTGGCGTGGCTGACGGCGTCGGCCACGATGTGTGCAATGTGGTCGTCGGCGAGCCGGTACACCACTTCGCGCCCGTGACGATCGCCGACGACGACCCCGGCTGAGCGCAGGATCCGAAGGTGCTGGGACACCAGCGGTTGTGCGACGTCCAAGGACTCGACCAACTCGTGTACGCACATCGGACCGTGCTCGTCGAGCAGTGAGATCAGGTGGGCGCGCAGCGGCGCCGACAATGCCTTCAGCAACTCTCCCGCGGCCATGAACGCGGAGGTGCCGCCGCGCGAGGAGACTTTCGGGGTGACGTCGCTGAGGGCGCCGTCGTGGATCGGTGCCTCATCGTTCATCGGGTCTCCTACCGGGGACTTTTCGTGCAGCTGATGGATTGTCATGTGCGTCGTACCACCTTACCGAGCAGTGCCGAGACGAAGAACATCGCGATCGCGAGGATGACGATAAGCGCGCCGGGCCCCACGTCCAGCGGGTACGACAGCAGGACGCCGACGACTGCCACGAGCAATCCGATTGCGATCGCGCCAAACAGTGTGGTTGAAAACGATTTCGCGAGTTGGGACGATGCGGCGACCGGCAACACCATCAGCGCGCTAATCAGTAGAAGGCCAACCACCCGCATCGATACCGACACCGTGAGCGCGGTCGTCACCGCGATCATGATGTTCAGCAGATTGACCGGAAGCCCGCCGACCCGGGCGAATTCCTCGTCGTTGCTGACCGCGTAGAGCACCTTCCGTAGGCCAATCGTGATCAGGAGAACGACAGCCGCCAGGATCGCGATCACGGTGAGATCTTCATCGTTCACCGTCAGGATCGAACCGAAGAGGAATGACTGTACGGTCGCGCCGCCGGAGTTCTGCATGGACATCATGAGCGCGCCGGCCGCGATACCGCCGTAGAACAGGATCGCCAGCGCGAGATCGCCGCTGGTTTTCGCTTTCGAGCGGACCAGTTCGGTGACGACGGCGCCGACGACCGAGACGATCACGGCGGTGATCACCGGTGAGGTTCCGGTCAGCACGCCGAGGCCCACGCCGGCGAAAGCGATGTGCCCGATCCCGTCTCCCATCAGCGACAGCTTCCGCTGCACGATGTAAATGCCTACTGCCGGCGCACATATCCCGACGAGCACGGCGGCGATGAGCGCCTTTTGCATGAACGGAATGCTCAGAATGCTGTCTGCGAGCAGAACCGTCACCGTTCGGAACCTCGCATCGACAGGACCTCAGGGACCCACTCGGCGCCGCCTGGCTCGGGCGCCTCGTGCGGGTGTACGTGGTCGTGTGCCGCGTGCACCCAACTGGGCTTGTCGTTACTTTCACAGTGGGTTGGCGCGTCCTGCGGTGAAGCGTCGTACTGCACCTTGCCGCCGTCCAGCGAGATCACACGCGTCAATAAGGGAGCGATCGGGCCGAACTCGTGCAGCACGAGAATGATCGTGCGGTCGGCAGCCGCGATGGTGCGCAGGGTCGTCGCGAACGCCGCCTGTTGCTCGAGGTCGACGCCGGCGAGCGGTTCGTCGAGCAACAGGAGTTCGGGTTCGCGGACCAGGGCGCGCGCGATCAACACGCGTTGCTGCTGGCCGCCGGACAACGCTGCGACCGGACGCGAGCGCAGGTCAGTGATCGCGGTGGCCTCGAGCGCGGCGTCCACTGCGGCGCGACGACGCGCGCCGCCAGTGCGGTGGAAGATACCTGACAGCAGGCCGGACTCCACGACTTCGACGACCGTCGACGGTACGCCGGACGCCGCACTCACCCGCTGTGGGACATAGCCGATTCGTTTGCGCTCAGCGGGGGTGATCCGGTCTCGACCGAACAGAGTGACGGTGCCGGTTCGATCGGGTATGAGGCCGATGAGCGAGCGCATGAGCGTCGACTTACCCGAGCCGTTCGAGCCGATGATGGCGAGCACCTCGCCGCGTCGTACCGTGAGGTTGATGTCGGACAACACCGTGTGGGAGCCGTACGCCGCACGCAGGCCACGTGTCTGCACGACGACGTCCTGGTCGGTGGAGGGGGAGCGAGGCACTGGTCTACGTTGCTCCAGCGGCATACTTATTGTCAAAGTTGCATGAATGCATACGACGTGATCCGGCGGGTGGGGACGATGCAGGCGATAATTCGGTTCGATCGACCCGACGACCGCGGGGCGTTCATCGCGCAGGGGGAACTGGCGCTTGGTGCCCTCAGCAGGTGCGCCGGATTCCGCGGCGGTGAACTAGCGCGCAGCACCGACGAGCCACAGACGTGGGTGCTGAGTACCCGGTGGCTGAACGTCGGCAGCTACCGTCGCGCGTTGTCCGATTACGACGTGAAGGTCCATGCCACGCCGTTCATGTACCTTGCGCGCGATGAGGTCACGGGTTTCGAGCCTGTGCTTGCCGCCGACGATGAGGGCGTTAGCCGAATCGCCGGAGACCTCGCTGATGACGCGCACGGCACGGGAATCGGCGACTTCGGTACGCGTCCGGAGCCACCCGCATCGTGGGGGCCTCGGTGAGGTAAATCTTCACCGAAAGGTCGCCGCGTACAGCGGCCACGCCGGAGTAGGGTCACCGCCTAGCGCGACTTGACTAATGTGACTACTGGCGAGGAAACGATGACGCAACCACCCGGGCCGACGCAGCCGAACGACCCTCAGCAACCCCACGGGCTGGCGCAGCCGAACGACCGTCAGCAGTCCCACGGGCAGGGGCAGCCGAACGACCGTCAGCAGTCCCACGGGCAGGGGCAGCCGTATGGCTACTCGCAGCCATACGGGCAGGGCGCGCCGACGTTTGGTCAGCAGGCGCCATATGGCCAGCAGCAGTACGGGCAACCTCAGCAGTACGGGCAACCCCAGCAGCAGTGGGGCGCACCGCCGACCAAGGCCGGCAATGGGAAGGTTCTCGGGTTCCTGGCGGGCGGGATCGTGCTGCTCGCGGCGATAGGCGTCACCTTGTTTCTGGTGCTCAGCGGTGGCGGCCGTGGCGTCGAGGAGACCGTCGACGTGTGGATGGCCGAAGTCGCGGACGGTGATTTGGCCGCCGCGAAGGACGTATCGTGCCCGCTGGTGGACGAGATGTTCGGCGATGCAGACAGCGCGGGTTTCCCGTCCGACATGGCCTACGAGATCAAGGATGCGCAGGAGGAGGGCGACACTGGTACGGCGGTCGTCGCGGTCACCGTGAACGGTGACGAAATGCAGATCAACTTCACGCTCGAGAAGAACGACGAAGGCGACTTCGAGGTCTGCAACTTCGAGCCCGACGAGCCCGCGAGCCCCACCGGCGCGGTGCCGCCGCCGAGCCCTAATTAAGACGCGGCGGTACATCTGACGTGCCGCGACAATCCTGGCACCTGGCGAGCACCGTAAGCACCGCGACCGTGAGGGCCGCGGCCGAGCACTGAAGCCAGACACGGTGCACTCAAGTCACCGCGTAGGATGGAGAGGTTGGCCTCGCTAGGTTCGTCGAGGCAATCCCATTTCTCATCACCGCCGACCGCCAGCCGGATGGAGTATCAGCACCGTGGCCAAGCCCGCACCTTCGAAGATCGACCAGGTCGTCAGCCTATGCAAGCGCCGGGGTTTCGTATTCCCCAGCGGCGAGATCTACGGCGGCACCCGGTCCGCCTGGGACTACGGTCCACTGGGTGCGGAGTTGAAGGAGAACATCCGTCGCCAGTGGTGGCGTTCCATGGTGCACGGTCGTGATGACGTAGTCGGTCTGGACTCGTCGATCATTCTGCCGCGCGAAACCTGGGTCGCCTCGGGGCACGTCGGCACGTTCACCGATCCGCTGATCGAGTGCCTGCAATGCCACAAGCGGCACCGCCAGGACCACCTACAAGAGGCGTACGCGGAGAAGAAGGGCCTCGACGATCCGGACGCTGTTCCGATGAGCGAGATCGCCTGTCCTGACTGCGGCACTAAGGGCCAGTGGACGGAGCCGCGCGATTTCCAGATGATGCTCAAGACTTACCTGGGCGTCATCGAGGACGAGTCCGGTCTGCACTATCTGCGCCCGGAGACCGCCCAGGGCATCTTCGTCAACTTCGCTAACGTCATGCAGGCCTCGCGTAAGAAGCCGCCGTTCGGTATCGCGCAGACCGGCAAGTCGTTCCGCAACGAGATCACCCCGGGCAACTTCATCTTCCGCACTCGTGAATTCGAGCAGATGGAGATGGAGTTCTTCGTCAAGCCCGGTGAAGACGAGCAGTGGCACCAGTACTGGATCGATGAGCGCACGAAGTGGTACACCGACCTCGGAATCAACCCCGACAACTTGCGGCACTTTGAGCACCCCAAGGAGAAGTTGTCGCACTACTCGAAGCGGACTGTCGACATCGAGTATCGGTTCGGATTCAGCGGCAGCGAATGGGGCGAGCTCGAAGGTGTCGCGAACCGTACCGATTTTGACCTCAGCAGCCACAGCAAGCACTCGGGTAACACGCTGGAGTTCCACGATCCAAACTCGGGTGAGCGTTACACGCCGTACGTCATCGAGCCCGCGGCGGGCTTGTCCCGTTCGATCATGACGTTCCTCGTGGACGCGTATGCCGAAGACGAGGCGCCCAACACGAAGGGCGGTGTGGATCGACGCACGGTGCTGCGCCTTGATCCTCGGCTCGCGCCGGTCAAGGCCGCCGTACTGCCGCTGTCGCGCAACGCTGACCTTTCGCCTAAAGCAAAGGACGTCGCGTCGCTGCTGCGCCAGAACTGGAACATTGATTTCGACGATGCAGGAGCGATCGGACGCCGGTACCGTCGTCAGGACGAGATCGGTACGCCGTTCTGCATCACCGTCGACTTCGATTCGCTGGACGACAATGCGGTGACTGTGCGTGAGCGAGACACGATGCAGCAGGAGCGCGTCGGCATCGATGCATTGCTGGGATACCTGGCGCCGAAGCTGATTGGCTCGTAACGGAATCCGAGATCGACACGTAGACGCACATACGCAATGGAGGGGAGTGCCAATGACCTACGGTCCGCCACCGGGCTACGGCCCCCCACCGGGCTACGGCCCCCCGCCGGGATACCCACCTCAGGGGCCTCCACCAGGTAGGCCCCCGGGGTACCCGCCGCAGGGACCGCCGCCCGGATACCGTCCGCAGCCTTACCCGCCGCAGGGCCCGCCGCCGGGGTACGGCAGGCCTCAGTATCCGCCACCGGGGCCGCGGAGGCCGCAGGGTCCACCTCCGGGCTATCAGGGCGCACCACCGCCCCCGCCACCGAGCGAGCCACGGACAGAACAGTCGGTACCGGCGGCCCCTGAGTCCAGCGGGACGTTGAGCCAAGACGAACTCTTAGAGCCTCGCTCGGGCAAGATCGGCGACCTGCTGGAGGGTGACGGGAGTTTCGGTTTGCGTGCCGGGTGGCGCGTGTTGGCTGTGCAATACCCGGCCGATGAGGTCTTCATCGAGGCGGGGCTGCAGATTCCCGAAGGGTTCTCATCGGCTGTCGTCGGAGCGCTTTTCACGAATAAAGGCAATGAGCCGGTGGAGATTGTTCCTTCGCGTGGATTGTGCGTGATCGACAGCGACGGCGGCGTGCATCTGGCAGCTCCCGCTGAAGTCGCGAGCCATCCAGGTTTTCGCGATGGCGCGGTCATGCCCGAAGAGACGGTGGCTGGGCACATGTTCTACCTCATCGCCACCGAACTCGATGTGCGCGGAGTTCAATGGCGCGACGGTTCGGACACGTTGACGTGGATGCGATGAAGACGCTCAGTTTCGGCGCGATTCCAGTGGATCCTCCCGTCGTGCTCGCGCCGATGGCCGGGATCACCACGAGCGCGTACCGACGGGTCTGTCGGCAGTACGGTGCCGGGTTATACGTATCGGAAATGATCACGACTCGCGCACTGGTCGAACGCACGCCGTTGACGATGGACATGTTGCGGTTCCACCCCAGCGAAACGCCGCGATCGGTGCAGTTGTATGCCACAGACCCAGCGATCGTTGCGACCGCCGTACGCATCCTTGTTGAGGAGGACCGCGCCGATCACATCGACCTCAACATGGGGTGCCCGGTTCCGAAGGTGACCCGCAAGGGTGGCGGCGCGGCCCTGCCGTGGCGGCGCAATCTGTTTCGCGCCATCGTGGGCGCGGCCGTACACGCCGCGGACGGTCGGGTGCCGGTCACGGTGAAAATGCGGATGGGCATTGATCACGAGCACCTCACCTTCCTGGAGGCAGGTCGTACCGCGCAGGAGGAGGGCGTACAGGCGGTCGCGCTGCATGGGCGGACCGCCGCGCAGATGTACGGCGGGACGGCCGACTGGAACGCGATCACCATGCTCGTCAACGAACTCGACGTGCCGGTGCTCGGCAACGGTGACATTTGGGAGGCCGATGACGCGTTGGCGATGGTGGAACAGACCGGCTGCGCAGGCGTCGTAGTCGGCCGTGGCTGCCTCGGTCGGCCGTGGTTGTTCGCCGACCTCGCGAATGCCTTCGCCGGGTCGAGTGAACGGGTACGCCCGTCGTTGTCCGAGGTCGCTGACACGATGCGTGAACATGCCTCGTACATGGTGGAGGATCTGGGCGAGCCTCGTGGCACGCGCGACTTCCGCAAACACGTCTCGTGGTACCTGAAGGGGTTTCGCGCGGGTTCGGAGGTCCGCCAGAAGCTCGGACTGATCGGAAGTCTGCGTGACCTCGACGACCTGCTGGACGGACTCCTCCAGGCGCATGGCGACCAGCCTTATCCGCTAAGCATCCTGGGACTGGCCAGGGGCCGCTCGACCGGGACCCGCAAGGTGACGCTGCCGGAGGGATGGTTGGCGGACCGGGACAGCTGCGCGGTGCCGTTCGGTGCTGAGATCGACGTTTCTGGTGGCTGACGTACCTTCATCGACGCGCCAGACACTCGCCATAGACTGGAACTCGGCACACCACTGCGGGATCGGAGTAGCAGCGTGATCGGCAGGTTCTTCGCCCGTATTCTTGCCGGGCTGCTGGTCGGGTGTGTGTTGGGGACGTTCGGTGTGGCGTTCGCCGTCTGGAAAGTAGCGCGAGACACCGATACACATCACGCCGACTCCATCGTCGTGCTTGGCGCGGCGCAATACGACGGCGAACCCTCACCGGTGTTCCAATGGCGGCTGCAGCATGCGCTCGACCTGTGGCGCGACGGTTACGCAGATACGATCGTCACCGTGGGCGGAAATCAAGCTGGCGACGTCTATACGGAGGCGAGCGCCGGTAAGAAATGGCTGGTCGAGGAGGGCGGCGTCCCCGAGGACGCGGTCATTGCGGTGGAGTCGGGCACGAATACGCTCACCAGCGCCGAAGCGCTCGTGCCGGTTTACGAAGAGCACGGTCTCGACGACGCGATCGTGGTGACTGATCCGCCGCACACATTGCGGGCGATGACCATGATCTCGGATCAGGGCATCACCACCTACGGTTCGCCGACCCGAGCAGGGCCCGCCGTACAGACTCGCGAGACGCAGCTGAAGTACATCGTCCGGGAAACCGGCGCGCTGCTGTATTACGGGTTGTTCGGCGGTTCACCGGAGACCGGGATGGCGGTGTAGGTGAGTTACACGGCCGCCGACGTGCAGCGTTTCGTTACCGAACAGCCCAAGACCAGCTATTTCGCTGGGGAGGATCCGGGCACGCGCTCGGAGTTTGCCCGCGACCGAGCCCGGATCCTGCATTCGGCGGCGTTCCGGCGTTTGGCTGGTAAGACTCAGGTCGTCGTGCCCGGGGAGGACGACTTCCCGAGGACTCGATTGACCCACTCGCTCGAGGTCGCACAGATCGCCCGTGAGATGGGTGCTGCGCTCGGAGTCGATCCCGACATCGCCGACGCTGCAGGGCTCGCGCACGATTTGGGCCACCCGCCGTTCGGCCACAACGGCGAAAGCGCGTTGGACGACGTGTCACAAGAGTGCGGCGGTTTCGAGGGCAACGCGCAGACGCTGCGCGTGGTGTGTCGGCTGGAATCCAAGGTGCTTGATGGTGAGGCCAGTGTCGGCTTGAACCTGACGCGCGCATCGCTGGACGCGACCTGTAAGTACCCCTGGGCGCGCCAGGCCGGACGCCGGAAGTTCGGCGTGTACGCCGACGATCTGCCCCAGTTCACCTGGGCCCGGTCCGCAGATCTCGGCGAACGTGCCTGCATGGAAGCGCAGGTGATGGACTGGTCCGACGATGTCGCGTATTCCGTGCATGATGTCGAAGATGGTGTGATGACGGGTCTGATCGACCTGTCGCGACTCACGGACGCACGCGAGGTTACCGAGGTCTGCCGGATCGCCAGCCAGGAGTACCTGGCTATTGACACGTCTGCCCTCGCCGACGTGCTCGGCGGGCTGCTTCGGTTGCCGGTGCTGGATGAGGTCGCGGCGTACGGCGCATCCATCGGATCATCACGTCGCGGTCGGGTGGCATTGAAGCGAGCCACCAGCGAACTGCTCGGCCGGTTCTCCACAGCGGCGATCCGAGCGACCCGCGAGAAGTACGGCACGGGCGAGCTGAGCAGGTATGCCGCGGATCTGCAGGTGCCCGAGCGTGTGCAGGCCGAATGTGCGCTATTGAAAGCAACCGCCTATCGATATGTGATGCAGCGAGAGGGCGCCGCAACGTTGCAGGCTTGGCAACGGCGACTACTTCGCGAACTCGTTGCGGCGTTACGCGAGCAACCATCCCAGTTGCGTGATCAGCACGTCGAGAGTTACCAGCACGCAGCTAGCGACGCCGACCGGCTGCGGGCGATCATCGATCAAGTCGCTGAGTTAACGGACAACGCCGCGATCACGTGGTGGAAGCGTCTGTGCGGGGGCGGGTGACGAGGTGGCGGGACTGATCAAGAACGAGGACATACGCGAGGTCCGTGAGCGCGCCTCGATCGCCGATGTGATCGGAGAGTACGTAACCCTGCGCAACGCGGGCGGCGGGAACATGAAGGGCTTGTGCCCATTCCACGACGAGAAGACGCCGTCGTTCAGCGTGTCGCCGGGCCGCGGATTGTTCTACTGCTTCGGATGCGGCGAGTCCGGTGACGTTATCTCCTTCGTACAGAAGATGGAGCATGTCGGCTTCGCCGAGGCCGTCGAACAGCTGGCGGATCGCGCTGGTCTTCAACTGCGATACGAACAAACCGGCGGCCCTGCCGGAGGCCAGCGCCAACCGGGACAGCGGCAACGACTGGTGGCCGCGAACAAGGCCGCTGTCGAGTTCTTCGTCGCGCAGCTCGGCGCGCCTGGAGCGGCTTCGACCGCGCGTGCTTTCCTTGCTGAGCGGGGGTTCACGCAACAAGCGGCACTGGACTTTTCCTGCGGGTTTGCTCCTGACTCGTGGGATATGTTGGTGCGCCATTTGCGCGGCCTGGGATTCACCGAGAAGGAACTGCTGACCGCGGATCTCGCGCGCAGATCCTCGCGCGGCACGCTAATTGATCGGTTCCGCAAGCGATTGATTTGGCCGATCTTCGATCGCCACGGTGACCCCATCGGTTTCGGTGCGCGCCGGTTGTTCGACGATGACTCCAGTGAGGCCAAGTATCTCAATACGTCGGAAACGCCGCTGTACAAGAAAAGCACGGTGTTATTCGGGTTGGAGAAGGCGCGGCGCGAGATCGCGAAGAGCCGCCAGGTCGTCGTGGTCGAGGGCTACACGGACGTGATGGCCTGCCACCTCGCCGGCATACCCACCGCGGTGGCATCCTGCGGTACGGCGTTCGGGTCCGAGCATATTGCGGTGATCCGCCAATTGCTGATGGACAGTGATGTGTTCCGCGGGGAGGTCATCTTCGTTTTCGACGGCGACGAAGCGGGCCAGAAGGCTGCTCTCAAAGCATTCTCCGACGATCAAAAGTTCACCGCGCAGACGTTCGTGGCTGTCGAGCCGGACGGTCGTGATCCGTGCGAGTTACGCCAGGACTCAGGAGATGCCGCGGTGCGCGACCTGATCGCACGCCGCCAGCCGCTGGTCGAGTTTGCGATTACCTCGCGGTTGCGGTTGCACAATCTCGACACCGTCGAGGGGCGAGTGGCCGCGCTCGATGAGACCATTCCGCTCGTCGCGCAGATAAAAGATATTGCGCTGCGAACCGAGTATGCGCGCCGGTTGGCTGGGCTGGTCGGCGTGGACGACCCGAACCGGATCGTGGCACGAGTGCGGTCCTGGCGACCAGAGGCGCAGCCCCGCACGGGTCGGCGGGCGGCCACGGCCGAGGTCGCGGATCAGCGCGTGGAGCCGAATGCCGACCGCATCGCGCGTCCGAAACCGGACGACCCGAATACCTGGGCCGAGCGTGAGTCGTTGAAGCTGGCGCTCCAGTCGCCGACGCTTGTCGGGCCGGCGTTCGACGTAGCGAGTGAGGATATCTATCGCGTTCCGGCGTACGCGGCACTTCGCCGGTATATCGAGGAAGCGGGTGGAGTGAACAACGCCTCCAGTCCGCAGGAGTGGGTTCCGCAGGTGGCCGAGCTGATCAAGGGCGACGATGCGGACGTACTAAAGCGGCTGCTGCACGAATTGGCCGTCGAGCCGGTGAACGTTCCCGGTGATGGGCCGGATTCGAGGTACGTGACCTCAATCCTCGCGGCGTTGCAGTTGCCGCGGGCGCACGCGCGGATCGCGCAGATCAAATCACGGCTGCAGCGAATCAACCCGATCGAGGACGACGCGACCTACCGGCGGACGTTCGGTGAACTGGTGACGATGGAGCAACTTGCCCGCGGGCTCCGTGAGCAAGCTGCAGGAGGTACCTGATGGGTTTTTTACAGCGACTGTTCCGGCGCCGGCCACCGGTGCCGCCCTCGGCTCGGAAATACCTGGAGCAGGACGAGCGAGTGCTCGGCTGGGCGGAGGCGGTCACTGGTCAGATCGTGGTCACGACACCGCGCGGCCTGCATGTCGTTGACCAAAGCGAGCATCGCCTGGTTCCCTGGCATGAGATCTCGAAAGCGACCTGGGCGGACCGCTGGCTGAGTGTCATCGAGTCCGAAGTCGTGCAGGGTTCGCAGATTAGGGACGCGTCGCCGTGGCGGTTGCAGTTCGACGAGCCCGGCGGGGTTCCGCCGGTATTACGCGAGCGGGTGACGTCGGCCGTGGTATCCAGCACTCGGTACTCCATTGCCGGGGGCGTGCTCATCGTCGCCCGCAAGGTCACGGCGCAGGACGGCCTGTTGTGGCAATACCGTTTGGATCACGACCGTGAGCTCCACGAGGAGGAACGCGCCCAATTGGAGGGCGTGGTCGAGTCCGAAGCGATACGGCATAAGCCGACCGACCTCTGAACGCCCACGCGGTCAACTACCTCGCGAGGACACTATCGAGTGCGGTTGGCGTGTGCCGACGCGCCTAGAGGTCGCCAGCAGGATCACGAAGAACCTTCGCGCGGACCGTGTCCACCACGCCCTCCGCCTGAGCCTCCAATAGACCCGCGACACCCTGAACCTTGGGATTGTCGGCGACCTGACGCGAGAGCCGTTTGATCTGCTCGTAACGCTGGCGGCCGGCCTTCGTGCCGACTACGTAGCCGACGCCGAACGCGGCAATGATGAGCAGCTTTCGCATTCCAGGGACCTTCCGTGGTGGCTTCCGCCATTAATGAGGGGGTGGCTGGGCCTAGTCTAGCGAGGTGAGGTACTGTTTGTCGGTCGCCAGATGACAACGGTCCCCTGTAGCTCAATTGGCAGAGCATTCGACTGTTAATCGAACGGTTGCTGGTTCGAGTCCAGCCGGGGGAGCCAGAATTGATGCCCTGACCTGCGGAGACGCGGTCAGGGCATCATCTATAAATACTGGTTACAGGCGCCGATCCAACGTTAACCCAACGAATTCGAATCGGAATCACCGCCGGCCAACGCCTGCAACTGCGCCCGCGCATCAGGCCCCGTCACCGACCGCTCGATGTAGTGCCGCTCCGTCGTGGCCGACGTCGTATGACCCAGCTGGCTAGCGGCAGCGCGAGCATCCAGTGCGTTCGCGACGATCGTCGCCACCGTCTTACGGAACGTGTGCGGCGTGACCCACCCGTACCCGAGACGCGTCCGCGCGTCGCGCCACTGCCGCTCCATGTTTGACACGTCCCGCAGCGTGCCCCTCAGCGACGGGAACACGACGTTGTGGGGGTTCGGCGCCGACTGCTCTATTCGGCGCCGCAGCAGCATGTCCAGCGCGAATGAGGGCAGTTGCAGCGTCGCTCGCTTGCCTTTCGTCTTGAGCCGGTCCGTGAGGTGCAGGCCCTGGCCTTTGATCCGCTGCACCCGCATCCGCGGCGTCACCGTGCCCGCGTCCAGGTCGACGTCGTCCCACCGCACGCCGAGAACCTCACTGATCCGCAGGCCGGTGGCAGCGAACATATCGACGACGTCGGGCAGGTCCGCGGCGCGCGCTTTCTTGTCGGTACGTAGGCCGTCGCGGATAGCCCGCACGTCCTGCGCCGTGAGAGCCTGCACCGCCTTCGCCGGGACCGCTACCGGACTCGTGTCTTTGACGATGTTGCGGTCGGTCGCGCCGAGCCGCGCAGCGACAGCCCACACGCTGGACAGGACTTTCTGCGCAGTCCGCGCAACGTGCACGGTCTTGGTTGCTTTGACGGCGCGCAGGAACGCCTCGACCCGCGCGACCGTGACCTCGCGGATCACGAGGTTCCCGAGGGCGGGCGTGATCTCGCGGCGCAGCGTTCCCAGGTATAGGCGCTTTGTGTCGGGGGCCAGGTCTGATTCCTCGATCTCCCGCGCCCAGTAGGTGAGGAGCACGCTCACGCGGCTGTCCGCGGTGATGTCGGCGTCACTGGGCGCGGCGCGTTCGATCAGTCGGGCTTTGAGGCGTCGTTCTGCTTCGGCTGCGCTTCGGCCTGATGCTTCGACGAGTCGTGTCCGGCCGTCGTAGTCGCGGAACCGTGCTTTCGCCACGCGCCGTGTGCCGCGGGTAGTGGTGGTGATGGTGCCCCAGGTGCCGATCGTGAGCGGTGGTCTAGCCACGGCCGAGGCCGACGCGTTCTGGGTTCCGGGCGCGTTGCCGGTGCGCTGCTTGTCGCCGCACTCGCGAGCACAGCATCGGGTCGTGCTCGATCGCTTCACGCGTCGTCACGAGCGCGAGGAGCCGCTGGTAGTACCGGACAGCGGACATGTCGAACAGGTCGAGGATCGCGCCCCTTCCGGCGAGGTGGTCTCGCTCGTCGTCGGTCAAGGTAGCGAGCCGCACTGACAGGACGTGCGGATGTACCCATAGTTCCTCGGCGGCTTCGTGTGGGTTGGTGGACCAGGCGAGGGCATGCGCGAGCCGGTCGATGGGGATCAGGCGGCGGGCTGCTTCAGCGTCGACGCGGCGTTCCTCTCGCGCCGCCAGCACGCCTCCACCGTTCGTGGGGATGCCGCGTTCGATGTGGATGAGTTCGTGCGCGGCGACGCATCGGCGGGTGGCTTGCAGTGCGGTGGTGTCGATCTCGATGGTGACGCCCTGGTCGTGCCAGATCGTGCGGGACCCCTCGCCGCGGGTCCACACGATGTCGATGTCGGCGCGGTTGCGGAGTGCGCGCCACGGGTGCCAGTGCGTCATGCGATCGACCGTACAGATCTACTCGGACAAGTCTCGGCGTGTCGACTTGACAGGCGCGATAGATCGCACTCGACCGGCGAGGTCGCGTGCTCGCGGGAGTCTGCCAGCGAGTATCTCGCCATGACGAGCCGGAACGCAATGCAGCGTGGACTCGATAACCCCGAGCTCGTCGCTGTACCGCTTCTGCCGCCGCAGAATGACGCAGACCCGTTCGGCCCACGTCGCCGCTAGCACGCTCCCGTCGTCTTTCGCGGCATGCAGCATCTCCAACAGCAACGCCAAACCTTCGTCGTCCTCACGTGCGGCGCGGAGCGCGTTCACCACGCCCAGCCAGTCCATATGGTGATGCCCCCGCGCCAGACCCCGCGTCGGAGTCGGCAGCACCGGCCCATCGTGAGACTCGTCGTACCCGAACGGCCACCGCAACTCGTACTCGCTGCCATGGCTGGTGCGGTAATAGCCGCGGGCGATCGTCAGGTCACCGAGTCGCGCGCGGTCCAGCGGTAGCGGGTAGGCGACGGTCCGGTGTGCGTCGTGCAGCGTCAACGCCCCGTTGTGCGTGAGGAGGAAGTGGTCGAATCCCCGCTCGACCCGCTCAACCTCATGTTCTCCTTGCGCGACCTGCCTGGGACCTGGAGTGATCGTCACCGACGGCGAGGTGTCAGCGAGAAGACGACTATGGACATGATGGCCGACAGGGCGCCGGCGCCGATCAGCATAAATGCGAACACTCCCGCTGTGCCGGAAGGCGTCCCGCATATCTCGTTCGTCGACGGGTCGAAGTGCGAGCCGCAGAAGGACTCTGGGCCGGCGTCGGACGAGCCGACGAGTAATCCGACGAGAATGAGCAGTGCCGCCAGCGCGATCAGGATGAACCCGCCCGGATTAGGGGTGCTTCCCTGCTTCGCCTCGGCGGTGGACGGCGGGGGCGTGGTGGGTGCAGTCATGGTGCCCTCCCGGGCGTTCTAGGCGCGACGAAGCAGGCGACGCGGGCGCGCCGCTGCCTTAGCGCGAGCTTTCCAGGTTGGTGCGGGTTCTTACTCCTGCGAGTCTTCGGCGTCGGCGTCCTGCTGACGTCGTATGCGTTTGCCGGCGTCATCGCTGTACGGCGAAGGTGCGGCTGCGGATCGATGGGAACGGGTGGGTTTGCTGACAGGAGTTTTACGCTCGCTGGCGAGTTCGTCAACCGTCGATACTTCGGTATTGGTCTCGTGTGGCTGAGCCATCGCCCGGATGATCCCGTCGAGGGCTCGCCGCTGCACCGCTGTCAGCTGGTTGACCTCTGGCGGCGGCTTATACGGTGCCGCCTCGCCGCCCGGTCGACCAGCGAGTTCCCGCAACTCCTGAACCGGTACCCCGAGCGCCTTACTGAAAGTCTGTAATACGTCGTCGCGTGGGCTGGCTGGATGCTGCCCTCGCAGGTACCGGCTGATGGTGCTTTTGTCCACGCCGTCGCCGCCAATATCGGCGATCTGTCTCACCGTGAGTTGGCGTTCGGCGTTGGCCTGCTGTAGGCGCTCGCTTAGTCGGGTCACTGTCTCAGTCTCGCAGGTCAACCCAACGAACTGGCAAGCATCCGTGTAGACGCGGTTTCTACAAAAAACAACGGTGTAGTTCGCTTCAGCCCGCCGTGCCGGGCTCTACAGCCAGCACCTTGTAGAAAAAAGTGTCTACAACGCATTGCATGGCTCAAACAACTGAGACATACTGAGACCGTCAAACAGGCCGGGGCGGGAACCCCGAAACCACAAAGGAGAAACCGAAATGGCGCTACCCGCATGGAGGGTCATAGTGCGTTTACGAGAGCGGTCACTGCTCGTCGCCCAGATGCGCGTGAAGGGCATGAATACTTCGGACTTGGCCCGGGAGGCTTGCTGCTCCGTGCAGCTCGTGTCGTTCTTGACGACCACGGGCAAGTCGCAGCGAAACACGTGCTCGTTGGTATCGGCGCAGAAGATCGCGGGCGCACTTGGGATCGCCACAAGCGCGCTTTTCGAGGCGTCCGTGGTGCACGTCTCTGAGCCGTCCATCGTTCCGGCGGTGGCGTAATGCGGCGGACATTCGCGGTCAACACCGCCGGCACCACCACCATCCACACCCACGGCGCACGTCTCGCCGTCACGATCGGAGGCCCCCGATGAACGAACCCAAAATCTGGCTCAACACCGCCGAAGCCGCCGAATACACCGGCTACAGCGCGTACACGATCCGTGTCGCGTGCGAGTCCCGCGAACTGCAGGGCGTGCAGCGCCGCAAAGGCGGGCTGTGGCGGATCCGCCGCGAATGGCTCGACAACTGGCTGATGGGGAAGCGGGCCGCGTGATGAACCCCGCCGACCGCGTCGACCCGATCACTACGGGGGACGAGCCCGTGTGGCCTGTCGCCGTGTTCCTCACGGCTCCGGTGCTGACTGTGCTGTACCTGGCCGGTCACGTCATCGCACAAATCTTCGGCCGTTAGGCCACCACGAAAGGACCAAGAAATGACCACCACTAATGACTGGCGTTGCCCCGGATCGATCCGGGTACTCGG
Organism: Cumulibacter soli; assembly: GCF_004382795.1. NCBI lineage: Bacteria > Bacillati > Actinomycetota > Actinomycetes > Geodermatophilales > Geodermatophilaceae > Cumulibacter > Cumulibacter soli. The sequence continues at coordinate 197,837 of NZ_SMSG01000006.1, read as the reverse complement.
CGCTGACGCTTCGCGCGCCGATTGGCTCGCCCACCGCCGCACCGGGATCGGCGCGAGCGAGATCGCCTCGGTACTGAATGTCGACGGCGCCTACGACACGCCCTATGGGATCTGGGCAGAGAAGACCAGCGCGGAGGCCCCCGAGGAATCCGACGACGAGTTGTTGCGGATGGGCCGCGACATCGAAGACGTAGTCGCCGCTCGGTTCGCTGAGCAGACCGGCATCGTGGTACGCCGCCATGGGCTTGCGCGTTCCCGCCGATTCCCTCACCTCCTCGCCAGCGTCGACCGTCTTACTGCTGACGGCGGCGTGCTGGAGTGCAAGGTGCACACGCAGTGGGCGAAAGCCGGTGCCGAGTGGGCAGACGGCCGCGTGCCGGAAAAGTTCTGGTGGCAAGGCCAGCAGCAATTGCTCGTGACCGGCCGGTCGCATGTGTGGTTCGCTGCGCTCGTTCCCGGCGTGGGTTTCTGGGTTGAGCGGGTAGAGCGCGAGGCGAACGCGCAGGAGCGGATCGCTTATGAGAGTGAAAAGTTCTGGCGGTACGTGGAAACCGGGACGGCTCCGCCGATTGACCCGCTACACACGACCGACGACGAACTACGGGCCCGGTTCCCTGACGTGGTTGCGCCGGAGTCGGTCGCTGAGGCCGCGATACCCGAAGCTTTCGAGGCGCTCTACTCGGAGCGTGACGCGCTGCAGGTCGAAGCGAAAGCCACGAAGGACCGGCTAGCGGAAATCGACAAGCAGATCAAAGCCGCGATCGGTGACCGCGAATACCTCGCCGCGTCCGGCCGGCCGTTGTTTCGGTGGCAGTCCGTCACCAGCAGCCGCCTCGACACGAAAGCACTCGAGGCCGCGCACCCGGACCTGGTCGCTGAGTACCGGCGACCGAGCGTGTCCCGGCGCCTGACCCCGATCAAGAACGCCCTCACCACCGACAAGGCGGCCTAGCCATGGCGATCAAAACCCGTAAGCCAACCGGCAAACCCTCCTGGCCGATCATTCTTCTCACCGGAGGCGAAAAGGTCGGCAAGTCCTACAGCGCTGCAGCCGCGTCCGCAAGCGAGCATGTCGGCCGCACTTTCTGGATCGGGATCGGTGAAGATGATCCCGACGAGTACGGCGCGATCCCTGGCGCGCGGTTCGAAATCGTCGAACACGACGGCACGTACCGCGGCATCCTGAACGCCGTCGACGCGGCAGCCGCCGAGCCCGCGGACGGCGCCCCGAATGTGATCGTGCTCGACTCCGCGACACGCCTGTGGAATCTGCTGTGCGACATGGCGCAGAACGAAGCCGACGAACGTGCGAAACGGAAACAACGCAAAGTCGGCCCGGACGGCGCCGACATCAGCATGGATCTGTGGAACCTCGCCGCGCAGCGGTGGACCCACATCATGGACGCGCTCCGCGCACACCACGGCCCTGTTCTGATTACCGCGCGGCAGGACGTCGTGACTGTGATTGGCGATGACGGGAAGCCGACCAAGGACAAGGACCGCAAGGTCCAGGCCCATAAGTCGTTGCCGTTCGACGTCGCCGCGATCGTCGAGTTCCGGGCGTTCGGGGACGCTTACCTGACCGGGGTGAAGTCCTTGAAGATCACGCCGGACGTGTCGAAACCGCTCGGCGGCGAGTTCACGGTCGAGCAGTTGTGGCGGTGGCTGGGCGTCCTTGACGGTGATGTGTCCGAGCGCCGTCACGCTGACGTCACCGCCGAGGAGACAGCGCCGGCGCGCCCGGCCGGCGTCGAGCAGGCGGAACCGCAGAGCGACGAAGACATGGCGACGTGGGAAGCGCTCATTGACGCCGCCGAGAGCGTGGAGGCTCTCCAGGACCTGTGGCGTAAAGCGAGGGGGCTCCCGGATGTCCAGGCCGCGATCAATTCCCGCGCGCTGCAGATGAAGAACGCCAGCGAAGCGGCTAACGCCGCGGAAGACGAACCGTCGTTGGACGTCACACCGGATCGTGATGCGGCATGAGCGACACGCACCACGACTACGACGCGGGCCCGCACGTCCGGCAACGCGACTACGAACCATCCCGCGTCGAGTACGCCCTGGCGCACGCGGCGAGTGTCGCGATTGACCAGCCCGCGCCCGGTGTCGACCTGCGATGGATCGCACCCACCACGACGATCCGAATTGAGGACACGAAATGACGGACCACTACCAGAAAGCGCAGGAGCTCGCGTTGGTCGATGCGCAGCCCGCGACCGTGCACGCACTGTTAGCGATCGCGGGCGCGCTCCAGTCACCGCAGACCGTCGACATCATGGGCGACCGCGCAACGCTTCAGAACGGCGACATGATCACCCGCGACAGCGGTGAAGGCACGTGGGGCATCGAATACAACTCGGAGAGCGTGTGGTTCCACGCCCCGGGCCTCGACGAGCCCGTGTACCTCGGCGGCGACGCGGACGCGCTAGCCGGAGCAAGCCGGTTCCTAGCCGACGCTGCGCACACGATCCACCTCGCCGGTGACGACCTATGACGCGCCGCGAACCGTGGATCACCGGCCGCGAATACTGCTCACACCTGCAATGCGCGCGCCGCCACCATTGCGACGGGCTGTGCGAGCCACATCATCGGCGGATGCTCCGAGGCCAGTCGATCGCTCACCCGCTCCCGCGCCGCCTACGCACCGCGCCACGCCGCCCCGTTGACGAGGCGCAGGAAGTCGTTGACCTCGGCGGGGACCTCGTCGCGTGGGCGCGACGCAACGGCGTACTGCTCGCGACCGTGCAGACCGCAGCGCGTCGACGAGGCCTGACCGACCTCGCGGCGAGGCTCACCGCGGCGATGCGGCGGGAACGGTGCGCCGATGCGGGGCGTGCAGCATGACGCGCCGCAAGACGCCCGGGCATGGGTTCGTGCCGGGTGACCCGCCCGAATACTGCGCCCGGGTTGGCGCTGGTGGGCTGTGCGGACGCCCCGAACCCAACGCGGTCCATGCTGACCCGAACCGTGACCCGGTCCCGCCGATGCCGGAACGCACCGACGCGGAAGCGGTACGGGAAGCACGGACCCGCGCAGACGCGGGAATGCAGCAGACGTACACGGCGAACCAGCCCGACCGGGACGCGGTACGCGCCGCGATCGTCCGCGCAGCTTCGGGCCGGGACGTGTTGACCGCGAACGACGTCCGGCCACTCCTCCCGCCCGACGTCAACACCGCCGTCATCGGGTCCGTATTCAACCGCATGCGCCGCGAGGGACTGCTCACTTTCGAGGGATACACGGCATCCAGCGACAAAGGCACGCACGGCAAACACATCAACAAGTGGGGCGTCACGCCGATGCTCCGCGCACTCACAGGAAGGCAAGCGGCATGACCAACGAGATCCCGCGGTACCTCACCACCCAGGAAGCCGCCGACTACATGGGCATCCCGAAACAGACTCTGCTGCAGTGGCGGTGCCTGGGGAAACCGTCCCCGCGCGCGGCACGCGTCGGGAAACACCTCCGGTTCGACGTGGCCGACCTGGTCGCGTTCATGGAAAGCATGAAGGAGACCGCATGATGATCACGATCCCGACACTTGACCTGCTCGCTGCCGTCCGCGACACGAACGCGTTCACGGCACGCGACACGCTCACGCCCGAAGCGTCGATTCTGCTGCACACCACCGATGGGTGGCTCGGCGTCACCGCGACAACGGACAGTAAAGCGACCGTGGCCGCGACGGCGAGCGTCGCCGGTGACGGGCCGGGCTGGGGAGACGACCAGTTCGTCCTCACCCGCGACGGCCTGAAACACCTGAACGCGTTCTCGGGTGCGTGCAGGCGTCCCGAAGGGCAACCTCCCCACGAAATACAACTCATCGTCACGAGCGGGGGAGCGCTGCAGGTTCTGGAGGCCGGCGGGCTGTTCCCGTCCACGGCTGACGTCGTCATCAAGCCGACCGTTGATCCGGGCGACTGGCCGATCGGTGCGGTCAGTGACGCAATCATGGGCCACCTGGACCCGTCGCAGGCGCCGTCGACTCTCGCTATCGCGGGGGAATGGGTAGTGCGTTGTGGCCAGGTAGCGGCGCGCCGCGGCGAGTGGATGCGGCAGCATTCCGCCACCAACGACCGGTGCCTGGTCAGCGTTGGCCCGGCGTGGACCGCGTCGCTCCCGGCAGTGTCACCCGGCCGCACCCGCATTAACGCAACCGACCTACTTACCACCGATAACCAGAAAGCAGCGTGAAGTCATGGCAGGCGAAACACTCATCACGATCATCGGAAACCTGACCGCTCTACCGGAGTTGAAGTTCACGCCGGCGGGTTTGGCGGTAGCTAACTTCACGGTCGCCTCGACTCCGCGTTCGTTCAACCGTCAGTCGAACGGGTGGGAGGACGGCGAGCCGTTGTTCATGCGCTGCTCGTGCTGGCGGGAGATGGCCGAGCACGCGGCGGAGTCTCTCGATAAGGGGTCCCGCGTCATCGTGACGGGCCGGTTGAAGCAGCGTTCGTATGAGACCCGTGAGGGTGAGAAGCGGACCGTGACCGAACTTGAGGTTGACGAGATCGGGCCGTCGTTGAAGTACGCGACGGCGAAGGTCCAGAAGGCCAGCCGTAGCAGCCATGCGGGTACGCAGGGCGGGTTCGGGGGCGGCGCGCAGCCGGACCCCTGGGGCACTCAAGACACCACCGACGAGCCACCGTTCTAACAAATGCGGGAGTACGGACAGATCCTGTCGGCGATCTGGCGAGATAGAGAGTTCCGCAAGATGCCGACAGATCCTCAATGGCTATATCTCGCCCTCGTCACCCAACCCGACATCTCATCGTGCGGCGTCCTGACGCTTGCCGAGCGCCGTTGGGCCGGGTACGCCGAAGACCAAACACCGGGCAAGATCGGCGGCGCGTTGATCGTGCTGGAGTCGGCCCGGTTCGTCGTGCTCGACCAGGCCACCGGCGAGTTGCTCGTGCGGTCGTTCATTAAGCACGACAAGGGGTACAGGAACAAGAAGCGGGTTCCTGCGATCGTCGCGGCAATCCGCGCTGTCGATTCGGAACACCTGCTCGACGTCATCGCGCAGGAAATGGCCATCCTCGACATGCCAGACGATGTCAGGGAATGCCTATTGGATGCCCTATCCCCAGGGTGAAAGTCGTTGCGAGGGATAGCCTATCCCCGTGATGTCCTGACGGCGTTAGGCGTTCCGAGGGATTCTCCTGATCCTGAACCTGACCCGTAACCCAAACCTTCTTGGACTACTTCTCGTATGAAGCGTTACGAAACGTAACGCGCGAGTCCCGGAACGAAGGAAATCAGCAAATGTTGGAAAGAAAGACGCCGTTGAAGCGCGTAGCGATGGTGCGTGGCTCATGCCAACGCGCCAGAGAACGCCGTTCACATGCCCCTTGGGGTTGATCGGGCGGGGAAGAATTCTCGACGCCTTAGAAGCGGTTTCACGGCAAAGGCTGAAACGGCGTGCAGGGCGCTCGTCGCCGCCCGATCGCGCGGCAAGTGTGAGGTCTGCGGACGTCGAGACGCTACCGACATGGCGCGCCGCAGGCGACGCAACATCACGCCTTGGTGCCCGTGCTCGATCGTGCATGCCTGTCACGACTGTCATGCGTGGCAGCACGCCCACCCCAACGCCGCCGAACAGGTCGGCACCCTCGTCCGTTCCTGGGGTGACCCCGCCGCCGTATCGGTGCAGCTGTGGTACGGCCGCGTGTACCTGACCTGCGATGGATCGACTTTGCCGGCAACGTCGGAGGTCTCGAAGTCGACCTGTCGCTATTCGGCTTGAAGTTCATGTCTCACGGTGTAGAGATTTGAGACGCAATGCGGCAAGATATGAGGAAGCCCCCGCGTGCGGGAACACCGGGGGCATGGCCACCAAGACAAAGGAGAAGCATGATGGCAACCACGCAAACTACCACCACGCGTGTCCCGCTACCAGCCGGGAACCAACGCGGATTCAACTACCTCGCCGACGCGCTCACCACGCTGAAAACGCGGCCGATCACCGAGCGTGACCGTGACGCCGCCACGCGGCAGGTCCACGCCTACGCGCAACGACACGATGCTGACGCCGCCGTCCTCCTGGACATGATCGGCCTCACCGAGAAGGCCGTAGCGTGACCGATACGGTGCGGTTCCAGATCCCCGGCTACATCCGGCCCCCGCTGTCCTTGAATGATCGCCGCGGGCATTGGGCGCCGCGGCACAGGACCACGCAGACGCTCCGCGCGATCGCCGCGACGTTGACGCGGCAGGAGACCCGCGCTCGACGTGTCCGCGTCATGCCGCCGGTCGTGATCGACCTCGTGTGGGTCGTGACCGACAATCGCCACCGCGATACAGACAATCCCGTCCTCACCAGGAAACCGCTAGTCGATGGGGTCTGCGACGTTCTCGGTTTTCCCGATCACTGGCGCAACGTGTCGGGTGGTGTGCGGATCGAGAAAGGCGCTACGGCGGGCATCTGGGTCGAGATCCGGCCCGCTGCTACTTCTGGGGAGGCGACGGCGTGAGCACCCTGACCGTGACCCGGACGATCAAGTACCCCGACATCGAATGGACCGAGACCAGCGTCATCGACTGGTCCGGTTACACGGCAGCCGAAGCCCGCCGCGAACGTCTCTCGCGGCTACGTGACGGCCGTGCCGACGTCGTACTGGACGGTGACGCTCTGATCGTCACTCGTGACCGTGAGGAGTGGGTCGAGGTGGAGCGCCTCGAATGGGCGGATGACGATCTGCAGCTCGATTTGCTCGCTATGGAAAGGAACCAGGTATGAGGACCAGGGAAGAACACGTGCGGGATTTGATCGACCATCAGCGGGAGTGCGGCATCGTCCTAGATCTGCCGGACGCCGAGATCGCTATCGATTACGCGATCGAGCACGGAATGCCGGTAGCGCCCGAACCTGTCGACCCGGTCGTTGGTGCGTTTCTGACCGAGCGCACGCGGCTGGTGGACGGTGTGGTCGTGGTCGACCGCGATGGCGAGGCGTCGCAGTACATAGCGAGCGCGGGCAGGTGGGTGACTACCGGATTTACCGAGGGCTTTCCGCTGGAGCGCATGGTTGTGAGGGGCGCCCGCATCGTCTACGTGCCGGGCGGTGAGTCATGACCGGCGACGACGAGTTGATCGAGCGCATAGCCGAAGCGATTCTGACGGCATCCCTGCCGTATAGCGGTCCCGGTGGGCAGACGGTGCCCGGCGTGATGCCGGTGCATGTGGATGTGGCTCGTGCTGCTCTCGCAGTGGCACGCCCAGCGATCCGCAACGAGACGCTGGACGAGGTGGCTTACGCAATCGGCGCGGACATTTGCGCATGGTGCCCGTCCCCGTCACACGGGAGTGCTTGGCACAACGACGGGTTATTGCATCCGTCCTGCGGGCAACTGGATCACGGTATGGGGTGGGTACCTGATCGAGGCCTGGCCGGGTTGACCGAAGTGCAGTGGTCGCAGGCTAGCCACGCGGCCGACCTCGCATACATCGAAGGCGACGGTCACACCCTCGCAACGCGGGATCTCACGAACGCGATTACGGATGCCGTTTTGACGTCGCTAGGCATATCGGTCGTCCGCTCGCTGCGCTCAGACAGCAAGGGAGACCAGCGATGAGTGATGCTCTGGACGCCGCGATACGGGATGAGATGACATTGCATGTGTGCCAGCGAATCACTGTCCATCACCTAGATGGTGCGGACGTGACGCGGTGCATGTATCACGACGACTGGGACGTTAAGCGCGACGAGTGCTACGCCGTGGGCTCTGCTGTGCGAGCCGGGTTCGAGGCTGGCCGCCGTGACGCACTCAGTGAAGCAGCCGAGGCCCTAGAGAGCAAGCGGGTGTTCGTGTACGAGCGGTTCCTTGCCTTGGACGGATACCACTCGACTCGGATACACGACGAGAAGAGCGTAGCCGCACAACTTCGCGCTCTGCTGTCCACTACCGAGGAGGCAAAACCATGAGCGGATACTGGGACGTGCTCTGGATCGGCCTAGCAGCGGGCATAGCGGGAAGCGCGCCCATCGTCGTAGCGGGCGAGTGGCTACGACGCCTAGAGAAACGCCGACCGCGTCGACCCGAACCACCCGACCCGCCAGGAACAGTCCATGGCAAGCCGCTTACGCCTGAGATATACGCGAAGGTCCGCGGACTCATGCATCCGGATGTTCGAGCAGCCCACGAAGCTTCGCTGCGATCAGAGGAGTCACCTGTATACCTGTGCCGACCGGCTCAATCCGCACCGTCGTTCGGTGACGCCACCGGCGAGAGGAGCGCCAAGTGACAGCGATAGCCCACGGCTTACCCGTCTCCATGAACATGTGGGTGGCGCCCACGAATACGAAAAGTTCGACGCACTCCCGGGGCGCCAACGAGAGTGTTTTCCAGCTGTCCACCATGGCGCCTTTGGGGACCGCCTGGACACCGCGGAGCCGCGCGAACCGCACGGGTCGCAGGTGGAGTCGCGCCGCTCTTCCGAGCCCTACGTTCACCAGGTGCAACCTGCCCGCCGTCGGGTGCGAGCCTTCGTCGTCATCGGTCATCACGACGACGAAATCGGGGCCGTCTTTTCGGTCATCGATACGGCGGTACACATGCCCAGCGGCCAGTGTGATGAGCGAGCCGAGGACACCACCGAGGATGCCGATCATGACAGACATGCCCGTCATAGTCGCACGGCGCAGTTGCGGCTACGAAATCGAGGAGGTCCAGCGATGACGCGTCTATCTAGCGAGAGGCTCGACGCGATCAGGCGCACGGCGCAAGCCAACCGGCCCTATGTCGTTATGGCCGACCAACGCCGCGACGTGGAACTGCTGCTCGCGCACATTGACGCCCTGGAAGCAGAACGCGCCGAGATGACTGAGGAATGGGGCCGAGCATTTTGGACTACCGAGTGCGGAGAAAGAAAACTATTCGTAGATGACGACAATGGCGCGTTTCGCGATTACGAGGATGTGGCTCAGTATGTGCCGCCGATTCATGCAGAGTCTCCGTATGACTTTGTCGTGTCGCGCCGCTGCACGCCGTGGCTACCAGTAGAGGAGGACCAGGGATGACGCGCGGCAAGGCAGAAATCAAGGCCCTTCGCGCCGTGGTCGCCGACCTCAAGCGACGCCTCAGTGAAAGCGACCACGACGCCGAACACCTACTCGCCCAGGTATGGAATCTCACCGCTGAGAACGATCGCCTACGCCACCACCTATCCGCGTACTCGGACGGTCGGCCGGTACTACGCCAACCAGAAGGACCAACGCCATGAGCGACTTGAGGGGATGGGCGATAGAACTCGGCATGACGCCATCCGGGGCACGCATCGCCTACTCGAGGCGACCCGAAGAAGGGGACCTCGTCGCGTGGAACTACGCCGCCTGGCGAGTCGCCCACGTCCGCACCAACGACCCCACCGAAGAGCAAGCCGCTCGGATCAACGCATATAGCGAGCCGTTCCGGGATCGACGCCTGCCGTACAGCGTGACCCTGACCCGGCTGCACGGACCGAAAAACAGGCACGAGAACAGCCGAGGCGACCTCGGCCTCACCATCGACCCGTCACACGGCGGCGGGTTCTGGTGGTTCTACAAGTCGGAGCGGATTCCCTTGTGCTCCTGCTGCGGCCACCCGTACCCGTGCAAAGCCGCCGTGGACGACAAGCGGGCCGAACGAGCCGGCGAAGCCCTCGACCGCAAAATGGCGTGGTCGCAGCCAGGAGTCTGCTATGCGTGCGGTGAGCCGATCACGCGCCGCATGAAAGCGGGACGCGTCGGCACCGAGCATGCCGAGATCCCTGGGTTCCCCGCGCCGTCGTGGCATGTCGGCCGCGGGCGATGCGCCGTCGCGATGCACCGCTACGCGGAGAAGTACGACATGGACATGCGGCAGGCGTCCCTGCTCGATCCGGAGGCCATGTCATGACTGATCCGCTACCTGTCACTCAGCCGTTCATCTGGAGGGACCAATGAGACACCTGATCGAAGCCATCGACCTACCGACGACCACATCGCCGTCATCTTCCACATGACCGACGGCCCCGACGGCAACCCCGAAGGCCGCCCGGTAAAGGTCAACCATGGCGACGGCTGGACGCCGTTCGGCACCTACCTAAACCAGATCAAAGAGGACCCCGTATGCGGCCCCGCGTTCTAGCCGCCCCGCGGCCGGGCTGCCCACACCCCGAAAAACGGGCCTTCCGCAACAAACGCGACGCCACCCGCGCCCTCGCCTACTCCCGCACCATCACCGGCCACCTCACCGCGCAAGGCCTACCCGCCGGCCACCCGCCCACCGCCGCATACCGCTGCCGGTGCACCGCGTGGCATTTAACGAGCCAACCCCAACACCGCAAGGACGCAGCATGACCTCGCCACCCATCGGCCGACCCAGCGCCTGGACCGAACAAGCAGCCTGCGCCCAATCCGATCTACCCGTCCAATCCTGGGACGCCGACCAACCTCCGCACATCAACGCCGAAGCGATCCTCGTCTGCAACACGTGCCCCGTCGCGCTCGAATGCCTCCTCGAACATGGCCGCGACCCCGACATGGGCATCATCGCCGGACTCCCCGCCCGCAAACGCGGCGAGCTGTTCGCGATCACGAACCGCGACCTGCGGCCCGTCCATGGCTCCCGATCCCGGTACATGGGCAGCAGCCGCTGGCCGGGGTGTCGTTGCGGGAAATGTCGGGACGCGCACGCAAAATACGAACAGGAAGCACGGGCACGCCGCAAAGCTGGTCGCGCAACCGCATAAACGCGGTACGAAATCCCGACCGGCCTATTCACAATGGACGCGCACAAAGCGGCCCTCCCGACGAAAGGACCAAACATGACCGAAATCCCAGGGATCACTGGCCCCGATGAGATAACCACCGATGACGTGAAGATCCTCGAAACCGACGAGGGCGACCATCTGATCGGTGTCTCTGTCCGATTCCACACCACTCGACCCATCACGCCGTCCGAAGAACGCTACCTTGAGGCCAATTCCCTCAACGTTGAGAACGATGAAGAAGGGCAAGCAACCGTCGTCGCCGGGATGACCGGCGCCGACCTCGACTATGAGCCCCTGATCGCTCGCTATTACAAGGCATTCGGCCAGGCGATCGACGAGAACAGCAAGAAGCGACAAGACATCGAGAAGCGACAAGACATAGTGGCCAAGTTCAACGTCGCTCTGCGCGGGCGACAAGAGCAACGCCGAGTTCAATAAGCGGATACCGAACGCGCCACGCTGACACCCGGCGCCAGAACCTTGACGCGTTGGGTTGCCTGTCCACTACACGGGCCGCCCAACGCAGGGCCTAGAAGGTATCGACAGCGAGGAAAGCCGCACGCGGAACCACGCTGGACTGGGGTTCGACTCCCCATAGGTCCACAAACACCACCCACACCACACTGACACCCCAAGCACTGCACAGGCAGTGCCGTGTCTTGCGCGCGCGATAGAGAGGGCTGCCCGTGGCCGGTGGTGGTCGTCCTCGGTTCACCGCTGAGGAGCGTCAAGCGATGGCCGACGCGCGCGCTGCCGGTTATTCGCTGCGTGAGGTTGCCGAGCGGTTCGCGTGTTCGAGGTCGACGGTGCGTGACGCGTGCAAGCGTTATGGCGTTACGAATGATGCGGCGTTGTCGAAGGTGTCTGCGGCGCATGAGTCCGCGCGTGAACGGAACGCGGCGCGGCGTGAGAACCTGCAGGAAGAATCGTTGCGTCGGGCGGGCGAGTTCCTGCAGCAGCTCGGCCGTCCGCATCTCGTGTTCAACATCGGCGGTAAAGACAACACCTACACCGAGCACACGCTCGACCGCCCGCCGACTGGCGACATTCGGAATCTCGTTACGTCGGCGGCGACGTTGGTGAAGACGGCGAATGATCTCGCTCGGCTTGAAGCGGAACGGGCGACGAGCGGTGAAGCGTCCGCGTTGATTCAGCGGCTGGTCGCTGGCCTCGACGACGACGGTGACGAATGAAACCCGCGAAGCTGAGCCGGAAGCAGCGAGTATCGATCCGGGACACGCTCCGATCACCCGACCCACTGCACCTATGGGAAGGCGCCGTCCGTAGCGGGAAAACAACAGCGAGCGTCCTCGCGTGGTGCGCCTACGTCGACGCACTAGCGCCACCCGGCCCGCTGATCATGATCGGGAAAACGAAAGACACGATCCGCCGGAACGTTCTCGACGAGATCGACGCGTACTTCGGTGACGCGTCACCGCTAGCCCACACGGCCGGCGCCAACGAAGGACGGTTGTTCGGGCGGCGCGTGCACATGGTCGGCGCGAACGACGCCAAAGCCGAGTCCCGAATCCGCGGCCTGACCCTGGCCGGGGCATACGTGGACGAGGCCACGCTGCTACCGAACGAGTCTTACTGGTCGATGCTGGAGACGCGGCACATCACGACGTTCAGCCAGGGCGCGAAGATCTTCGCGACCACAAACCCAGACAGCCCCGCGCACTGGCTGAAACGGAAGAAAATCGACAAGGCCCGAGAGATCGGGATGCGGACCTGGCATTTCACCCTCGACGACAACCCGGCCCTTGACGAGCAGGAGAAAGCGCGCCTCAAACGCTCCCTCGCGGGGTTGTTCTATAAGCGGTTCATCGACGGCCTTTGGGTCGCTGCCGAGGGCGCGATCTTCGAGGCCCTGTCAGAGGAAGCGAACACCACCAGTGAGGTGACGGGCGCGCCCGCTTTGATCGCGCTCGACTACGGCACCTTGAACCCGACCCATGCCGTCCTCCTTCACGTTGACAAGTCGCGGCGTCGGATCACTGCCGCGAGTGAGTGGCGGCATGACGGCAGGAATGACGGCCAACTCACGGACGGCGAGACCAGCGCGAAGTTGGGCGAGTGGGTGAAGGGCCTCGGCCACGCGACCAGCAGCCTCCCGATCGTTGTCGACCCCTCGGCTGCGTCGTTCCGACAGCAACTCCGACGCGACGGCTGGACAGTCCGCTCGGCAGACAACACCGTCCTCGACGGCATCCGGTCCGTCGCCGCGCTGTTCAAGAACCAGCACCTCGTTGTGCATCGCGCGGATGCGTCCGCGTTGTGGGACGAACTGTTGGGGTACGTGTGGGATGAGAAGGCCGCGGACGATGGCGAGGATCGGCCGGTGAAGTTGAACGATCACGGCGTGGACGCGCTCAGGTATGGGGTGATGGCGCTCCGGTCGCAGTGGCGATCGTGGCTCGCGCCTGCCCCGGTGCCCGAGGGTGACGGCGAGTTCGTGTCGGACTCCCGCCGCCGCATCCGTGGACTAACTCGCTCGGTCAGTTAGCCCAGACTGCCAAACGTCCACCCGTCGATGGACTCTAGCCGGCATCGCCAATTGCTGAACTGAAGTGGCCCGCCCCCTGACATTACGGTCACATCGCGCATATGCAGATACCGAACGGGGATTGCCGGCGCAATCCCATCGCGACCCGCTTTAATCTCGGCGTCTAGTTCGCTCTGGGCGTTCACGATCTCGTCAACGATGAACGCGAAGTTATCGCCACCGTTCGCCTGACGAAGTCCATCAGAGACGCGTCGGGCGAATACAGCTTGGCTAACGACGATTCCACTTACAAGGGCTCCACCCGTCACCACTGTCATTGAAAATGACGCCTCATCAGGGATGGCTTCGCTATCGAAGATGATGCTCAGCAACGAGTTCAGCAGATTATCGCGCGGTCTTAACTCGGCCCTCGTGTACCCGTCCGGGTCGGTCTGTGGTGTCCACGTGGCGTTGTCGTCATCGTCGGGCATGAAAGCTCTCCAGGTTGTGGGCACATCACTGCGATGTTTCCTTTGCCTGGAACCATAGCGTCGCGCGCTGACATTCATAACCGAACGATTCCGGTTATGGTCCTGCCGCTTGACGCCCCCGCTAACACTCCCTGGCCGCCCCTCGCATACCAACCACAAATCCGGGACCTCACCGGGCTAGTCGCGGCGTGGACCAGCGACGAACGGGACGTCCTCACGCAGACCCCCTCGACCCCGGCGAAGGCCCGCGGGAAGTGGTGGCAACGCCGCGCAACCGACCAAGTGGACACGCACCGAGCCCGGTCGTTCATCCCGGCCGCTATCGCCGGTGACGTCGCCGCCGTCGCCAGCGACCTGCTGTTCGGGTCGCCCGCGATCCTGACCGCACCCGGCAGCGGCCAACAGCAGACGCGCCTCGAAGAACTCAGCGACCGGGTCGCCGCCGCGCTGCAGGCCGGTGCTGACATCGCGTCAGGGACCGGCGGGGCGTGGCTCGTACCTCGCTGGAACACGACCCTGTCGGACCGGTCCACGTTGCAGGCGATCGGGCAGGACCAGGCGGTCCCCGAGTACACGCTCGGCGTGTTGACGGCGGTGTCGTTCGTGGTCACGCTGCCCGCGAAAACCGAAGCAGACACCTCGACATGGAGGCACATCGAACGTCACGAGGACGGCCGCGTGTGGCACGCGCTCCGCGAAGCCACCAACCCCAACGAATTGGGCGCTGTACGCCCGCTCGCTGACCACCCCTCCACGGCCGCGCTAGGCGACATCGTCCAGCAGGACGGCGGAATCGACCTCACCGGTTTCGGCGTGAAAGGCATGCTGCCGTCCTACGTCAGTAACGGATTCTGGCGCCGGTACCGCGGCGGCGAATACGGCGCACCCGACCACGCCAGCAGCCTCCCCGACATCGACTCCCTGTCACAGACCCTGTCCGCGTGGGACCGGGAGATCCGCGTCGGTCAGGCCCGCATCCTCGTCGCTGAGGGCGCACTCGGCCCTGACGGCGCACTCGACCTCGACGACGAAGTGTTCACCGAACTGAAAGGCCTCGACCAGGGCACCGCCAGCAGCCGCCTACCGGTCGAGCAAGTGCACTTCGACCTCCGCGTCCAAGACTTCGCCGCGACCGCGCTCGCGCAAACCGAACGAATCATCACCTCATGCGGGTACGCGCCGCAAACATTCGGCCTGCATGTCGAGGGCGCGATCAGCGGCACCAGTCACAAACTCCGCGAACGCCGCACGTACCGCACTCTCGGCCGAAAACAGCGGGCGTGGGAACCCGCCGTCCTCCGCGCCGCGCAGTGGATGCTCGCCATCGACAAACAGTTGGGGCTGCCCGACGCAGGCATGGTCGACGGCCTGAACCTGGAATGGTCCGATGACAACCTAGGCGACGCTGCTGAGACCGCGTCGACGATCCAGGCGCTACGGGACGCCCGCGCAATCAGCATCGAAACCAGCGTCCGCATGGCCCAACCCGACCTATCCCCGGACCAGGTCGACGACGAGGTCCGGCGGATCATGGACGAGAACAAGACGACCAGCCCGCTCGACCTCATCGGATAACCCATGGCTGACCGGGGATTGACGCGGCGCATCGCCGCAGCCATCCGCCGCGCGGGCCGGGACTTCGCGCACCGCATCGACGTACTTATCGTTGAACTGATGAGTGTCGTGTGGTGGGCGCAAGACGCTGTCGTCCGCGTCGTGGTCGAGGCGCTGCTGCCGAGGCGCGGCGAGACCACACTGACGTGGCAATGGGCCGCGCAGCAACGCCTCAACGACGCCGCGCCCGCGATCGCCGCAGCAGCCGTCATCGGGGACGACGCCATGGCTGGTCTCGCTGACGTAGTGCGGCGGGCCGGTATCGACTCCGGCATGCCCGACCCCGGCGACCTGCCGAACGTGCGTACCGCACGAGAACAGTGGCGGTACGGCATCCAAGGCCTCACCGACAACGCGCGCCGCGCACTCCGCGACGCGCACGCCGCAATGGCCGCGGGGGAGGCGACACTCGAGCAGGCAACCCGCAGCGCCGCTAAACGCATGATCGACGACGGCGTCCACGTCCTCCACGACAAACGCGGCCGACGCTGGCAGCCCGCGACCTACACGGAAACCGTGCTACGGACCGAAGCACAAGCAGCGCACACGCGGTCCTCCCTCGCAGCTGCGGCCGACGCTGGCACGCCTTACGTGGTCGTGTCTGACGCGCACCGAGAATGCCCGGCGTGCCGACCGTGGGAGGGACGCGTACTCCGCGTCGACGGGGCTACGGACGACGTCGCCGGCGCGACCCTGGACGAGGCGCGCGCCGCCGGCCTCATGCATCCGAACTGCCGCCACGCCGTGTACGGCTGGTGGGCGGAGTACGACGACCTACCGGCGCCAGGTCAACCGGACCCAGACGGGTACCGCGCGTCGCAGCAGCAACGCGCACTCGAACGCCGCGTGCGCCGTGAACGACTCCTCGCGGACGTCGAAGCATCGACCGGCGGCATATCGCCAGCGCGGGCGCAGCGGTTGAAGGACGCCCGCGCAGCGCTCGCAGATCACGTGAATATCTGGAAAGCGAACGACACCCTGAAACGGAACCGGTGGCGGGAAGTACCGCGCCCCGGCGACGCCCCGTACTGACACGCGGCGTGTCACGGTCCGCACCGGACAGCAACCCGGACCCGACCAGGGAGACAATCGCCGTGACCGACCAGGCACCCGCAGCAGAAGCCCCGCAGCAGCAGGCCACTGAACAGCAGGCACCCACCGAACCACCGCAGGCAGCCGCCGCGCCGTCCGCGATCGACGCCCACTCCGCAGGCAGTACCGAGCGGTTCAGCGAAGCGCAGCAGGCGAAGGTGAACCAGATCGTTCAGGACCGTCTCGCTGAGCAGCAGCGTAAGCATGACGCCGAAATCGCCGAAGCCGCGGAACGCGCAGGCAAGTCCGAGTTGGACGCCGCGAAACTGGACGTCGAGAAGTACCAGCAACTCGCCGAGCAGGCCCGCACCGAAGCCCGCGCGGAGATCCTGAACGCGCGCGTTTACGCGGCGATCGCCGGATCAGACACGCGGAAAGACCGCCGCGATGCTGTCGCCCGCCTCGTCGACCGCGAAGGCCTCGACGCACTCACCGGCCCCGAGCAGGCCGAGCAGGTAACGGCTCGCATCGCTGCCGTCCTCGACGAGTACCCGGAATGGAAACAGACCAGCGTTCCAGGTACCGCCGGGGGACCGACGCCCGCACCGCAGACCGGACTCACCCTCGCGCAATGGCGCGGCATGGGCATCGACGCCCGCACCAAGGTCTACCGCGAACACCCCGGCGAGTTCCAGCGCCTCACGGCCGAGGAACAAGCCGCAGGCTGACACGCACCACCACAACATGTGAACCGAACCCGGACCGCGCGGGCAAGCAGCGGGCAGGCACCACCGAGGAATCACCCCACGGCCACTCACCGAGGGCGCACCGGACCAGGTCATCCGGGAACCACAACCGATTCCTGGATGGAAAGTGAGTACTGCTCATGGCTGCACCCACTGGCGCAACTACCGCCACTGACCTGATCGTCCCCGAGGTTTACGCTCCGGTGATCGAGGCCGCGATCCGCGCCAAGGTCAAGTTCATGCCCTACGTGACCGTCGACGACACGCTCGTCGGCCAGCCCGGCGAGACCATCAACTACGGGCAGTGGAACCGCATCGGCGACGCTGAGACCGTCGCAGAGTACGGCGACATCCCCATCGAGAAGTTGGACACCGGGACCTCGTCCGTCACGATCGCGAAGGTCGGCAAGGGCGCCATCCTGTCGGATGAGTCGATCCTGCGCGCGATGGGCAACCCGCAGCAACAGGCCGCGTCCCAGATCGCGGACGCGTGCCGGTTCAAGATGGACAGCGACGTCGCTACCACTGCACGCACCGCCGCCGGTAAGTCGATCACGGACCCGTGGTCGATCGACGCCGCGCTGGGCGCATTGGACCTGTACGACGAGCCCGAGGACGACATGTTCGCGGCGTGGTTCATCAGCAACGCCGCGTTCCAGAACATCCGCCGCGACGACCGGTTCACGGACGCGTCGAAGTCCGGTCAGGGTTCCACGCTGCTCCGCGGCACGGTCGGTTTCATCTGGAACATTCCCGTGGTGGTGACGTCGAAGGCGAAGGCTGGCGCGCTGCTGCTGGAGAAGGACGCGATGACGCTCGCGATGAAGCGGAACATCATGCTTGAGACCGAGCGCGATACCCGCAACAAGTCGACTCTGTTGACTGCGGACGTGCATTACGCGACGTTCGCGCAGCGTCCGGATGGCATCGTGAAGTTCGGCGCCGACGCGGAGCCGGAGCCAGAGCCCGAGGGCTGATTCTCCTGCCCGTGGGCGGCACTGTCGGGGTGCTGCCCACGGGCAGGTCCATAACTATCTGGAGGGAACTCGTTATGGGACTAGGCACGCGACGTATGCGTGAAGAAGCGGCAGCGTCGGCGGTTGTTGACGCTGTCCCGGTCGAGAACGACTCGAACAAGGATGACGCTGTCGATGCCGACATCGTGGACGACGTGATCCCGCCGAAGAAGGCTACTGCTCGCCGCGGCCCGAAGAAGGCACAGTAATGGCGCGATGGATCACGCTGTCAGGCGCCAACGTTGACAGCGACGCCGACATGACCCGCCACGGATGGCGACGCGTCGACGAACCGAAACCACGCCGCGCCCCGCGCAAGCCGCGCAAACCCCGCGAGCCACGCGCCAAGCCCGCAGCCAGCGAGACCAGCGAGGAACCCGCCGGTGAATGACAACGAGGCCGTGATCGACGCCGGCGTCACCACCGACGTCACGGTGCCCGCGACCACCACCGGCGGCACGATCGCCGTCGTCGCGGGCACCACCGACGCACTCGACTGCACCAGCAACCCGGACGGCACAACCACCGTCCACGTGCCTGCGGACGTCACTGCCGACTGGCTACCACAACGCTCCAGCGTCGCGATCATGAGCAGCGGTGTCCGCGTGGGGGAGTGGCCTGTCCGTGTCATCGACGCCACGCGCCGCGCCCAGGACGAAGAACGCGCGGCCGAACGCGCCGCGCAACTAGCGAACTTGGCGGACGCAATCCCCACCGTGGAAGCAATCCCTGGACCCGTCGGTCAATCCCTAGCCGACATTCTCCGCGTCCTCACAGACACGCCATAGCAGAAGGTGACGACATGCCGCTACCAGAATGGGTACGCCCGACCACGATCAGCGGCCTCATCGCGCCGGATAAACGCCCCGACGACATCGAATGGTCGCTCGGACGGGCATTACGCGCGTTCGCTGCTATAGCGACGATCCCCACCGACCCGACCGAGCGACAGATCATGTTCCTCGAAGACGCGCTAGTCGCTTGGATCGAGTGGCAAGCGGACACCGGAGGCAGCTCCTCCGATTCGATCTCTATCGGGCACGTCAGCATTAGCAGCGGCAACGCGAGCGAGAGCGGCGCAGTCCCGTTGTCGTCGAGCGTGTGGGCGTTTCTGCGCAGCGCTGGCGTACTGAACGTCGCGCGAGCGAGGGCCTACTAATGGGTATCCCGATGTTCCTACGCCCGCACAAGGTCGAGCACCGCGCGCTGACAGGTATGGGCGGCGGCGGCCCGGTGTACGGACCCGCCGACACTGTCCGCGTCCGGTACGAACGTAAAACCGGTTCCGTCGTGGGGAAGGACGGCCGAACCCGCACCTACAGCGGCCTGTTGTTCTGGCCAGCGTCGCCAGCCCCCGGCCTCGACGACACGGTCACGTACCGCGGCGAGACGCACACCGTGGTCGCGGTCGACGAACTCGTCATGATCGACGGCACCGTGTACCACCACGAAGTGAAAGTTACTTAGATGGCGACGTACACGCGCATCAGCGGGCGGAAGTACGGCGACTACCGCGGCAAAGCGCAGGGCGGCCTGAACGCGGGTGTGAAGGTCGCCGGGCAGATGCTGCGGCGTGACGCTGGCGCGACCTGCCCCCTCGACACCGGCACCCTCCGGAACAGTGCCGCCGTGACGTTCGCGGGCACCAACTCGCGCCACGTCCAAGCCACTGTCTCGTACAACACCCCGTATGCCCTGATAGTCCACGAAAAACCAGGGCTCACGTACCAGGGCGCCGGACGGTACAAGTGGCTCGCGCTGACCGCGGAAGAGAACGAAGCGAAATACCGGGACATCATCGCCGCCGAGGTCCGCAAAGCCGTCAGGTGACACGCAGCAGCGCACCCTGCGGGCGTGAGTTTCCTCCGAGCGTGGACGCAGCACGCCACACAGACCGGCCTCGTCACTGACGCCGGCCAACCCGGCATCCAATCATTTTGGGGCCGCCAACCCCACGCGCCGGTCGACTGTGTCACGTGGTGGCTCGAGCCGACCGGCCAACCCGCGTCCCTCGACACCGTCGTCACCGCTGACATTCGCGGCGTCGTCCGCCACGCAGGGACCGAAAGCGACCTGACCGAACCCGGCCGCGCACTAGCCGAGAACCTGCTACGCGCGCTCGGCGACGACACCCGAAGCGCCGACACCACCATCACCGACCCCGACACCGGGACCACCTACCTGTTGACACAGGCACTCCCACTATCAGACATGCCGACACCGCTAGGCCCCGACGAAAGCGGCAACGCACACGAGTGGTCCCTCGTCCTCCGAGTGACTTACAGCGCCTAGAGATTGGGAATCCAATGACCGCACCGCTTCCTCAGCAGACCGGCAAGGAACTGGCCCGCGAATACAAACTAGAGATCAACACCGGGGACGCCGAAACGCCAGTGTGGGCGGCCGTCCCGGGCCTACAGTCCAACACGCTCACCGTCGACGGCACCGAAGTCGACGCGACCGACATGGACAGTGAAGGCTGGGACTCGAAGTTCATTGTTGGCCGCGCTTGGGCGATCGCCTGCGACGGCACGAAGACGTTCACCAAGGCCGCGGACGGGTCCCGCACCTACAACGCTGCTCAGGCGCTCCTGGAGGAGAAGGCCAACGCGATCGGTGACGAGGCGCAGATCCTCGTGCGCCGCACAAACCGGGTCACCGGAGCCGGATTCATGGGCTGGGCGAACGTTCACCTCCGCACGCGCGGCGCTGATAAGGCCAGCCTGAACCCGTTCAACCTGGAGTTGTCGGGTGACGGCGAGATGGTCCTGATCCCCGCCACCGAGCCCGAGACCCCGTGACGAACCGGTCCGCGTAGGGCGCCGCCCTTCTGGGTTCCAGCGACGCCCTACACGGACCGGGCCATTCCTACCCGACAAGGAAACAACCATGCTCTACACCGAAGTCCGCGACTTCATGGCCGAGCACGAGTCCGAACCGGTCGCGTTCACGCTCAACGGCCACACCTACGGATTCCCGTCGAGCGCTGACGACCTCCCGGCGCTGCTGGGAATGCGGATCGTGGAACACCGGCTACGCCTCGAAGACCTCCGCAAACGCATCCAGGCCGGTGACGCGTCCGCCGTCAACGACCCCCTGCTGCAAGCCGACATCGAAGAACGCGTCTCCCGCGGCCTCATACCGAAACAGGTCCGCGACCAGATGGCCGAGAACGGCTGCACGCTGCGGCAAATCCGGCACCTGCAACAAACCCTCCTCATCCACTACATGTACGGCAGTGAGGTAGCCGCCATGCATTGGGAAGGGAAGCTGGAACAGGCCACTGAGAGCCTGGGGGAAACATTGGCCCAGACGGAGAACTCCTAGATCCTGACGGGCCTGACTGGATCGACCCTTCGGTCGACCTCGATCGGCTAGCCGCGCCGCGGTTCAACCCGTACACGGAACTGCTGGTGGCGTGGCCACTGGTCGAGTCCGATTTCCAGCAGCATTACGGCCTGGACCTCGTTGACGAGATCCAGAAACGGTCGTGGCGGTGGTTCCGCGTCCGGTACCTGTACCTGCCGCCCACGAGCGCCACGAAACAGCATCAACGCAAGCGGGTTGACACCGAGAACCCCACTATCCAAGCAAACGACAAGCCTGATCCCGACACGGGCCTGGAGTTATTCGACGACTGAGCGGCCGCGCTGTGGCGACTGTCGGGACCCTCGCCTACATTCTGACCGCTGATAACGGCGAACTGCTCACGAAACTGCAGCAGTCAGACCAGGCCATCGCGCAGACCACCGGACGCGCGGAAACACAGGGTTCGAAACTCCGATCCGGCCTGGCAAAGGCGTTCAGCGCTGCCGCGATCGTCGGGTTCGTCAAAGACACGTTCACTGCTGGGGCTCAGTACCAGCAGTCGATGAACCAGTTTCAGGCGGCGTCGGGGGCGACCGCTAAGGAAATGGACCAGGCCGCGAAGTCGGCCCTGGCGCTCGGCAACTCCACGCTCCTACCTGCCGCGTCTGCGAAAGACGCGGGAACGGCGATGGAGATTCTCGCGAAAGGTGGCCTGTCCGCTAGCGACAGCATGGCCGCCGCCGAGGGCACGCTCTTACTCGCTGCCGCCGCCGGAACAGATGCGGCGTCCGCCGCCGAATTAACGGCCGACAGCCTGAACGCTTTCGGCTTGTCCGGCGATCAGGCGTCCAAGGTCGCGAACACGCTCGCCGGCGCCGCGAACGCCGCCACGGGCGAGATCAGCGACTTCGGGCAGGGCCTCGCGCAGGTCGGTTCGGTCGCGCACTCATTCGGTATCAGCGTCGATGACACGGTCACCTCGCTGGCGGCGATGGCCCAGGCCGGCATCAAAGGCAGTGACGCCGGCACCTCGCTCAAATCGATGCTCCTCGCTCTCGCGTCTCCAACGAAGCAGCAGGCCGCCGCGCTCGAACAGTTAGGCGTGTCGGCGTATGACGCGTCGGGCGAGTTCGTCGGCATGGAGAAACTGTCAGGGCAACTCGCGTCGGCTCAGGGCCGCCTGACGCGGGAACAGTTCAACGCTGCAGCTAGCACGGCGTTCGGTACGGACGCGATGCGTGCCGCGGTCGCGATGGCGGGGCAGGGCGCGGACGGGTTCGACGAACTCGCGGACAAAGTCACGAAAGCGGGGAACGCTCAGGCCCTCGCGGAAGCGAAGAGCAAAGGCCTGTCGGGTGCGCTCGCGTCGCTGCAGTCCGCGTTCGAGACCGCGCAGCTGGAGATCTTCACCCAGACCGGTGGGCAGGCTGAGGACGTTATTCGTCGACTGACGGACATTGTGCCGGACCTCGTGGACGGGCTTGTCGAGATCGCGTCGGCTGCCGCTTCCGTGGGCCTTGTCGGCCTCAACGGGTTCGTGAGTCTGTTGCAGGCCGCGTCGCCGTTGATCAGCGTCGTCGGCACCCTAGCCGATCTATTCAGCGACTTACCCGAGCCGCTGCAGGCAGCCGCCGCAGCTGCGCTACTGCTGTCCCGTCGCGGCGACGCAATCGCGAAGATGGGCACGGGTGCGGCAACCGGGATCAAGACCATAGCGACGAACGCGCGCGATGTTGGCCCGGCGTTCATGCAGGCCTACGGGTACGCGCGTGCTGGCGGTGAGGGCATCACGAAGTCGGTGATGAGTGCCGCGACGGGCACGACGCGTGCTGCGGGCATCATGAAGGGCGCGATGCGTGGCCTCACGGGAGCGTTCGGCGGCCCGCTCGGTCTCGCGGTGACTGCGGGGATCACGCTCCTGTCGCTATTCCAGGAGTCGAACCAGGACGCGGCGGCGGCGCAACAGGCGAACGCGGACGCGGCGCGGGAACTCGCTGATGCGTTGGACCAGAGCAACGGCGTTCTTGACGCGAACGTGGCTAAGGTCGCGCAGACGCAGTTGCTGAAGAAGCGTGAAGACGCCACCTACTCGCTGATCGAGGCGAACAACAAACTTGGCCTGAACGAGTCGGACCTGATCGTTGCCTACGCGCAGGGCGGGAAACAACTCGACGACTACGCAAGCAAGATGCTGTCCGCGAACAAAGCGAAGAACTCGATGCTTGTCGCGGACAAGGGCGGAAACTTCCACTCGGTCCTCACCGATGAGGGCGAGGCGATCGAGGCCAACATCAAACAACTCGCGGGCATGGGCAGCGAGATGGAAGCCACCAAGGGGCACAGTGACGCGCTCTCCGATGCGCAAGGTGAACTGTCCGGGGCAACGTCCGACGCCGCTGGTGAGGCTCAACTAGCCGCGGATGCATTCAACGCGCAAGCGGAAGCGATCGCTGCGGCGCAGAAGGCCGCCGACGACGCTGCTGCCGCTGCACTGGACTTGTCGGCCGCGCAGCGGTCGTACCAGTCGGCGTTGGACGATGCTAACGCGTCTCTGGCCGAGCACGGAGCGACACTCGACATCGATACCGAGGCGGGACGCGCGAACCAGGCCGCGCTGGACGACATCGCGAAGAGCGCGAACGACACTGCAGCGGCGATGGCGGCTAACGGGTCATCGATCACGGAAGTCACGGCGTCGCAGAAAGACGCCCGCGCGGCACTGATCGACACAGCCATCTCGTTCGGGATGACCGCGGACGAAGCGAAGGCCTACGCGGACCAGGTCATCAGCATCCCCGACTACTCGACCACGCTCGTCACAATGCCGGGCGTACTCGACGCGACAGCGCAAGCCGACCTGCTCGCCTCCAGCATCATCGACGCTCCCGACGAAAAAACGATCGTCACTACGGCACTTACCGCGGACACGGTCCAGCAATTCAAAGACCTAGGGTTCGAGGTCGAACAGATCCCCGGCACGAAAATGCTGAAGATCTCCGACAACGGCCCCGAAGCCGAGGCCCGGATCGGGTCCGTCGTCGACATGATCAACAGCGGAATGCCCGAAGAAATCGTCACCGAACTAACCCTGACCGGGGTGCAGTCGGTCGAGGGCGCGATCGATGCCATCGACGGCAAAGCGACTCTGCTGAGTGACGGCACCTACGGGGTGACGGTCGAGGCACCGCTGCTCCCGGAAGTCGAGGAGCAACTTAACGCGCTCGGCCTGCAACTGGAGACGTTGGAGGACGGGACCCAGGTGCTGGTCGCGGTCGAAGGCGACGAAGTGGCCCAGGCCGACCTGGACGCGGTGATCGAGAAGGCCGGGATCGTTGACCTGACGGACCCGAACGTGAAGATTTCGACGAACAGCGCCGCCACCGTGATCTCGCTGGAGGGCGTGGGCGTGAAAACGACGACGCTGCCGAACGGCGTCATCACGATCAGCGACAACAGCCCGGAGACCATCAACAAACTGTCGAAACTGAACCTGAAGACGGTGACGCTGGATGACGGCACGGTCGTTGTGACCGATAACAGCGGCACGGTCATCAGCAACCTAGATGACATCGACCTGAACACGACCACGCTGAGCGATGGATCGGTCAAGATCACCGACAACGCAGGCAACGTGATAGCGAACCTGGAAACGCTGAACCAGAAACAGGTCAACGACAAGAGCTACACCGTCACCGAGTACCGCGTGGTGAAAGGCCTGGGGGCCGGCCTGCTGGGCGGGGGTGGCGCTGCCGCCGGCGGCGTGTACCAGGGTGGTTATCGGTTCATGGCTGGCGGCGGTGTGCCGAGCGTGGTCGATGGGCACCGTGTCAGTGGGCGACGCCCGTCGCTGTCGCTTGCTGCCGGGGCGCGGATGCTGCAGCCCGGCACGAACCAGATCGTGAGCGGTGACCGCATGGACGTGGAGGAGGCGTTCATCCCGCTGGACATGTCGGCGCGGTCGATGGACGTCCTCGATTACGCGGCGCGCGCGAGCGGGAAGGTGCTTGCTGATCCGGGGCAGCAGGGCGGGAGCGTGACGGTGGTGGCGCCGCAGACGACCCGTGGGGGAGACACGAAGACCTATAACTTCGCGATCACCCAAGCGGGCGGGGACCCGCGCGAGACCGCTAAAGCGATCCGCCGCGAACTCGAGCTCATGGACTACCTCGACTCAAGGGGCGACCGATGACCACCACGATCCAGTGGCAACACCAGATCGGGACCACGTGGGATTCGATCACGCTGCACGGCGACAGTGCCCGGTCCATCCGCGTCCTGAAAAACGGGACGACTGGCCTCGACGCGCCACCGCACACCCTCGACGCGATCACGGGCCTCGGCGTGCACGGTGAACGGCTCCGCGGCTGGCGGTACGAACCGCGGGACGTGACCCTCGCGGTCATGATCCGGGCACGCAGCCGCGGCGAATACCTCGACAAGTGGGCGCGGCTGTTGCAGCATTTGACGCCGCAACGCGGCACCGGGCTACTGCGGATCACGTCCGAAGGGTTCGACCGGTTCCTCACGTGTTCGTTCGTGGGCGGTATGGAAGGCGACTTGTCGAGGGACCGCGAAGGCGATACGTGGTGGCTAGGCGAGTTGCGGTTCCGCGCGCATGACCCGTTCTGGTCCGACAGCGCCCTGACGAGCGTCACGTTCAGCGAGAACACCAAGCGGAAATTCTTCCCGATCTTCCCTATCAAACTGAACCCCAACGCGACGTTCGGATCGTTCGTTCCAGGCACTACCGGGGACGCGCCGTCGTGGCCGTCATGGACCGCATACGGCCCGTTCGACGAACTGGAGTTCTACAGCAGCACCGGCGACTCGTTCCGGTACGGGCGTGCGATGCCGACCGGCGCGCGGTTCAACGTGGACTTTGATCCGCTCGCGACCACGATCGGTGTCGGCGGGTACGGCGACAACCCCGCGCTCGGCGTCGACGTGTGGGACGGCGTTATCTGGCCGTCGCAGCTGTGGCCGATCACCGCGGACGGTCAGGAGATCGGCGCGTCCATGTCGGGCACCGGGCCAACGAGCCGGATCGTGCTGGAGTACCGGACGCGGTGGTTGTCGTGGCGGTCCACCGGCCCGCAAGCGGTATCGGGTACGGGGGACGAGTAAATGGCTGAGGACGTCACTCACGGGAACGTGACGGTCACGCGCGGGATCGACTGGGCCGGGGCGATCCCGGCGCCGCGTCTGGCGCAGCCGCTGGGCGTGTGGTGGATGCGCCGCAACGGTTCGGACGCGGACGCGGATGCTGTCGTGAACCGGCATGTGCATACGCCGGCGTCAGCGAGCGGCACGATGACGTGGTGCGACGTGGGCGCGTGGCACACGCGTTTCCCGCTGTACGACTCGCAGGACATCCCCACTGAGGACGCGATCTTTATGTTCACGGCCGGCGGGACGGTGTTCACGAGCGGCCCGATGGAGGACTACGAGATCAGCCCGGACGCAACCGGGAAACTCATGTGTGAGGTGTGGGGCGTCACGGAGGAAGTGATCTTGCAGGACCGCGTCATCTACCCGGACCCGCAGCGGTGGCCGGAGATCCAGACCACGCAGTCACACGACCGCCGCAGCGGTACCGCGTCGACCGTGATGATGGGGTACGCGCTGGACCACACCCGCATGGGTGATCCGGTGCTCGGGACGTGGAGCCGCGCCTACGGCAACCTGCAGATGGGGCCGGACCCGGTCGCCGGGTCAACGATCAGTATGCGTGAGCGTTGGTCTGGGCTGCTGGACACGCTGCAACGCGCCGCGTTGAAGGGTGGCGTCGGTTTCCGCATCACGCGTGAGATGAGCGGCCACCCTACATTCGAGGTATACCAGCCAAAGGACCGCTCGATGTGGGCCGTGTTCAGTGTTGGGCGGGGAACGGTCAGTGACTTGACGTGGCGGAAGTCGGCGCCGACAGCGACGCAGGTGATCGCGGCCGGCACGGGTGAATTGACGGCGCGGATCATCGCGCAGGACGCGAAAGCGGACGAGTTCCGCTACCACCGCCACATCGAGTTGTTCCGTGACCAGCGGTCGGAGTCGGATAAGACGCAGATGCACGCCGACAACAAGGCCGAACTGGCGAAGAACGGGGCGCGGGAAACGATCCGCGTCGAGGCCACGCCCGCATTGACCTACGGAGAGCATTACGCGCTCGGGGACAAGGTCAGGGTCGTGGTCGACGGGCAGCGATGGGACGGCCGCCCGATCGTCCTGCGGGAAATCGTGGACCGCGTGCAACAGGTCCAGTGGGAGGCGACGCCTAGCGGTGTCGTGTTCTCACCGGTAGTGGGTGAGGACGGGTCGGTGTCGCTGGTGAATGGGCAGCGTGAGACGTCGCGGCGGCTGCAGCAGATCGAGGGCGCCGCCTAACTGACACGCCCGCGGTCACTGTAGCCGCATGGCAGAGTTGTATTACCCGTTCGACGACGGCAACGGCGACAACGCGACCGAGACCCAATGGCGGCGCATGGGCCGGCTGTGGTCTCCGCCCGGTGTCGTGTCCGGCCTCGCGGTCAGCGTCGGGCCGGTGAACACGATCAACGTGTCCGCGGGTAGCGCGTGGGTCGACGGCCACATGTACGAGAACACGACCTCGCTCGCTGTCACGTTCACCCCGAACAGTCTGGCGACTAGCCGCACGATGTACGTCGTCATCGAGTTGAACCCGACGACGAACATCATCGCGGCTAAGTGCGTGGATACATCGCCCACACAATCGCCAACCGGCAACTATCAACTGCTCGTGGCGACGTTCGTGTTGCCGCCGTCAACACAGACACAGACCGCGACGCAGATCATCGACAAGCGGGTCATGATCGGTGACTGGAAGACCGTCACCTACAACTCGCCCTGGGGAACATTCGCTGGTTCCCAGTCATATCCGGGGTTGCGCTGGCGCATGACCTCGGCGGGCCTGGTCACGGACGGAATGATCGTCGCGTCGTCCTCCACGACTAACCCGATCGGCAATGTTGGCGACCATATCGGCGCTCTGCAGGTCGCGGACTCGTGGGTACCCGTGCACGGGCAGAACGGCGTGACCGGGCTGCGTATCCGCACGAATGGCCAGATCGAGTTAACCGCGGGAAGCGGCACGGGCTGGATCTCGTGTAGCGCGCTGTTCCCCCGCATCCACGTCTAGGAGTGATGGTTATGGATACCCGGCAGGGCTGGGATGTGGAGCGTGACAGCCGCATGGCTGACTACGCCAATACGCCGATCGACGTCGCGATCGAGCCCTACGACCCCGACAAGGACCCAGTAGCGAAGGGCCTTACCGATCCAGACGGGCGGGTCGAGTAATGACAAATCATCCAGGTTTGCCTGATGCGCTGCGGCGGCTCGGCGTGCGGGCGAAGGTTGTAGACGGCTGGACCCCGCGCGACCGCGACGGATTCCGCATTCTTGGATCGGTCCCGGCGCGGACCGCGGCGGATTCCCGACAGGGCCGGAATGTAGACAGTGACGGGCGGGTCGAGTAATGCCGTACCAACTAGGCATACCGAACGCACTGCGTCGCTTCGGGCTCACGGTCGAGGTCGTGGACGGTTGGGGCACGCGCGGCTGGTCCGGACTCAATCCAACCGGGTCGGTGTCGCACTGGACCGCGAGCCCCGGCGGGCCGCGTCCCTCGCTCGGCATCTGCATCTACGGTCGACCCGACCTCGATGGGCCGCTGTGCAATGTGTTCCTGGACCGTAACGGTGTCGCGATCGTGGTCGCTGCGGGAATGGCGAACCACGCCGGTCCGGGCGGATACAACGGCATGAGCGGGAACGATTCGGTGTTCGGCACCGAGTGCGAGGGCACGATCGGCGGCCGTGACGGGACGGATTTCACGGACGCGCAGCGCGTCGCGTACCCGAAGATCGTCGCCGCGTACCACTACCTGACTAAGACGAGTCCGCTCACACACGCGTGCGGGCACTCGGAGTGGACCAATCAAAAAATCGATATCGGCTCATACGCGCCGACGCTACGCAGACAGGCCGCCGCGATCCTCGCTGGCGGAGCAATCCAGGAGGACGACATGAAGGCAGACGAGCGCGCCGCGCTTATGGCGATCAAGGACCGGCTGGAGAAAATCGACAAACTGGCATTCAACGTGAACGGCGGCAGCGGCGCAGAGTCGATGCGGACCGTGCTCGACAAGATGCGCCGCTCCACGCTGTCGATCAGTAAGGGTGTGGCGACCCTCGTCGGTCGCGATCCGCACGTCATCGACGCGAAAGCGCTTGCCGCTGCGATCCCGGATGAGATCGCCGGGCAGGTCGCGAACGAACTCGCGAAACGACTGAAGCAATGAGGCTGCCCGCACCCGTCCTAATCCTGGCGGGCATCGCATCCGTGGCGCTATCCGCGCTGCTGTGGCTCGTGCCCGCAATCCTCGACATCATGGAGGCCAACGAATGACCACCGCCGCATTCTGGAAAGCAACCACCGAACGCGCCGTAAAGACATTCGCGCAGGCGCTCGTCGCACTCATCGTCGTCGGCACCAGCGTCCTCGACCAGACCTGGGGCGAGGCGCTCGGGATCGCCGCCACGGCCGCGATCGTGTCCGTGCTGACGTCGGTCGGGTCCGGCGCGATGGGCGGCGGACCGTCCGCCACCAACACCGAGCAGATCACCGGAAGCGACTAACCCCCATGCCTGCCCGCGCCCTCGCGATCACGTCACGACACCACCCGGTAGCGGTCGCCTGCTATCTCGGTGTCGCGATACTCGCTGTCCTGTACCTGACAGACGTCGCAGCCGCGGCGAGCCTGACAGACGAGACCAGCGGCGTTATCGCGGTCGTGTGGCAGGTCGCGCTCCTCGTCGGGTCAGGGCTCGCACTCGTCGGTGTCGCCGTACCAGCGCGGCACCTCCTGCACGGCCTCGCGCTCGAAGCCCTCGGCGCAATGATCGTCGGCGTCGAACTCGGCGTCTACGCCGTCGTGATGTGGTCGGCGCTCGATGGCCGGCCGTGGGCGAGCATCACGATGTTTTCGGCTGTCGCGCTAGGGTCTCTCACGCGGTCGGTGACCGCGATGCGGGACCGGCGGCGCGTGGTCCGTGCCGCGGCCGCGATGCAACTCACCACGGCGCTGGCGGATGCCGAATGAGTTCGGCGTGGCTGGCCACCGTGATATCGGCGCCGCTCGGTGGCGCGCTCGTCGCACTCGTGAACTGGATCTTCGGCCGCCGCCGAGAGTCCGCAGCGACCAGCCTTGACACGGCGCAGGCCGCGCGCGTGATCCAAGGCGCCGCGCTGGAAATGCTGCAGCCACTGCGTGACCGCATCGGCCGGCTAGAGCTGCATATTGCGGCGCTGGAAACCAAGGTCCATGACCTCACGACCGAACTCGATGCTGCGAATACGGCGCGCGCTGCGGCGGAGGCAGAACGCGACCATCTCCGTACCCTGCTGGGGACGACGTAATCCCGCGACCTCGTCTGACCAGCAGTCAGCGCGATCTGACGGACGGGAGCGAGGACGGATCTAAGGGACAGCGTTCATGGACAAAAACGTATGCCATAATCGACAACGTGACCGCCCATCGCTTCCTTGAAACACATCCATGGCTCACCTTTGAGCTTGACCTGAACCGCCTGAACTACAAGACCTGGCTCTTGCTAGGTGAGGCTGGGTCAAAGTGTGAGCACGTCGCAGGAGTCCCTCTTACGCCCTCGGTGGCGAAGACCCTGCATGAGGTATACCTCTCCAAAGGGATACACGGGACTGCGAGCATCGAAGGCAACACGCTTTCGGAGGAGGAGGTCCAAAAGCGGATCGGTGGCGACCTACCACTGCCGCAGTCGCAGGCGTACCTCGGGAAGGAGATCGACAACATTGTCGAGGTATGCAACCGAGTCGTTGAACGCGTAATCGCGGACGACAAGGCTGGAATCAGCGTCGGCGTTATCAAGGAGTACAACCGATCGATCCTTGAAGGCTTGCCACTCAAGCCGGACGTGACCCCCGGCCAGATTAGGAAGCACAGCGTTACGGTCGGCCTCAGCTCGTATCGCGGCGCTCCTGCCGCAGACTGCGAAATGCTCCTCGAGAAACTCGTCGACTGGCTGAATAGCCTCCAGGCTCCCCGCGATTGTCCCGAACTCGCGTTCCCTCTAGCAGTCCTGAAATCGATACTCGCGCACCTATATATCGCGTGGATTCACCCGTTCGGGGATGGTAACGGTCGAACAGCAAGATTGGTTGAGTTTCAACTAATGATTGAGGCGGGCGCCCCGGTCCCCGCGGCACACCTCCTGTCGGACCACTACAACCGCACACGAGATGCGTACCTGGTCGAACTTGACCGCACCTCACGCGAGCCGGGGTTCCCCATCGAGGGGTTCATCCAGTACGCGCTGCGCGGTTTCGTAGATGAGTTGGTCGATCAAATCGAGACAATTAAGGAGCAGCAGCGGCACATCACGTGGATCAACTACGTACATGACCGCTTCCACAACGAAGAGACGCCCGCTAAACTACGTCAACGCCTACTAGTACTGGACTTCCCGGCAGGCGAGACTGTCGCTCGGGCGAAAATCCCCGACGTTTCGGTGCGAATCGCACGCGAGTACGCCAAGACTGGCGATAAGACGCTCACTCGTGACTTGAACGAACTAGTAAGACGGGGCTTACTAGTCCGCGGTAAAGGCGGCTACCGGACGAACCACGGGATAATCGAGGCGTTCTTACCGGCGACTTACAGAGGAACCGACGATTAGATCCGCGCCAAGCGCCAACCGGCCCCACACTCTCGCTTGAGGGTGTGGGGCCGATTTTGCGTTTCAGGTGAGTACCTATTACTCACCTGGGTGGCACGTCGGCGGGGGCTTCTCAGTCACCATCACGCAGACAGAATGACAGGGTGGACGGACAGTATTTCGTCGGATGTCGCGGGGGTTGCCGATCCAACGTTAACCCAACGAAAACGACAGAATCCAATGACAACTATAGGAACCAATACCACGGTACCTCCCGACATTTACCCAGGTCAGAGGGCGTAAATGAAGTCCAACGGAAACTAGCAGAATCGCGTGCCTGTAACTCGAACGGTTGCTGGTTCGAGTCCAGCCGGGGGAGCCAGAAATGATGCCCTGACCTGCGGAGACGCGGTCAGGGCATCACTCGTTCGTCGCGGCTTCTGCTGAAGACGCAGCGTGACCGGCTATTTATCGATCTATAGCAGATGAGCGGCCTCCAGGCCTGCGTCTTCAGCAGAACAACGCGCCGCGCGAGACGGTACGGTCGAGACCATCGAAGGATGTCGACCGGAAGGTAGTCAACGATGAGTGACTCGTCCGCACACGCCGATGGTGCACTGCAACTGAACGGTGACCATGACAAGATCGCCAGTTACTACCGCGACTGGGCGTCAGATTACGACGGCGATATGGCCGCCGAGGGCTTCACCTCGCCGGTGATCGTCGCTGGTCTCGCCGCGATGGTGACACAGCCGAACGCGACCCCCGTCACCCTCGACGCCGGGTGCGGCACAGGGTTGGTCGGTCGAGCGTTCAAACAGCGACGGCCGGGTGCGGTCATCACCGGAGTCGACCTGACCGAAGACATGGCGCAGAAGGCTCGCGAATCCGGGGCGTACGCCGAAGTGTTTGGCAATGTCGACCTGCTCGAATACGCCAAACCCGACCAGCGTCCGCTGTTCGATCTGGTGCTCTGTTCGGGCACCTTGACGCTGGGACATATCGGCATCGAAGGTGTCGATGCATTGCTGTCGCTGACGCAGCGTGGCGGTCATATCGCGTTCAGCGTACGCCGTACCCATTCGTTGGATGCGGGATATCCAGACCGGATCGCCGAATTAGCGGCCGAGAAGAGCGTCGAGATCATCAGCGAACTGATCAACGCGCCATACCTGGAGAACGGCGGCGCCGACTACTGGCTGTTGCGGCGCCTATGACCCTGGAACTGGTGCAGGCCAAACGTCGGTGCCACTGAGCCCTGGCGGCAATGGGCATGATGACCTGGCGGCTACGCCTCGTGTTTGTTGGCGTCGATCTGGCGGCACTGGGCGGGTTAGCCGGCGTCGAGTAGGCGGATGGTCAGAGGGCATAACCGAGATGGCTGAGCGCCTGGCGTAACAGCACGCCATGGCCTCGGTCCATATCGGCTAGTACGCCGTCCGCCAGCGCGTCCTCGGGCGTCAACCAGGTCAAGTCAAGGGTGTCCTGCTGCGGCTCGCACTCTCCGCGAACGGGCACGATGAACGCTAGCGAGACCGCGTGCTGACGAGGATCGTGGAATGGTGTGACGCCCGGGGTAGGGAAGTACTCCGCGACGGTGAATGGCACCGGCGACGGCGGGATTTCCGGCAGAGCGAGCGCGCCGAGGTCCTTCTCGAGGTTACGCATCAGCGCGTCCCGGATCCGCTCGTGATAGAGCACTCGACCCGACACCAATTCGCGAGTGATTTGCCCATCTGTGGTGGCCCGAAGCAGGATCCCGACCGACTCGATCTGCCCGCGCTCATCGGCGCGCACCGGTACGACGTCGACGTACAAGATGGGTAGGCGCTCGCGGGCACTGCGCAGTTCATCGGGGGCGAGCCAAGCGGTTGCGGAGTCGAGGTCAAGATCGATGTCGGCCATGCGCCGATTCTGTCAACTGCCGGATGGCTGTTTGCGTGCGCATCGCCGGTAGCGTCGGACTTTCTGCCGAATCCTGCTCGGCAGGCGGGGTACGCCGCCTTTTAGGCCACCACTAAGATGATCTGGCGGTGACCGCCGCGTGGGGCGGTAGCTCAGCTGGTTAGAGCAGCGGACTCATAATCTGCCGGTCGCGGGTTCGAGCCCCGCCCGCCCCACTCTCGTGACGTTCTGGCGTACACCCAGGAATAGCTGGGATACAGAGCGGCAGGTGCTGAGTAGGTCCTGCGCGATGGCGGCGTACTGCGCGAAGCGAGGTTCTGCGAACACAAAGCGCGAAAAGCGTTCGCGTTTTGCTCACGGAACCCGCTGCGACCGCTGCTAGTACAGGTGCGCGGCCAGTTGTTCGTACGCGGTCTTGTCGTAGGCCTCCGCCTGCTCGTGCGTGATCGTCTTGGCCTCCTCGAGGAGCCGCCCCGAACTCGGCAGGTCCCCGCGGTCGACGACGCTCTCCGGGTCCCAGAGCTTAGAGCGCATGATTGCTCGCGAGCACTGGAAGAAGACTCGCTGCACATCGACCTGAAGCAGACTCGTGGGCAGCCGACCTTTGACCGCATAGGTCGCGAGTTCATCCGGATCGGCAGTCACCTTGGCGGTCCCGCGCACCCGGATGCATTCGCCCACGCCCGGAATCAGGAAGATGAGTCCCACGCGTGGGTCACGGACGATGTTGCGAAGCGTGTCGAGCCGGTTGTTGCCGTTGCGGTCGGGGATCACGAGAGTGCGCTCGTCACGGACGTCGACGAACCCGGCGCCGTCGCCACGGGGACTGCAGTCGAGCGCGCCTTCGCGAGCGGTGGCGATCACCATGAACGGCGACGCCTGGATCAACTCCTGGTAGGCCGGGGTGAGGTGGTCACACTCTTTACCGATCGCGCCTTTCGAGGGCTGGTGTGGATACAACTCTTCTAACTGTGCGATCGTCTGAATCTCGCTCATCGCCCGAGTCTAGGGGCCTCGGACCGAGCGGTTCAAACCTGTCCATCATCCCGGCGGGATCACCGCCGCGACTCTGGGTCGCTACGCTCACTCCTCGGGGGCGACCGAGACGTAGCGCAGGTCGTTCATCCCGCTGAGGTTCTGCGCGGCACCTGCTACGCCGGGCGCGTAGCCGGCGGCGAGGTGAATCATGCAGACCGGAATGATGTGCGGCGGATTGGCCATCCAGGCGTCGACCATCTTTGCGTAGGCCGCCGTACGGTCGGCGTCCTCAAGGGCGTTCGCACCCTCGGTCGCGTACTTGGTGATATCCGGGTCGGTCGTCCCACCGGGGTTGGACGAAGCGGTGGGCGATACGAACGAGCCCCAAACGAAGTCCGGATCGATGATCCCGGTCGTGACCGAACTGCTCGTGTACACCGTCTTGTCGATGATGTAGTCCTGAACCAACTGCTGGCTGGGAATCGACTTGACGGTCACCGTGATGCCCGCCTGCGCGAAGTTCTCCTGGACGATCTCGGCGAACTTCGTGTAGATCGTGACGTTCGGTGCGACCGTGTCGAACTCCAGGTCCGTTACACCCTGTTCGGCGAGGATTTCTTTGGCCTGCTCGGGATCGAATGGGTACACATCGAGGCCGTCACCGACTTCCTCGTTGTAGCCCACGCCGCCCTCGGGGAACGGTTGGACCTGAGGGGTGCAGTGGCCGTCGTACAGACCCTTCGCGATGCCTTCGCGGTCGATCGCCATGTTCAGGGCCTTGCGCACCTCGACGTTGTCGAACGGTTCAACACTGATGTTCATCCCGAAGTTCAGGAATAGGGTGCTGGGCTTGGCGAGCGTCTGGATACCCGCGTCTTCAGCAGCGTTGAGTTGGTCCGGATTGATCTGGGCGCCGTCGATCTCGCCGGAGATCAATGCGTTGTACCGGGATTGGTCGTCGGCAATGAACCGGTGGACGCGAGTCTTCACCTTCTGCGCCTCTGGCTCCCAGTAGTCTGGCGTGCGTTCGAACGTAGCCTCTACGCCTGGCTCGATATCGGTGGAGACGTAAGGTCCGATGCCGACCGGCTTGTCCTTGAGGACGCCGTCAGCAACGGCTTTGGGGGAGACGACCAGACCTGCGCGACCAATGAGGCTGGTTAGCAGGGGCTTGATCCCGCCGCTGACGTTGATCTTTACGGTCAACGGGTCGACGACCTCAACAGACTCCACCTGATACAACTCGCCGGCGAGACGACTGCCTTCAGCACGGTTGCGGTCGAGGTTGAACTTGACTGCCTCGGCATCGAACTCGGTGCCGTCGGAGAACTTCAGGCCTTCACGCAGCGTGAGCGTGACGGACTTCCCGTCCTCAGCGGGTTCGTACCCGGTGGCCAGACCGGGTACGAAACTCGAGTCGTCCGCCTTCTCGATGAATAGCCCGTCATACACGATGGAGTACGGGATCCGGTCTGCCGAACTCGTGCTCTCTGTCGGATCCCAGCTGGGCGGGAACGCGGTGTAACCGAACGTGAACGTGGCGTCCGGGTCGTAGTCGTCGCTCTGCTCGATGATGCTGGGGTACTCGGCGGTCTCTTTGCTGGTGCTCTCGGGTGCGTCTCCGCAGCCGGCCAGGAGTAACCCGGCAACCGTGCCCATCGCGGCCCAAGTACGTAGTCGCCTCATCGAGAGTCCTCCTGTGATCTGGATTACGGTCGTCAATGTATCTAACGACCGCTACATACGGAAGTCAATGCGTACACGCGTCATGTGGTGTCGGCGCTGAATGCAGACACGCCAAGGAAGAGGATCGGGTAGCGAAGGCGCGCGTCGCTCCTGGTGAGCGATCTGGCGGGTTCGTCGCTGCCCAGACCCACACGTAGGGTTGAGGCGGTGCAGTTCTCGACAACCGGGAGATAGATCGTGCGTGATCCCAATGATGGCTGGGCAGATGGCCCCGCCGGGCGGTTCTGGGGACGCGGCGGTGCGGCCGGGTTGCTCGCGCACGATCCGAACCGCGGTGTACTGCTGCAGCACCGCGTTGCGTGGAGTCATCAGGGCGGAACCTGGGGTCTGCCCGGTGGCGCACGGCACGTTGGCGAGAGCGCGATCGATGGTGCACTACGCGAAGCCGGTGAGGAAGCGGGCGTCGTCCGCGACGGGTTGAGCCTGCGCGCGACGTTCACATTTGATGTCGGGTACTGGTCCTACACCACGGTGCACGTTGAGGTGACTAAGCCGTTCGAAGCCGAGATCACCGACCCGGAGAGTGAAGAGTTGCGGTGGGTGCCTCCGGCCGAGATCGCGGACATGCCGCTGCATTCCGGATTCGGAGACGCGTGGCCGGGGCTACGGCAGCGACTGGAATCGCCGCCGCTGCTGGTGATCGACGCGGCGAACGTGGTCGGCTCGCGTCCGAATGGGTGGTGGCGCGATCGCGTCGGTGCTGCTGAGCGACTGATCGCCAATCTGCAAGGAATCGAAGCCGACGGAACCCCGGGTGCGTGGTTCGGGCTCGACGAACGATGGCACCTCTGGCCGGAGGTCCTGGTCGTTATCGAAGGACAAGCAACCGCCGCTAAGGCCACCGAATCCAACCGGTTAAGTGTCGTGCGCGCCGATCAGGACGGCGACTCGGCGATCGTGGACGAGGTGATGAAACGACCCGACGCTGACGTCGTGGTGGTCACTGCCGATCGAGTGCTGCGGGAGCGTGTCACGCAGTACGGCGCCCGACCCATCGGGCCAAGCGCCGTACTGGACTACCTCGATCGCGATTAGCCTGCTACCTGGGCCAGCAGGTCAGCGGCGAGTGCATCGCGGATATTGCTGGTGGTACCGAGCATCCGGCGGCCGCTGGTTGCGCGCTTGAAGTACAGGTGCGCGTTGTGCTCCCAGGTGAAGCCGATCGCCCCGTGCGCCTGGATATTCGTTGCCGCAGCCAGGTGCAGGGCCTCGGCAGCGAACGACTTCGCCGATAGATAGCAGCGCAGTTCGGCGCCGACGGGTGCTACCGATAATTCCGCGGCAGCACGGCGCGCCGCCGCGGCGGCGGCTTCCACCTCGAGCCGAGTGTCAGCGAGCATGTGCTTGAGCCCTTGGTGCGAGCCGATCACCTTGCCGCCCTGCTCACGGGTCTTCGCGTACTCCACGACCATCTCGAGCGCGGCGCGTGCGGCGCCCGCGCTTTCCGCGGCGAGCATGACCCGAGCAGTATTCGTTGCATGCGCGATGATCCGGGCACCGTCCTGTCCGGTGCCAAGTTCGGTTGCGGGGGAGTTGGCGAACGTAACGTGCGCGAGTGGCCGCGTCGGATC
The DNA here is from genome assembly GCF_004382795.1 of Cumulibacter soli. NCBI lineage: Bacteria > Bacillati > Actinomycetota > Actinomycetes > Geodermatophilales > Geodermatophilaceae > Cumulibacter > Cumulibacter soli. The sequence goes on along the minus strand of NZ_SMSG01000006.1, from coordinate 159,501 downwards.
CGTCGAGTCGCATTCGCTGATGGAGACGCCGTCGGCATCTCGAGCGACGGCGTACACGCCACCATCGGTGGTCGTCACCAGGATCTGATCGACGTCCGCGCCGTTGATGACGAAGCGAGCCGTGCCGCTGATGCGCGCATCGGCAACACTCAGCGACGACGCCTCGCCAGTGATCGCCGGCAGTGCGAATGTCGCGGTGGTTTCGCCAGCGGCGATGGCCTCCAGCAAAGCAGCGGCAACCTCCGCATTCGAGGCGAGTAGCGCGGGAGTTGCGAGCGCCGCGGTGGCAAAGAACGGCGAGACCAGCAGAACTTTCCCGGTCTCCTCCAGGACGAGGCCAAGTTCGATCACACTCGCGCCGGCGCCTCCGCTTTCCTCCGGGATCGCGAGTGCCGCAAGGCCGAGTTCGCTGGTCAGCGTCTGCCACACGGCATCATCGCGCGCGACGCGTGGCTCGAGCATCTCGGCTGCGCGTGCCAGCGGTGCCCGCTCCTCGAGGAAGCGGCGTACGGCTTTCTGTAGATCGCGCTGTTCCTCGGCGAGGACCAGGCTCACGGTGTTCGGTGCTTCGGTCATCGTCATCGTGGCAACCCCATGATTCGTTCGCCGATGGTCGTGCGCTGCACCTGGCTGGATCCGCCGTAGATGGTTGCAGCGCGCGACAGGTGGTAGTTGTCGATCCATACTCCGGAATCCAGCGGGGATCCCTTCGGCTCCAAGCCGACCTCGACGCTTGAGCGTGCGCCCTGGTACTCGAGTGCATCTGGACCCAACACGTCGAGCGCGAACTCGAGCATGATCTTGTCGAATTCGGTCGCGTATAGCTTGATGAACGAGGATTCAGGGCCGAGCTCGGCGCCTTCCGCGGCGGTGTCGACGATCTGCCGAGCCATCGCATCAAGGGCGTCGACGCGTTCGACGCACCAGCCGAACCGCTGGCGCACCGATGGGTCATCAGCCAGCCCGCGTTCATTGATCAGTCGGGCGAGACGCTCAAGGGTCATCTTGTGCTGCATAGCTGTGCCGGCGGCACCGGACCCCCGCTCAAAGCCGAGCAGGGTCAGCGCGACCTTCGCGCCTCCGTTCTCGGGTCCAACGAGCATGTCGGCCGAGGTGCGAGCGTCGGTGAAGAACACTTCGCAGAACTCCGACTTTCCAGACATAGTGCGGATCGGTCGAACTTCGACACCCGGCTGGTCCAGCGGTACGAGCAAGAAGGAGATCCCCTTGGCCTTCGGAGCGTCCGGATCGGTGCGCACGAGGGCAAAGATCCAGTTGGCGCTGAAGGCCTGAGTGGTCCAGATCTTCTGGCCGTTGATGATGAAGTCGCCGTTCGCATCCCGAGTCGCGCGGGTACGCAGCGCGAAGAGGTCGGAACCAGCGCCCGGCTCGGAGTAACCCTGGCACCATTTGTGCTCGCCGCTGAACGCCTTCGGGAAGAAGAATTCCTTCTGCTTTTCGGTGCCCCAATGCAGCAGAGTCGGCCCACACATCTTCAGGAAGAAGCTATCGTTCGGGTGCGTGGTCAGTGGGGCGCCGTACCGCAGGAACTCCTCTTGGATAATCGCGGCCTCGCGGACGCCGTAACCGCTGCCGCCGACCTCCTTCGGGAACTCATAGGCCAGGTAGCCACCATCGAATATCTTCTTGCGCCATTGCGGGGCAAACTCGGCCCGCTCTTCTTCGGTCAGTGCCCCGATCCCGCGCCAGTCATCGGGCAGGTTGGTTTCCAGGAACGCACGTACGGTGCTCCGGAAGTCCTCGCTCATCGCGCCTCCGCTGCATTCTGCGTCCGCGCTGTCGCGGACGGTCGTTTTTCTCACCGTAGCCGACGTGGCGTACGCCACCGCTCAGGGATCGTGCTACACGGTTCACGGCGCAGCCCACGAACCGAGCGGCCGTCAACGTGCGCTGTTGACTGCTCAAACCTGCTGGAACTCAATTCGATTGCCGCATGGGTCGAACGTGTGAAAGCGTCGTACGCCGGGGATCTGGTCGTCAGCGCGGATGCATTCATAGCCGGCGGCAACGAGCTGCGCTGCTAACGCGTCGAGTTCGTCGACCAGAAACGCCGGGTGAGCCTTCCTCGCTGGCGCGAATGGTTCTTCCACGTCGAGGTGCAGGACAGCAGATCCGGATTGGAACCAGCACCCGCCGCGGGTCGCGAGAACCGGCGGTTTCTGGATTTCATCCATACCGAGAAGCACGCCATAGAAAACGCGAGCATCCTCCTCCCCAGACGACGGGATAGCTACCTGAACGTGATCGAGCCCAATGATTGTCATGTTGTCTCCGTCCCGAGTGGACCGTAGCAAGCGGGCAGGGAGCGCGACCGTTCGCTGCGCATAGGATCGACAGCATGAAGAATCGCTCGTCCGAGGAGTTTTTAGTCATACCGGCCGCCCGCTCCGACAGCGGGGCAGTGGCCGACGTCCTGGCAGATGCATTCGCCGCGGACGAGCACACCACCGGTCTCCTGCCCACAGATAATCGTTCGGCACGGTTACGGCGCCTCTTCAACGTCGCCGTCGCAGACACCTTCGCCTCCGGCGGAAACGCGTGGCTCGCTGTTGACGCGACCGATCGTTCTGCACTCGGTGCGGCGTTGTGGGAGGCCCCTGGCGCGCATGTCCCAACCTGGCGAACGGTCATCAACGCTCCTCAGTTTCTACATATCTTTGGTAAGCGAGCGTTTGACGCACACCGCACGGATCGTTCGTGCGAGGCGCATCGCCCGGGCGTTCCGCACTGGTATCTCAAGGACATCGGGACGGCAACGGCAGGCCGGGGTCGAGGCGTGGGCACGGCGCTGTTGACGCATCGGCTGAGTGTGGCTGACGAGCAGAGAGTCGGGGTCTATCTCGAATCGTCGTCGCGCGCGAACGTGGGCTACTACAGCCGGTTCGGTTTCGTCGAGCGCAGTGTTATCCCGGCGTACGGCACGATCGAACTGACCGGCATGTGGCGAGCCCCAGCCGCGAGGACGTCGTAGATTCTCACCGTCCATGCCGACCGGAAGCGGCCCCTGGTGCCTAGCTACGCCGGCATCGAGATGGGGCCGTCGGCTCAAGAGCGTTGCCCTGTCTGAGGACGCCGCGCGGTTGTAGCCCGTGCAAGGGGGCTCCTCGAGGTCGAACTGGAGTTAGTCGAGGTTCGGGTCGACCAGTTCTGTCTTCGCGGTCAGCACGGCCAACGGGATCGTGGTCGGCGCACTCACCAAATCGTCGAGGGTGCCTGAGACCATCTGAGTCCCGTCGAAACCTTCCCACGACGCCGAATACGACACCCAGACTTCTACCGGCCACGTGTCGCCGTCGGTCGGTTCGGTGAGTTGGATCGAGCAGGTCGGTGAGGCTTCGTCGATCGGCGTGCTCGCCGGTATTGTCGTCCCCGGACCCGAGCAGGAGTACGGCGGTGTGACGCCGTCATTCGGGTCCACGTGAATCGTTTGCGGTGTAATCGTGGCCTCAACCCATACCGGGCCGACCTCTACCTTCGGCGTCAGGGTCTTCCACTGTGCCGGATCGATCCAGATCCAGGTCTGGGCATTCTTCAACGTTGCGTGTCGACCGTCGTCGAGTAGGTAGAACGGGTCCAGGACGATATCTGGGGTGGTCACCGTTACGGACGTCACCGCCTGCTCTGCCAGCGACACCGGTGACGGCAACGGAGCGTCAGCCTCCGCCGTGTCCTCCGCTGGTGGTGCCCATCCGACGAGGTCGACAGCGCGCCCCGGGCAGGACTGCTCGTACCACGATCCCGTTGACGCCGTTGTCTCCGTCAGGTCGCTGATCGCGCGAGCCGCCGACACCCACCCCACGGTCTCTGCGTTCCGCGCCGTATACGTGCAAGGATCCGCCGCCGCAGGTGCCGATGATCCAGCCTGCCCGCTGGCTTCGGGTGTAGACGGTTTCCCGGGCGTGGAAGATTGCTCGGAGTACTGCGCGAAAGCCTCGTAGTAGGCATCGCCGCCAGTCGTCGTGCCGAATGTGGTACCGATGGGTGCCTCAGGCAATGCGCCTGCGGCAGGGCCTTGAGGCTCGGCGTAGGCGGGCATGGCGAAACTGAGGGTTGTCAACATCAGGGCGGACGTGACGGATCGGCTCCACCGCCTCGTCAGCACTGATCCTCCTTCGCCAAGAACCCACTGACGCGCCATCCACCCTCGTCCTTGTCGACGAACGCCTGAATCGATGTTCCTGGACCGCCCTTGGAAATCTCAGCGCCCGTGTCAGCATCCAGGATCGTTTCGTTCGACGTGTCTCTGCATTCTTTGACGGTGGCCTCCGAGTCACCGGTGAACGCCACCTCAATTTGCGCATATTCGATGGATCCGCCTGGGATATATCCGTGAGACGCGAAATTCGCGGCCGCTGCAATCACCTGCTGCAGTGCACCATCCTTCGCGTAGGGGGACATGGCCTCTGTCACTGCCGCTTCGGAGAGATCCGTCAGCGAATTAAGTGTCGTATAGAAGCCCTTGTAGGCGTCGATCACGGCTTGTTCCTCGGGATCGACATCCGGTGCGGACGACGTCGACGATTCGCTCGGCGGCGGTGTGTCACTCGGGGATGCGCTCGCGCTGGAGCTTGAGGTGGCGCTCAGTTCGGTCGGCTTCGTGTCGGGGTCATCGCCACATCCGGCGAGCGCTAATGCGAGGATTCCCGCACTCAGCAGCGTCACGCCTCGCCGCTTCTGACCCATCCACACTCCCGACTCAGCGAGTCACGGCTCCAACAGCCGGGACTTCATGTTTGTGGCGGATAGCCTATCGGTATTTAACAGTGGTAACCAAGTTATCCACAGTGCCAATCCGGGCAAACACCGCCGCTGCAGGGAAAGGCATCAAGTCGAGTCCGCTCCCTCGCGAAGGCCAAGCGACAACAAGCGAGCCATAGCAGCCAGTCAAAGTAAGCGAGCCAGGCTCAGCGCCAAGAAAAGCGAGCCATGACCACAAAGTCTGGCGGGCGGTCGCCGTCGGGATCTCAATCAGACGAGTCGAATGCGCGGAGGATCTCGTCGGCGGCAGTGGCTGCCGCGAGTGCGCCATCGAACACCTGGCGTCGCAGGTCAGCCCGAACCGCCTGTACGGCGGAGGAGCGCTGAAGCCGTGCCTCCAGTTCGGCAATCACCAGCTTCTCGGTCAACTCCCATTCCTGCGAGTGCCGTTTGGCTAACAGGCCGTCCGTACCCAGGAACTCGCGGTGCGAGCCGATGGCCTCCCACACCTCGTCCAGCCGCAGCCCGGTCAATCCGGCGCAGGTGAGCACCGGTGGGAGCCAACCCGACTGACCCGTGTTCACCATTCGTAGCGCAGCTTGCAGCTCGCGCGCCGCTGACATCGCGGCCTTCTCGAACTCGCCGTCCGCCTTATTGATCGCCACCACATCGGCGATCTCTAGCACGCCCTTCTTGATTCCCTGCAGCTGATCGCCGGTGCGCGCCAACCCGAGAAACAGGAACGTGTCGACCATCGTTGCGACCGTCGTCTCTGACTGCCCGACACCGACGGTTTCCACCAGGATCACGTCGTACCCGGCAGCCTCCAGAATCCGCATTGCCTGGGACGTCGACTTTGCGACGCCGCCAAGAGTGCCGGACGACGGGGACGGGCGAACGAACGCAGACGGGTTTACCGACAGCTCGGGCATCCGGGTCTTGTCGCCCAGCACCGATCCGCCGGTTCGCACGCTGGAGGGGTCGATGGCCAGTACGCCGACGCGATGTCCGTTGTCGGTGAGCATCCGACCGAACGATTCGATGAACGTCGATTTACCGACCCCGGGCACGCCCGAAATACCCACGCGCACGGTGGGTGACTCGGGCTCGGTCAACGCACTCAGCAGCCGGCGAGCCAGCGCTTGGTGCTTGGGATTCGTCGACTCGACCGCGGTGATCGCTTGGGCAACAGCGGAGCGGTCGCCCTGGCTGACAGCCTGGGCGACCGCTTCTGGATCTTGACGCCAGTGCGCCATTTACGCCGCTTCGTGGCCGAGCGACTTGGCCAGGTCATTGACCAGCCCCAACGCGCTGTTGGCGATGACGGTGCCGGGCGGGAAGACCGCCTTGGCGCCCATTTCCAGCAGCGTGGGAATGTCCGCGGGAGGAATGACGCCGCCGACCACGATCATGATGTCCTCACGACCCTGCTTCTTGAGCTCATCCCGCAGTGCCGGCACCAACGTGAGGTGACCGGCGGCCAAGGAGGACACCCCGACGATGTGCACGTCGGCGTCGATCGCCTGTCGGGCGACCTCCTCGGGGGTGGAGAACAGCGGGCCGACGTCGACGTCGAATCCCATATCGGCGAAGGCGGAAACGATCACCTTCTGACCTCGGTCGTGACCGTCCTGACCCATCTTCGCGACGAGGATGCGCGGACGGCGGCCTTCCTCAGCCGCGAACTGGTCGGTCGCGGCGAGTACGGCGTCGACGTTGCGGTCTCCTGCGGCTTCTTGGCGATACACACCAGAAATGGTACGGATGGTCGCCGTGTGTCGACCGAAGACCTTCTCGATCGCATCGCTGATCTCGCCGACGGTCGCCTTGGCGCGTGCCGCGTCGATCGCCCGGGCGAGCAGGTTGGAGTCCATATCGGTGGACTTCGCCTGCGTCCCCGCGGCCTTCGTCAGCGCGTCGAGGGTGCGCTGCACCTCGGCCTCATCGCGATCGGCGCGCAACCGCTCCAACTTGGCCAGCTGCGCATTGCGCACCGTCTCGTTGTCGATCTTCAATACGTCGACACCCTGGTCACGCTCTGGCACGAAGGTGTTCACGCCGACGACGACCTGCTTGCCTGAGTCGATCCGGGCCTGAGTGCGGGCCGCGGCCTCCTCAATGCGCATCTTCGGAATACCGGCATCGATGGCCTTCGCCATACCGCCGGCTTCTTCGACCTCCTGGATGTGCGCCCACGCCTTCTCAGCGAGCTCCTGGGTGAGTCGCTCGACGTAGTACGAGCCGCCCCATGGGTCGATGATGTCGGCGGCGCCAGCCTCCTGCTGCAACAGCAACTGAGTATTGCGAGCGATCCGAGCCGAGAAGTCGGTGGGGAGCGCCAGAGCCTCGTCGAGAGCGTTGGTGTGCAACGACTGGGTATGCCCGGCCGATGCCGCCATCGCCTCGATGCAGGTGCGCGCGACATTGTTGAACACGTCCTGCGCGGTCAGCGACCAGCCGGAGGTCTGCGAGTGAGTACGCAGCGACTGCGACTTCGGGTTCTTCGGTCCGAACTCACCCACGATCCGCGACCACAGGGCGCGTGCCGCGCGCATCTTCGCTACTTCCATGAAGTAGTTCATGCCAATCGCCCAGAAGAATGACAGTCGGGGAGCGAACTTGTCGACATCCAGGCCGGCGTCGATTCCGGCACGCAGGTACTCTAGGCCGTCGGCCAGGGTGTACGCGAGCTCCAAATCGGCGGTCGCTCCGGCCTCCTGGATGTGGTACCCGGAAATCGAAATCGAGTTGAATCGCGGCATCCGGGATGCCGTGTAGGCAAAGATGTCGCTGATGATGCGCATCGATGGCTGCGGCGGATAGATGTAGGTGTTGCGCACCATGAACTCTTTGAGAATGTCGTTCTGAATGGTGCCCGCGAGTTGCTCCGGGGCGACGCCCTGCTCCTCCGCGGCGACGACGTACAACGCCAGGATCGGCAGTACGGCGCCATTCATCGTCATCGAGACCGACATCTTGTCCAGCGGGATCCCGTCGAACAACTGGCGCATATCCAGGATCGAGTCGATCGCGACACCGGCCATGCCGACGTCGCCGACCACGCGAGGGTTGTCCGAGTCGTAGCCACGGTGCGTGGCCAAGTCGAACGCAACCGACAGACCCTTCTGGCCGGCGGCCAGGTTGCGCCGATAGAAAGCGTTGGACTCCTCAGCGGTGGAGAATCCGGCGTACTGCCGGACCGTCCAGGGCTGCGAGTTGTACATGGTGGGGTAGGGGCCGCGGATGAACGGGGCCAGGCCCGGGAACGTGTCGAGGCCGTCGAGGCCGTCGAGGTCGTCCTCGGTGTACAGACTCTTGATCGCGATGCCCTCGGGTGATTCCCACTCGTTACCGGGCTGAGCCGACAGCCCACCCCGGCGCGCGGGCGCCGCATCAAACGGCGTATCGCCGAAACTGGGGATGCTCATCGTGTTGCCTCCAGAGCGGAACGCGTGCGGTTGAGGAAGTCGAGCACGTTCTGTCCGACCGCGACAGAATCATCGACTTTGCCATCGAGTTCAGCGACCGGCTTCCCGGCGACCGCGACGTGCGCGATCCCGGCGGCGTGCAGTTGATCGACGAGTGCGGCGCCCTCGGCGGAGTATCCGGGGTCGCTGCCGACGAGGCACGCTGCGCCAGCGCCAGCAGCGTCGTACTCGCCCTTCAACTCGTCAAAGCTACGGCCGGCAGTACCGCTGACGACGGTGATGCCGCCGGCGGCCAGCAGGTTACTGACGAACGTCGCGCGCGCCGTGGTCGAGGCGAGGTCGCCGACGGGCCACAGGAAGATCGGTGCGGAAACCGGATTGTGCCGCAGGGCCTCGAATTCATCGGCGTCATGCACCGGACGCAGTAACGCCGAATCGGTGAACCGGGAGTACCCCGCAGACCGCTCCAACAGTTGCTCGTTGGACTGCGGGAACTCACTGACGCCGGTGATCGCCTGCTTGCGCTTGGCGATGGCCTCCGCCCGCGACTGAACTGAGCTCGCGATCTCGTCGGTGAGCTGGCCGTCGATGAAGGCCTGCAGGCCCTCGGCATCGATGCCGGTGAACTTCTCCCATGCGGCTCGCGCGAGGCTATCGGTGAGCGCCTCCATGCTGCCTGCGCCACCGGCCGGGTCGGTGACCTGGCCGATATGTGACTCGTGCACCAGCAGATTGGAGATATTGCGCGCCATCCGGCTGCCGAACTCGTCGGTCTGTCCGAGGGAGTCGTCGTACGCGCGCACGGTGATGGATTCTGCGCCGCCGACCGCGGACGCGAACGTCGCGATGGTCGTGCGGAGCAGGTTGGTGAACGGGTCGAACTGGGTGAGCATCCGCGCGGAGGTGACGACGTGCTGGTGCTGAACGTCATCCACGACATCAAGCACCTGGCAGATGCGGGCCCAGATCGCCCGAGCCGCGCGCAGCTTCGAGATGGTTGTGAACTGTTGGTCGGTGGCGGCGTACCGGAACTCGATCAAGCCGACGGCCTCGGCCGCGGCGACGCCGGCGGAATCCAACTGGCGCAGCAGATCGATGCCGGCTGCTGCCGCGTACGCGAGTTCCAGCACCTCACCGGCGCCGGCGTCGTGCACGATGCTGGCGTCCACGACGAACGCGCGGACCCCGTGCTGCTGCGCCAGACGGGCGGCGGCAGCCAGATCGACATCGAGGGCCGCACCGGTCAGCAGTCGTTCACCGGATGGGTCGATGCCGAAGTTCGTGGTTGGGTGCAACTTCCCGCCGCTGAGCGAAACCAGCGTCTCAGCGTCGGCGAGCGGCTGGGCGGAGTCGAGTACGACAGGGGCGACGTCCAACAAGACGCCATCCAACGCCTTGGCCAGGTCAGTCACCGCGCCGGGACGGGTCGCGATCCACACCGAGCCAGCGCCACCTTCGAGCTGGCTGGTGATCGACTCATCGGTGTTGGTGACGTGTGCGCGCAGATCCCAAGTCGGTACGTCGCCGGGCTCACGCTGCCCTTGGGCAGCGCCGCGTACGGCGTCGGCGCCGCTGGGGCCATCGGCCAGTCCGCGGGCCACTTCGGTACCGGCGAGCGGCGGGATCGTCAGGCCGTCCGTCGTCCGCTTGGTGAGCTTGTCGGGTGCCTGCGCTGGGTCGGCGTCCTCGGCGAGCCGGCCGCTCTTGCGCAGTACGCCGGCGACGGCGTCCTGCCACTGCTGCAGCGTCGCTTCAGATCCGCCCCGCAGGCTCAGGTGTTCTACAGAATCCTCGGGCATGATCCCGATCCTATGCGCCGCCTCTGTGCCGGTTAAGACCGGCTGCCCGGGGCGCTTCGTACCGCGTTCTGGGCGGTGGCGGACGGGGTGCTCGCGGGCGGCGCAGAAGTCGGGATCACAGTGGCATCAGCGATACCGGGAGCTAGGTCGGGGCCTTGCTCGGACGGCGAGTCGTCGAGTGTCTCGCGTAGCGGCACCGCCTTGATCAGCGCCGTGGCGATGAACGCGACGGCGAGGATCGGCAGTGCCAGCAGGAACACGACATGCAACCGATCCGCCATCCCAGCGCGTACGGCGTCCTCCACAGCAGTAGGTAGACCAGCGAGCTGTGCGGGGTCGAGGACGGACGCAGCGTCGAAACCTCCCGGCGGTATCTGCGACTCGGCACCTTCGGGCATGTGCGAGGTGATCGCCTGGGGAAGACCGAGCGTCATCGCCGTACCAAACACCGCGATGCCGATCGTCGAGCCGACATTGCGGAAGAACTGAGTAGCCGCCGTACCCACGCCGATATCCCGCTGGGAAACCTGGTTTTGCACCACGATGGTGTACTGCTGCATGCACATGCCGAGACCAACACCGAGCACGACCATGGCGAAGGTCAACTCTTCGGCTGTCGATCCGAAACCGAGTCGCGTGATCATCCAGATGCCGACGCCCATCAAGACGATGCCGACGAGCATGAACGGCTTGTAGCGGCCCGTACGCGTGATCAACGCCCCGGTACCGACGCCGAGCAGGATGAAGCCCAGCATGAGCGGCATCAGGATCAGCCCGGAATTGGTCGCGTTCACGCCGATCACCGCTTGTGCGTACACCGGGATGTAAATGATGGCGCCGAACATCACCATGGTCACGGTGAACGCGCCCACGATCGACCAACTGAAGATGCTGCTGGAGAACAACCGCAGCGGGAGCAATGGCTCCTCGGCGCGCTGCTCGATGACGATGAAGGCCCCCAGGAACACGACGCCGATCGCGATCAAGGTGATGATCTGCGGGGACGTCCAGTCATAGGTCACCCCGCCGAGCGATGAGGTGAGCAAGATCGCGACCAGCCCGATCGTCAGGGTGATGATGCCCCCGTAGTCGATCTTTGCCTTCCGCTTCTCGAAGTCCAGGCGTAGGAAGCGAGCGATGAAGAAAAGCGCCACGAAACCGATCGGGACGGCGGCGAAGAAGAGCCAACGCCAACCCCAGTGGTCGGTGATGACGCCGCCGGCGATCGGGCCGGCGACCGAGGTCACGCCGAAGACTGAACCCATTAATCCCTGATACTTGCCGCGTTGGCGCGACGGAATCATGTCTCCGATGATGGTTTGAGACAGCGGCATCAGGGTGCCCATGCCGATGCCTTGAATCGCGCGACCGGTGACCAGCACCCAGAAGTCCTCGGCGAACCCGCAGACCAGGGAGCCGATCATGAACACGACGATTCCGGCCAGATAGAACACGCGACGGCCGTAGAGGTCGGAGAATTTTCCGACGATCGGGACCGTCACGGCCGACACCAACATGGCCGCGGTGGCGACCCAGCTGTAGTACTCCATACCGCCGAGTTCGGCAACGATGCGGGGCATTGCCGGTCCGACGATGGTTTGGCTCACCGATGCGACGAACATGCCGAGCATCAAACCGAGGAAGATCTTGCGGTGCTCTGGAGAAAGTCGATATGCCGCGACCGCGTCGTGATTGCGCTCAGTGCGTTTCGACATGCGATCCTTCCCAGTGGCACGTAGGTTTGATGGGCAGCCGCCGTCGTGCGGTGAAGCATATTATTGCACGTACTGCAATAATTGTGCCTGCGTCACACACGTGGCGGCTGGCGGGGAGGGGACGTTTCATGGCGCCTGACGCCGACGTTGCAACGTCGCTGCGTGAGCGAAAGAAGCTGGAGACTCGGCGGAGTATTCATCGGGCCGCTCTGGAGCTGGCGATCGCGCGCGGGCCGAACAGGGTGACGATTGACGACATCGCTGAGTCAGTCGGGATCTCACCGCGGACCTTCTTCAACTACTTCGCTACGAAGGAGCAGGCGTTTGTCGGGCTCGGCCCGGATCTGGCTGCGGAGGTGTCCGCAGCGCTACATGAGCGGCCGGATGATGAAAGCATCACTGACAGTGTGCACGCCGTGTTTGCAGCGCGCCTCGCCGTATTGGCCGAGGACGTCGAGTCGTGGCGACTGCGCATGGAACTGGCAGGCACGGCCCCGGAGTTGGCGAATGCGATGTTCGGTTCGACAGCGCGGATGGAACGTGCGGTTGTCGCGGTGGCCGTTGAGCGGGCCGGACACGATGGGCTTGACGTGGTGATGCCGGCGTTTCAGGCGATGGGCGTCATTCGCGCCGTGCTGTGGGTGCACGTGGGCGCGGGGCTGACGGGTGATCTGCTGGAACGGCTCGAAGAGGCGTTCGCGAAGTTGTAAAGCGTCGGGAAACCAAAATGCCCGCCGGGACCGAACGGTCCCGGCGGGCATTTTGCTGTCGCCTGTTACGACTCGCCCTGGATGAACTTCTCGACCGCGTCGCGGGCGGTGGAGTCGTCGTACTGCTCGGGCGGGGACTTCATGAAGTAGGAGGACGCCGAAAGGATCGGGCCGCCGATGCCGCGGTCCTTCGCGATCTTCGCGGCGCGCAGCGCGTCGATGATGACGCCGGCGGAGTTGGGGGAGTCCCACACCTCAAGCTTGTACTCAAGCGAGGTTGGGACGTCGCCGAAGCCACTGCCTTCGATCCGCACGTACGCGAACTTACGGTCATCGAGCCACGGCACGTGGTCGGAGGGGCCGACGTGTACGTCGCGGCTGGGCAGCTCGCGGTCGATCTGCGAAGTGACGGCCTGGGTCTTGGAAATCTTCTTCGACTCGAGGCGCTTACGCTCGAGCATGTTCATGAAGTCCATGTTGCCGCCGAAGTTCAGCTGGTAGGTGCGGTCAACCTTGACGCCACGGTCTTCGAACAATTTGGTCAGCACGCGGTGCGTGATGGTTGCGCCGACCTGAGACTTGATGTCGTCGCCGACGATCGGCACGCCAGCATCGGCGAACTTCTTCGCCCACACGGGGTCGGTTGCGATGAACACCGGCAGCGCGTTTACGAACGCGACCTTGGCGTCGATGGCGCACTGTGCGTAGAAGCGATCGGCTTCTTCGGAGCCCACCGGAAGGTACGAGATGAGGACGTCGACCTCGCGATCCTTGAGAATCTGTACGACGTCGACCGGTTCGGCAGCGGACTCGTCGATGATGTCGCGGTAGTACGAGCCGAGTCCGTCAAAGGTGTGGCCGCGGCTGACCTCGACGCCGAGGGTCGGCACATCGCAGATCTTGATGGTGTTGTTCTGGCTGGCATTGATCGCCTCGGCGAGATCCTTGCCGACCTTCAGGTCATCGACGTCGAACGCGGCGACAAATTCGATGTCGCCGACGTGGTAGTCACCGAATTGCACGTGCATCAGGCCCGGAACGGTCTCCGTAGCAGGGGTGTCACGGTAATAGTGCACACCCTGCACAAGCGAGGAGGCGCAGTTTCCTACGCCGACGATTGCGACCTTGATCGAGCCCATGTGCTGTGTCCTTCGAACCGGAAAATAAGCGCCCTTCAGCCTACACGGATTGTTTAGTGCTCAACCGCTCGGTGTATGCCAGGCGTTGCCGTGTTGGTCACTTCAGCCCCAGCGTGGTCGTTCGAGGCTGGTCGAAGTCGACGCCCGAACAGCAGTGAATCGGCGGGGTTGAGCAATGCGGCGGTTTACGTAACAATAGGAACGTCACGAACACGCGCAACATACGTCACTTCAGTCACGGCCGTTGGGGAAGGCGACCGATCGACCTGGAGGTGCCGCTATGCAGACGCGTGGTGTTGTGTTTGTCCACTCCGCCCCGCCGGCGTTAACGCCGCATGCCGAGTGGGCCATTTCGTCGACCCTTGGACTTCCCGTGCGTATCCAGTGGACCGCACAGCCGGCCGCCGAGGGCGAGTTGCGTGGTGAGGTGGTGTTCTCCGGACCGTCCGGCTCGGCGCACCGAATCGCCTCGGCGCTTAAGGCGTGGCCGATGTTGGTCTTCGAGGTTACCGAAGAGCCGACCGCAGGCACTGACGGTGAACGAATCGCGCACATTCCGGGACGCGGAATCTTCCGTGCTCAGGTCGGCGTGAACGGCGACATCGTCGTCTCCGAGAATCAGCTGCGAGCATTACGCGACTCGGCCCGCACGGTCGAGGAGTTCCGGCATGGACTGGACCAGTTGACCGGCCAAAGTATCGACGATGCGCTCGAAATCTACCGCGAGGGCGGGGACGGCGCTCCCGTGACCTGGCTGCACCGCGCCGGTTAGTTCCGCCATCACCGCGCCGCGGCGGCTAGCACCGCTGCAGTACCCTCCCGCCCCGCGCCGCCGCCCCGATCGCTGACCGGGCGGCCGAGCTTCGGCGGGTGACCGGGTGTGGCCGCGCTTTGGCTGGCGACCGTGTACGGCCGCCTCGATGGAGGACCAGTGGGGGCACCGATTCGGTACGTATCGGTCGCTCGCAATGAGGAACGGCCGGTTGTCGCGGTGCCCGTGACGATTCGGTGGGTGCTGGGCGGTGGCGCTACAAGGGGATGTTGCCGTGCATACCCCGGCCGCTTGGGCGGCTCGCCAACGCCGTGACCAGTTCGATCTGAGTCTGTACGGGCTCAATCACGCTGTCCACCACACCCAATTCGACGGCACGGTTGACGTCACCGGCGATCTTCTCGTGCTCGGCGGCCAACTTGTCGTGCAGCGCCTCGCGCTCCTCGATCGGGGTGGCAGCGAGGGTCTTGCGGTGCAGAATGCCCACCGCTGCCTTCGCCCCCATAACGGCGACCTCTGCGGTCGGCCAGGCGAACACCTTGGTCGCGCCGAGCGACTTCGAGTTCATCGCGATGTAGGCCCCGCCGTACACCTTTCGAGTGACCAGAGTGACTCGCGGCACCACGCACTCAGCGAACGCGTGCAGCAACTTCGCGCCGCGGCGTACGACGCCGTCCCACTCCTGACCGACGCCCGGCAAGTAACCGGGGACGTCGACGACGACAACCAGCGGAACGCCGAGCGCGTCGCACATCCGCACGAAGCGCGAGGACTTCTCGGCGCTGTGCGAATCCAGGCAACCACCGAGCCGGATCGGGTTGTTCGCGACAACGCCGACCGTGCGTCCGGCCATTCGGCCGAGGCCGCAGACGATGTTCGGCGCCCACTTCGGCTGGATCTCCAGCAGGTCGCCGTCCAGTAGTTCACGCAGCAGCGGTCGGACGTCGTACGCCCGGCGTGCCGACTCCGGCAGTGCCGTCTCGAGCGCCGGTTTTTCCTTGAGTTGGGTGAGGTCGAACTTGCCCTGTTCGCTCAACAGCGTGGCCAGTTCCCGGGCGGTGTTCAGTGCGGACTCGTCGTCGTCGGTCGTGATGTGGACGACGCCGCTCTTCTTGCCGTGCGTATCGGGGCCGCCGAGAGCCTCCATGTCGACCTGTTCACCGGTGACCGACCGGACGACCTCCGGCCCGGTGACGAATACCCGACCGGACGACGACATGATCACCACGTCGGTCAGTGCCGGACCGTACGCCGCACCGCCCGCAGCCGGGCCGAGTACGACAGAAATCTGCGGAATCCGGCCCGAGGCATGCACCATCGCGGCGAATACCTGCCCCACAGCGTCGAGCGCTTCAACGCCCTCGGCAAGCCTGGCTCCGCCGGAGTGCCAGATACCGACGCATGCGACTCGCTCGCGATTCGCCGTGTCGATGGCGTCGACGATATTGGCGCAACCCGCCGAGCCCATCGCGCCGCCCATCTTCGTGGCATCCGTGCAGAATGCGACGGTCGGCGAACCGTCGATCTTCCCGCGCCCCCACACGACACCGGTGCCTTCGTCGCGACGGTTTGCCAACTCCAGCGTGTCCGCATCGAACAGCGTGGCCAGCCGGGTGACTGGATCTCGGGGATCAACAGCTGGCTCGGTGGTCGTCGTCGACACGAAGGTGCTCCTTAGATCGTGGTGAACAGCAGGGCAGTGTTGTGGCCACCGAATCCGAACGAGTCGTTCACGGCGGCGTCAATCTTCATCGCACGCGCGTCGCCGCGTACTAGGTCCAGCGCCTGGACGTTCTCGTCCGGGTCAATGTCGTGCAGGTTCAAGATCGGCGGCACCATCTGGTCACGTATCGACAGGATCGTGAACAGAGCCTCAACCGCCCCGGAGGCACCCATCATGTGTCCGGTCGCCCCCTTGGTGGCGGTGATGGCGGGGTGATCGCCGAGCGCGGCACGGATCGCGGCCGCCTCGGCGATATCGCCGACCGGAGTCGAGGTGGCGTGCGCATTCACGTGTTGGACGGCGGTGGGCTCCAGTCCGCTGTCGCGCAGCGCGAGCTTGATGGCCCGGGCTGCGCCACCGCCGGTCGGGTCGGGGGCCACCATGTCGTACCCGTCCGAGGTGGTGCCGGCACCGGCGAGCAGCGCGATCGCGCGCGCCCCGCGGGCCGCAGCGTGCTCGGCGGTCTCCAGTACGACCAGGGCCGCACCCTCGCCCATCACGAAACCGTCGCGACCAGTGTCGAATGGGCGGACCGCGCCCTGGGGATCGTCATTGCGGGTGGACATCGCACGGGCCATACCGAACCCGGCGTACGGCGTGGGATGCAGGCAGGCCTCGGCGCCGCCGGCGACGACGACGTCCACGCGCCCGGCCCGGATCAGGTCGCGACCGAGTTGCATAGCCTCAGCGCCCGAGGCGCAGGCGGAGACAACGGTGTGGACGCCGCCCTTCGCGCCGAGTTCGAGACCGGC
Source organism: Cumulibacter soli (assembly GCF_004382795.1). Taxonomy (NCBI): domain Bacteria; kingdom Bacillati; phylum Actinomycetota; class Actinomycetes; order Geodermatophilales; family Geodermatophilaceae; genus Cumulibacter; species Cumulibacter soli. Next base: position 142,744 of record NZ_SMSG01000006.1, on the reverse strand, counting down.
AGCTGCTGCGGGGCCGTTGGGCATCAGCATCGGGATCATGTGCGGAGAGACGCGCTTGGCGCCGCGCTGTTCGCGGATGTCGTCCTGCGCCAGCAGGGTGACTGCGCCGCCGATCCCGGTGCCGACGACGACCGCGATGCGCTCGGGGTCGACGTCCGGGGTGCCGGCGGACTCCCATGCTTCACGCGCGGCGACGATCGCGGCGTGCTGTGATACGTCGAGGCGGCGAGCCTTCGGACGTGGAATGTGATTGGTGGGCGAGTCAGCGAACGGAGCCGCGAGTCGGCACGGGACGTCGGCGTACTGCTCATCGGTGATGGGTGCGATTCCCGTGCGACCGGCCAGTAGTGCGGCCCAGGAGCTCTCGACGTCACCGCCTAGGGGCGTCGTTGCACCGAGTCCGGTGATCACTACGTCGGTCACGAACGTCCTTCTCTCGCTGATGTGCTGCTGGGTAGACGCGGGCGCTCGCCGTCGGCGGGCACCCGCGTCACGTGCGCGTATGCGCGGAAGACTACTGGTGATCCTCGACGTACTTCATCGCATCGCCGACGGTCTTGATGTTGGCGAGCTCCTCGTCGGGGATGGCAACGCCCCACTTGTCCTCAACGGCGGTGGCGATCTCCACCATCGACAGCGAGTCGACGTCGAGGTCATCGGTGAACGACTTCTCCGGAGCGACGTCCTCAGGCAGAACGCCGGCAACCTCTTCGAGGATCTCGGCGAGACCGTCCTGAATTTCCTGGGTGGTAGCCACGATGTGGTGTTCCTTTCTCGGGGTGCGGGCGGCGGTCGCCGCCAGCGGTTGCTGGTTACCTCCCGCGGACGGGAGACGGTGCCGGTCAGGGCATCACGAAGATCTGCCCGGCGTAGGTGAGCCCCGCGCCGAAACCGATCGTGAGCACTTTATCTCCGGAGCGGGCCAGACCGTCGGCAACCAGCCGTTGTATGGCGAGTGGGATTGACGCAGCCGACGTGTTCCCGGAGTACTCGATGTCCTTTGCGACGACGACATCCTCGCGGAAGTCGAGTGCGCGAAGCATGTTAGTGGTGATTCGCAGGTTGGCTTGATGGGGGACGAAGACGTCGATATCGCGCATCGTGATACCAGCGGCGGTGCAAATCTTCTCGATTTGCGGGCGTACTTCGGTGGTCGCCCACCGGAATACGGCTCGACCGTCCATCTCCATCAGGCTGTCGCGGTCGCGCACGATGATGGCCTCGGGACGATCGCCGGCCGATCCCCACACCGCCGGCCCGATCTGCTGCGTCTCCGAGCGTCCGACGATGGCGGCGCCAGCGCCGTCGGCGAAGATAATGCAGGTCGAACGGTCCTGCGGATCGACCCAGTCGGTGAGCTTCTCCACGCCGACGACCAGCGCCGTGGTCGCATCGCCGACCTGGATCGCGTTAGAGGCCTGCGAAAGCGCGTAGCAGAATCCGGCGCACGCGGCATTCACGTCGTACGCGCCGGGGGCTTTCGCGCCGAGGATGTGCGCGACTTGGGGTGCCGCCGAGGGTAGTTGCGACACGGCGGTGCACGTCGCCAGGATTACTAGATCAAGGTCCTCGGCGGTGATACCCGCATTGGCGAGCGCGTCGCGACTGGCTTCGACCGCCATCGACACGATGGTCTCGGACTCGTCGGCGAACCGACGCTCCTTGATTCCGACTCGGCTCGTGATCCAGTCGTCGTCGGTGTCGACCCGCTGCGCGAGGTCGTCGTTGGTGACCACAGTGCTCGGCCGGTAGGCGCCGAATCCAAGGATCGCGGCGCTGCGGCGGTCGATGTTCAGTGACATTTCAGGTGAGCAAGTCGCGTACGGCGTCGAGGTCGTCGGGAGTCTTTACCGCGACATTCTTTACGCCCTTCATGCCGCGGCGGGCCAGACCACTGAGTGCACCGGCCGGTGGCAACTCGACGATGGCTTCGACACCCAACTCCAGCATCTGCGACATGCACAGGTCCCAGCGAACCGGATTGGTGACCTGGGTGACCAGGCTGTCCAGGAACGCGGCTCCTGAGGCCGCAGGTTTGCCGTCGGCGTTCGAGAGCAGGGTGACGCTGGGATCAGCGGCTTGCAGTGACGCGCGCTGTTCGGCTACGCGGTCCTGCGCGGGCTGCATGAAGCGGGTGTGGAAGGCGCCGGCGACCGACAACGGCATGACGCGAGCCTTCGCCGGCGGGTTCTCCTTCAGCTTGGCGATCGCACCGGCCGGACCGGCCGCGACGATCTGTCCGGCTCCGTTGCGGTTCGCCGGGTCCAGGCCGAAGCCGCTGAGCGTGTCGATCACGTCTTGTTCGTCTCCGCCGAGTACAGCGGCCATCGACGTCGGCTCGAGCGCGCATGCGTCGGCCATGGCGCGGCCGCGGACGGCGGCGAGTTTGACTGCAGCATCCGGCGCGATGACACCGGCCATAGCCGCCGCTGCGACCTCACCGATGCTGTGCCCGGCCACGACCAGGTCACTGCTGGTCGGAGCGAGTGCGCCGTACGCCAGCAGGGCCAGTGAGACGACCAGCGGCTGGGTGACGGCCGTGTCCTTGATTTCTTCGGCGTCCGCGGTAGTGCCGAGGCGCTCCAGGTTGATCCCGCTTAGTTCGGACATTGCCGCGACAGTTTCGCGAGCGTACTCCAACTCGAGCCAGGGAGCGAGCATTCCGGGGGTCTGCGAGCCCTGACCGGGCGCAACTATCGCGATCACGAGTCCACTTTCGTCGTTACCTACAGGTAATGCCAGGATACCGGCGGTGCGTGTCGCCACACTGCGGCGTCAGATGCCGCGTGGCGCAACGCGAATCTATTCGCGCGCGGTGTGAAGCGCTCGCGCTGCGGTGCCCAACGGTTCGATGCTCATGCGGTTCGATGCCGAGGCGGTTCGATGTTCATGCGGTTCGATGCCGAGGCGGTTCGATGTTCATGCGGTTCGATGTCCGGGGCGCTCGCGATCAGAACCAGTGGCCAGAAGCGCGAGCGCCCTCGGTATGGGCGGGTTAGGTGAGGCCGCCGGAATGGTCCTCCTCAACCGCGCTGGGGTCATCCACGTGGTACGTATCGATCACCAACTGCAACTGCGAGCGGTCGTACTGACCCTCCTCAGTCAACGACGTCAGCGCACGCAACACGATCGACTCCGCGTCGACTCCGAAGTGCCGACGCAGCGCCGGACGAGTGTCCGACAGGCCGAATCCGTCGGTGCCCAACGAGTCGAACCGCCCCGGAACCCACTGCCTGATCTGGTCCTGCACGGCCCGCATGTAGTCGCTAACGGCGACGACCGGCCCCTGCCTATCGGCGAGTTTGCTGGTCACGAACGGCACGCGCGGCGTCTCATTGGGATTCATCAGGTTGTGTCGGTCGGATTCCAGGCCGTCGCGACGCAGCTCGTTCCAGGACGTCACAGACCACACGTCTGCGTCGACACCGAAGTTTTCGCCGAGGATGTGTTGCGCCTTCAGCGCCGCGTTGATCGCGACGCCGGATGCGAGTAGTTGCACCCGAGGGCGCCCGGTGTCTTCGTGGCCGGGGCTATAGAGATGGATACCGCGCAGAATTCCTTCCACATCGGTGTCCTCTGGTTCAGCCGGCTGCGGGTATGGCTCGTTGTACATCGTCAGGTAGTAAATGACGTTCTGGTCGCGCCCGTCCGACCCGTCGCCGTACATCCGCTTGAGCGCGTCCTTGGCGATGTGGCCCAGTTCGAACGCGTAGGCCGCGTCGTACGCCACGACCGCGGGGTTCGAGGCCGCGAGCAGCAGCGAATGCCCGTCCTCGTGCTGCAACCCCTCGCCATTGAGCGTCGTACGCCCCGCGGTGGCGCCCAACATGAACCCGCGGCTCATCTGGTCGGCGGCTGCCCAAATACCGTCGCCGGTGCGTTGGAACCCGAACATCGAATAGAAGATATAGATAGGGATCATCGGCTCATCGTGCGTGTCGTACGACGAGCCGACCGCGGTGAAGGACGCGACCGACCCGGCCTCGTCGATACCTTCGTGCAGCAGTTGGCCCTTGACCGACTCCTTGTAAGCGAGGATGAGATCGCTGTCGACGGACGTGTAATGCTGCCCGTGCGGGGAGTAGATCATCTGCGTGGGGAAGAACGCGTCCATACCGAAGGTGCGGGCTTCGTCGGGGATGATCGGCACAATACGGTGGCCGATACCTTCGTCTTTAAACAGGTCCCGGATGAGCCGCACGAATGCCATCGTGGTCGCTACCGGTTGTTTGCCGGACCCGCGTGCCATGACCTCGAACGTCTTATCCGGGGGAGTCGGCAGTGCCTTGTGCTGAGTGCGCCGTTTGGGCAGACTTCCGCCGAGATCGCGGCGGCGCTGCAGCAGGTACTGCATCTCCTCGGAGTCATCGCTCGGCTTGTAGTACGGCGGTAGGTACGGGTCGAGTTGGTCGTCCGGAATCGGGATGTTCATCCGGTCGCGGAAGACCTTCAAGTCGTCCTTGGACAGCTTCTTCATCTGATGGGTGGCGTTACGGCCCTCGAATGAGCGACCGAGCGTCCAGCCCTTGATGGTCTTTGCCAGGATCACGGTTGGCTGGCCGTTGTGGGCCACCGCGCGGGCGTACGCCGCATACACCTTGTGGTAATCGTGCCCGCCGCGCTGCAGACGCCAAATCGCATCGTCGCTCATGTGCTCGACCATCTTGAGCGCTCGCGGATCGCGACCGAAGAAGTGCTCGCGAACGAACGCGCCGTTGTTCGCCTTGTAGGTCTGGTAATCGCCGTCCGGCGTCGTGTTCATGATGTGCAGTAGCGCGTTCTCGGTGTCCCGCGCGAGCAGGTCGTCCCAGCCACGGCCCCACACAACCTTGATCACGTTCCACCCGGCGCCGGTGAACAGCGACTCGAGTTCCTGAATGATCTTGCCGTTACCGCGGACCGGACCGTCCAGGCGCTGCAGGTTGCAGTTGACCACGAAGGTGAGGTTGTCGAGTTCTTCGCGTGCCGCGAGCGCGAGACCGGAGACCGACTCGGGCTCGTCCATCTCGCCGTCGCCGAGGAACGCCCATACATGCTGGTCGCTGGTGTCTTTGATGCCGCGATTGTGCAGATAGCGATTGAATCGGGCCTGGTAGACAGCGTTCAGCGGGCCGAGCCCCATCGAGACGGTCGGGAACTGCCAGAAGTCGGGCATCAGCCGCGGGTGCGGGTACGAGGGCAGGCCGGGCTTCGCGGTGAGTTCCTGCCGGAACCCGTCGAGGCGGGACTCCTCGAGGCGTCCCTCGAGGAAGGCGCGCGCGTAGATGCCGGGCGAGCCGTGCCCCTGGAAGTAGATCTGGTCGCCGCCGCCAGGCGCGTCCGGGCCGCGGAAGAAGTGATTGAACCCGACTTCATACAGCACGGCGGAGGAGGCGTAGGTCGAGATGTGTCCGCCGACGCCGACGCCGGGGCGTTGCGCGCGGTGCACCATTATTGCCGCGTTCCAGCGCAGATACTGGCGGAAGCGGTGCTCGATGTCCTCGTCGCCGGGGTACGTGGGCTCCTCAGCCGGGGAGATCGTGTTGATGTAGTCGGTCGAGCGCAGCGCGGGTAGGCCGACGCCCAGGTGGCGGGCGCGTTCGTTGACGCGGAGCAGGAGGTGTCGGGCGCGGCGAGTGCCGTTGTTCTCGACGACGGCGTCGATCGAATCGAGCCATTCGGTCGTTTCGTCCGGGTCTGCGTCGAAAATCTGGGCGGTCATACCGTCGGTGATGACCTGGGTGCGATCCTTCGGGTCGGTACCGATGAGATGCTCCGATGTGTCATCGGTGTGCGGATCGGCGGAGGGCTGAAGCTCGTCCGCGATGTCATGTGGATTTCGTGCCACGATGGGTTCTCCTTCGCTTCTGGCGGAATCCGGTGCCATCGATGAGGTGGGCGAGGGCACCCGTTGGACCTAATCTATTCCTTATTCGTCACGTGATCGAATAACCGGCACGATGCGAGACGGCGCCGATTCTCGGCGTCGCGATGGTCACATCCATCGGTCGGTTTCGGGCTCTGGCGTCGTCTAGGCTGGTGCTTGGACTCTGCCCGGCACCCCAGGACGAAAGCGATGTAGGTGACTTCCACTCTGGCCAGACGAACAGCCACGGCTGTCCTGTGCGCCGCCGGTGTGCTTGGCGTCGCTGGATGCGTCACGACGTTGCCGGGAACCGCTGGTCACGCGCCTGGAACCGTGGTCAGTCCGCCCTCGGAGAGCGCCAAGGCCGATGGCCTCACCGAGGAGGCGCAGCAGCAGTGCGCCGACGCCTTGACCAGCGCCAAGGGATTCATCGAGAGCTGGAAAGACGTAGCGACCGGATCCGCGCCGCCGACGGCTGAACAGCGCCAGGAACTTGCGAAAGAAGTCCAGGGCTACGTTGACGAACTAAATGCCCAGATGCCGACGATCAGCGATGATGGCCTCGTGTCGCACGTGCAGCAAATCGTGTCCGAGATGAACTCGATCGTGATCGGCCTGCAGTCCGGCATCGCAGTCGAACTGTCGGCGTACAGCGCGGCAGTCAACTCCACCACTGAATACTGCAAGTGAAGTAGCGATCGGCGGCGACCGTCACCGATCGGAGCGAAACGGCCAGTGACGCTAGTCGCCGGTCCTGATGAGTTAAAGGAGTACGGATGACCACCATCAACGTCGGTGACCAGGCCCCGGATTTCACCACCAAGGACCAGCACAACCAGGAGGTCAAACTCAGCGACTTCCAGGGCAAGCAGAACGTGCTGCTCGTCTTCTACCCGTTCGCCTTCTCCGGTGTTTGCACCGGGGAGCTGTGCGCGGTCCGCGACGACCTCGCCTCGTTCCAGAACGACAAGGTGCAGGTGCTGCCGATCTCGGTTGATCACCCCTTCACGCTCAAGGCGTTCGCGGAGAAGGAAGGTTACAACTTTCCGCTGCTGGCCGACTTCTGGCCGCACGGCGGCATCGCCCAGCAGTACGGCGTGTTCAACGACGCGGCCGGCTTCGCGCTGCGCGGCACCTTCCTGATCGACAAGGAAGGCAAGGTCCAGTACACCTCGGTGAACGGACCTGGCGACGCGCGTGACCAGGGCGAGTGGAAGTCGGCGATCGCTTCGTTGGCGTAGCCCTCAGTTTCGGGCTTTAGGGTTCTGCGGCGGATTCGCGTTCGGTGTTCCGGTATGCGGCGGGTTTGCCTACGTTTTCGGTCGATACCGTGGGCGAATCCTCCGCAGGTCATCGTACGAGTACGGCCGTCTGAGTGAATTCCTGTTCGTGACAGCCCTAGATGAGCCGCGTGCGGCTGGTCGAGTAGTATCGACAAGCCGCACAGCGGGCGTATAGCTCAGTTGGTAGAGCGCTCGCCTTACAAGCGAGTGGTCACAGGTTCGAGTCCTGTTACGCCCACCACAAAACCGCAGGTCAGACGGCATAAATGGTCATGTACAGCGTCGAAGTTCGCATGTGGATCCTTGTTCGCGCATTAAGTAGCGCACTTCCGCCCCGTAGTCGGGGCATAACCGCGCGGGTTACTGCGCAAGATGCTCGACAGTGCGCCGAACCGCGGGCCTCCGTCGGGATCAGGCAACCTCGGTGGAGACGGCGGCGTCGTTGATGCGGTGCAGGGTTTCAAGGAGCGCGTCGACAACCTCATCGCCGAAGATATCTTGGGGTCCGGTCGGACATGATCGATGTACGGCGACTCAACGAGCCGATCGGGCATATCGCGGCGCTTGTTTATGTACCGACTTCGGTACATAAACGGGCGGTGTGCGATCGGTAGGCCTGTTGGAGGCGCGACCGGGCCTTCGTGTAAACCAGACCCCTGTGTAGGTTCAGTGTTAGTGCAACCTGAAATCTATGTGATGCGAGGGTCTCGATGGGTCTGTGGCGGCGAAACGTAGCTCTGTTAGCGGGAGCGGGCGCGATGGCATTCGTGGGCGTCGCCGCCGGACCGGGCGCTAGCCCAGCCTCGGCTGAGCTTCCGTCCGAATGCACGCAGCAATCCGAGACCGAAACGGTCAGATGCGTCTACCTCTACACCGGCGCAACGCAGACATTCACCGTGCCGGAACGCGTCCATGAAATGAGCATCCTGGCGGTCGGCGCGCGCGGCGGCTCTGGCGGTGGTGAAACTGGCGGCGCGGGCGGGCTCGCGGGCGTTGCGCAGATCCAGAGCGAGTCCGTGTACTCCGGCGCGGAGTTCGCTATCGAGGTCGGCGGTGTCGGTGGCGACGGAGCCGCGCCCAACGCAGCTGGCGCCCCCGGCGGTGCGGGCGGCTACAACGGCGGCGGCGACGGCGGATCCGGAATCGCCGGTGGCGGCGGAGGTGGTGGCGGCGGGGCCTCATCCGTCCATGACTCGGTCGGCGCGGACGCATTAACAGTTCTTGTCGCCAGCGGTGGCGGCGGCGGTGGCGGCAGCACCGATCAGCCTGGTGGCGCCGGCGGCGGATCCGGTGCCACAGGAACTGGTGCCGCGCCGGGATACGGCCCAGTCAACTACGGCGCTGGGTGGCGCGGCGGCCCGGACGCGGACGATGGGTCCGGGAGCCGCGGCGGCGACGGCGCCAGCAGCGATCAAGCCGGCGGTGGTGGTGGCGGCGGAGGCGCATTCGGCGGAGGAGGCGGATCACTGGTCGGCAGCACCCCCGTGCCAGTCGGATCGCCTGGCTCCGGCGGTGGTGGCGGTTCAAGTAAGGCTGGCGATGACGACTCGGACGGCGGCGACGAAGGAACGACGTCCGATGCCACCGAAGGCATGGTTGCTCAGGTCGTGATCGAATTCGCCGATCCGAGCATCATCCACCCCGCGATCAGCATCGATTGGCCGAGCATCCCGGGCGGGCGGGATGCCCAGGTGACCCTGACCGTGCCTGCGCGCGAGTCCGACACTGTGTGGACATTGTCGACGTCCAGTGACGTGGCCGTACTTCCGGCGACCGTGACGCTCCCGGCAGGGAGCATCAGCGTCACAATGCCAATGACGACGTCCGTCGTGACGGAAACGATCGAAGTAACGATTACCGCGACCCACGGCGACGAGGTGATCACCACGACGGTGGCCGTGCACCAGGACATCTTGATCACGACGCCGAGCCTGCCCACCGCGGTGGTGGGTGAGGAGTACGAGGCGACGTTCACGGCTGTCGCCGGCCCGTTGGGGCAGTACTGGTGGTCGATCCCGCCGGATTCGCAATTGCCGCCCGGGCTCACGCTCGACTTCGACGGGAAACTCACCGGCGTGCCTACCGAGACTGGCACATATAGCTTCGTTGTCGTCGTCACCAGTGGGTCCGGCATCAGTCGCGAGTTCACCTTGACCGTGGTCGATCCGGCCGCGGTCCCAGACGACCCGGATAATCAGGCGCTGCCAACCGACGACGATCTTGTCGGGTCTACTGATGATCCTGCCGGGCCTGCCGTCGATCCGTCGTCTGCCGACTCGCCGTCCGCCTTGCCCGACGCGGGCCACGAGGCGCCAGCATCGGGCGAACCACTAGCAGCGACCGGCGCGGACGCCGCTCCGATGGCGATGCTCGGGGGCGGTCTGCTGATCGGTGGAGCCGCGTTGATGCTGATCGGTCGGCGCCGGCGCGCGTAAGCCGCGCCAAGGACCGGACAATCGCGGCTCTGAGCCGGCGTCGCCGCGCGAGCGCGGTGTGTTGAGACGCGCGCGTTCTCGGGTAAAGCTGGAAACGGGGCGTCAACGCATCGCGCGGGTCCGCGATGCGTTGAGATCAGTGGTGCGCATTTAGTGGCGCGGTTGCAACCTGAGTACGGGGCATTAGCGCGCTCGTTAATGCGCAACACGGACTCGCGCACAGAACGCACCTCGAATCGCACCGCAGTACGTGGCTCGCTCCGCCCCGGGCACCGCGCGACTCGCGGCGGGCAACCCGCAACTGGTCTGAGAGATAGTCGCGTTACGTCGTCGGATGGGAATGCGCAAGAAAGGGCGCCGACCTATCCACAGGTGAGCGCGTTTTCCCAGTGGTTGTTGACCGAGTCGCGAACACGTCCGCTGCGCGGCATGTTGTGCGCATGTACGCGCGAACTCCACTTCCTGACGAGATTGTCCGACTTGCGAATCGGCGCGAGGGGATCGTTTGCCGCTCCGATCTCACCGATTCCGGCCTAGGCCCGAATGTGATTTCGCGGATGACACGCGATTGGCGGGTAGTCGCTCGTGGGGTGTTCGCGGTCCCCGGAAACCACGACGCCTGGCTTCAACGGGTGTACGCCGGACTCGAGTTAGGCGGTCGTGGCGCAGCGGCGTACGGCGGGACGGCGCTCGCCCTGTGGGGGCTCGGCGAGCGGCGCAACCGCATCGAGATTCTCAGCAATAAGCGGCGTCCAGCGCCGTTGCCTTGGTTGCGGTGGCGCCGAGATGAGCATCGGCTACGACGGATCGTTGACGTCGACCCGCCGCGTGTCGCGCTGGAGGACGCCGTCATCGACAATGCCGCCTGCGCGAGCCGCTTCGATGCGCTCGCGCTCGTGTCGCGCGCGCTGCAGGAGCAGCGAACGACGCCAGAACGGCTCTATGACGCAATCGAGCGACGCGGACGAGTTCGACACCGAACGTTGTTGTTGACGGCTATCGGGGATAGCGCCGCGGGTGCGCACAGCGCCTTTGAGCATCTGTACTTAGAGAACGTCGAAAGGGCGCACGGTTTGCCGCCGATGGTTCGGCAGTACACCGTTCCGGTCAGCGGGCACGATGCTGACGGTGCCTATGCGGAGCACGGGCTGCTGATCGAGTTGGACGGCGTTCGCTATCACGACAAGGCGGCGGACGAGGCCCTCGACATCCTGCACGGAACGCACGGACTACGTACGGAGCGCCTCTCGTGGGGACGTGTTGATCTGGATCCGTGCGCCGTCGCACGGATGGTCGCGTCCATCATCGCGTTCGCCGGCCTACGCCGCTGCCCTCGTTGCCCCTGAGCGATCGCACCACCGTTCGCACCCCAGGCACTGGATCGGGTACTGCCGAGGTGGGTGGTTGCTTCAGTCTAGTTATGTTGCGCATTTAGTGGCGCGGTTGTGACCCGAGTACGGAGCATAAGCGCGCACGTTAATGCGCAACCAAGACGTTCAAGCGCAATCAGGACGCTATTGCGAAACTAGGCGATGATGCCGATCCGAAGCGCGGGCGGTTTGGGCGCGGCCCCAGGAGGCGCGTCACTAATTCTTGGTCGGATCGACCGCTGTGCCGCGGAAGTCGCGCACCGACGTGTCGAACACCTCCACACCGCTCACACCCGGTTGCATCGCCAGCGCTGTTTGGGTGATGCAGATCGGTATGAAGGGAGTCGGCTCCTCAATGGTGAGGTCGATGAACTCCGAGTACAACTCATTGCGCACGTCCGGGTCGGTTTCGTCCCCGGCCTGCTCCAACGGCGCCATCATGTTGTCGGGCAACGGATCGCCGGGATTGTTGAACGTTCCGGTCGCGTACAGCAGCGCCGTGGACTGGTCCGGATCGACCGCGGCGGGCATCGCTTGTACGGCGCCGTCGACCGACTCTTGTGTCATGAACTTCTCGACGACCTCGGGCCGCGTCGACGGGAAGATATTGACCGTGATGCCGATATCGGCGAACTGGTCTTGAACGATTTCGGTGAGTGTGGTGTAGAAGGTGATGTTCGAGGTCGCGATGTCCATCTCGAATCCGTCGGGATAACCGGCGTCCGCTAGTAATTGTTTGGCCTTCTCCGGGTCGTACGGCCACGCCTCTGAGCCGTCGCCCACATCAGAGTTATAGGCGATGCTCGAACTCGGCCATGGCTGGATGATCGGGTCGCAGTATCCGTTGCTGAGCCCTTCGTTGATGGTGTTGCGATCGATAGCGAGGTTCAGGGCTAGACGTACCTTCGGATCGCCGAACGGATCGATGCTGTTGTTCACCACGAGGTAGTTCAGCGATGACATTCCGCCGGCAATCACGTTCATACCGCCACCTTGCGCCCCACTAATCTGATCGGCTTCGATGTCTGCGATCGACAGTTCGCCGCTCAGCAGTGCGTTCAAGCGCGTCTGCGCGTCGGGCATGTGGAAGTAGTTCATCTTCGCGACCCGTTGAGCGTCGGGATCCCAATAGTCAGGCGTTTTTTCGAACCTGGCGACGTTCCCTGGATCGAGTTCGGTTGCGACGTACGGCCCGATGCCCACGGGCATGGTCTCGAGAGTGCCACCAGCGATCGCGGCAGGGGACACCATCATTCCTGCGCGCTGAGCCAACAGTCCAAGCACGAGGTTGGGGTGTCCATCGAGGTCGATGCGAACGGTGTGTTCGTCGACCGCCTCGACATTGGTGATAGAGGAGACCTGCTCGGCAATCTTGCTCGGCGCGACCCGGGCCCGGTCCAGGTTCTCCTTGACGGCGTCCGCATTGAACGGCTCTCCGTCCGAGAACGTCACGCCCTCGCGCAACGTGAGCGTGATCGAGGAACCGTCTTCGGCCAGTTCCCAGTCGGTCGCGAGCATGGGTTGCATAGCGCCAGCGGAATCGAAGGCGATGAGTCGGTCGTAGACGGGATAGAGCAGCGTCATGTCGAAATCTGAGACGCCCATCAGCGGGTCCCAACTCGTCGCGAAGACCGCGAAGCCGAAGTTCAACTCGGCGTCCTCGTCGTACCCCTCCACGAGGTCGACGCTCGTGGGGAGTGAGCCTTTTTCCGGACCGGATTCGCCCTTATCAGGCGAATCCCCACATCCGCTCAATAGCAGCACGGCGGCCGCGACGACGGCGGTGAACTGAGTACGACGACGCATCGTGGAGTCCTCCCGACTGGCCCACAAGTCAAGTGATCGATGTTCGGGCCGGCGTATTGGTGTTGTGGGTACCGCTCGGTATTTGAATCGACCCAATGGGCCGAATTGTCCGCGAGATGGGTACCCGCGGTGCTAGTTCTACGCCGGGTCGACGGCAACGCCCCGGAAGTCGCGCACCGACGTACTGAACACGTCGACGCCGCTCACGCCCGGCTGCATCGCAAGCACAGTCTGCGTGATGCAGATCGGCATGAAGGGCGTCGGTTCGTCGATCGTGAGGTCGATGAACTGCGAATACAACGCGTTACGCGCGTCCGGGTCTGTCTCGTTGCCGGCCTCCTCGAGCAGCGTCAGCTTCTCCTCCGGAAGTGGGTCCCCCGGGTTGTTGAATGTGCCGGTGGCGTACAGCAACTCGGAAGACTGATCGGGGTCGACGGCTGCGGGCATCGCTTGTACGGCGCCCTCTACTGACTTCTGTACCTGGAACTTCTCGACGACTTCGGGGCGGGTAGACGGGAAGATCTTCACCGTAATGCCGATGTCCTTGAACTGGTCCTGAACGATTTCGGTGAGAGATGTGTAGAACGTGATGTTGGTCGTCGCTATGTCCATTTCGAATCCGTCGGCATAGCCGGCATCCGCGAGAAGCTCCTTCGCTTTCTCCGGGTCGTACGGCCATGCCTCTGAACCGTCGCCCACATCAGAGTTGTAGGCGAGACTCGAACTTGGCCATGGCTGGATCGTGGGATCGCAGTATCCCTCGCCGAGACCTTCGCCGATGGTCTCGCGGTCGATCGCCAGGTTCATCGCGAGGCGAACTTGGGGGTCGTTGAACGGCTCAATGCTGTTATTGACGACAAGGTAGGTGAGCGAGGACATCGGACCGGCAATTACCGTCATGTCGTCGTTCTGCGCACTACTGATCTGATTTGCCTGAATGTCGGCGACGGTCAGTTCGCCGCTCAGTAGCGCGTTCAAGCGAGTCTGGGCGTCGGGCATGTGAAAGTAGTTCATCTTCGCGACCCGCTGAGCGTCGGGATCCCAATAGTCAGGCGTTTTCTCGAACCTGGCGACGTTTCCGGGGTCGAGATCGGTTGCGACGTATGGTCCGATGCCGACGGGCATCGTCTCGAGGTTTCCGTCGGCAATCGCTGCCGGCGACACCATCATGCCCGCCCGCTGGGCCAGTAAGCCGAGCACGAGGTTGATCCGCCCGTCGACATCGATGCGCACGGTGTAGTCGTCGACAACTTCGACATCGGTGATCGAGGAGACCTGCTCAGTGATCTTGCTGGGAGCTACCCTGGCGCGCTCGAGGTTCTCTTTGACGGCGTCCGCGTTGAAAGGCTCGCCATCGGAGAACGTCACGCCCTCACGCAACGTGAGCGTGACCGAAGAACCGTCTTCGGCGAGTTCCCACTCGGTGGCGAGCATCGGCTGCAATTCGCCCGCGGCGTCGAAGGTAAGGAGGCGGTCGTACACGGGATAGAGGAGGGTCATGTCGTAGTCCGACAATCCCATGAGCGGATCCCAACTTGTCGCGTAGACGGAGAATCCGAAGTTGAACTCTGCGCCGTCGTCGTACTCGTCGCTCAATTCGACGCTCGTGGGTAGCGTGCCTTTTTCTGGTCCGGATCCTCGCGACTCGGGGGCGCCGCCGCATGCGCTGATCAGCAAGACTGCTATCGCCGCTGTGACGGAAACTCGAGTACGCCGGTGCATCCTTCGCCCTCCCCGTGGCCGCGGTCGCGTAATGACCGCGTGTGGCGAGGGTAACGGCCCGGCGGCCGATTCTCAATGGTCGGCGACGTCAGCGGGACCTCAGCAGCATGACGTTGGACCCGTTGCGACAACCCGCTTTCGCCGTCACTCAGCGCGGAAGCGTGGTCATAGCCGAAAGCGCGAATGTTTTCGCGCTTTGCTTGCGAAGTGTGCTGTGTTGCAGCGATGGCGCACCACGCGCCCATGTTGGTTGTGCCTGTGACATCAGGTATCGGCGTCGTGGGCCGAGGAGAGCCGGGCGCCGACGCGTCCCACGGCGAGAAAGAGTTCGGTCGCAGTCGCGACGAACTGGTCGCGTTCCAGCGGGATCTGCTCATCAAGCCAGCGCACCAGCAACTCGCCGAACCCGCCGACCAGGAACGAAGCGACCGCGCGATGCGTGGCTGCGCCCGGCTGATGGCCGGCAGCCGCGTCGGCGACCAGCTCGACGATCAGTGAGGAGGATTCGGATCGACGGTGCTGGAGTTTGGCCAGTTCGCGACCCTCGACGTAGAGCACGCGGGCGCGTCGTCGATCAGAATCGACGTACGCCACGGTGCTGGCGATCATTGCGCGGATGCGGTCAGCGCGCTGCGACCCTGCTGCCTCGACTGCTTCGCTGACACAGGCCCGCAATTGGGTCACGGCCTCGTCGAAAACGGCCAGGACGAGCGCATCCAGGTCGGGAAAACTCTCATAGAAGTAGCGCGCGTTGAGTTGGGCTTCGGCGCACACCCCGCGAACGGTGGTGCCTGATAGGCCACGCCTGCCGATGAGTTCAAGTCCCGCGTCAAGCAGCAAAGAGCGGCGTTGAGCGACCCGGTCGGCAACGGGCACCCCTGCCCACCGGGTTGATCTGGATTGATCGGGAACTCTTGGCAACGAGCGTTACCGTACTCTAACCTCCTGGTAACGCTCGTTACCAGGAGGTGGTGTCGTGCCCAATCAGCGCACAGTCGCAGTAAACGGTGTCGAACTGAATGTCATCGACGAGGGCCCGAAGGATGGCCCGCTCGTGATTCTCGCCCACGGATTTCCCGAACTTGCCTACTCGTGGCGGCATCAAATTCCTGCCCTGGCGGGGGCCGGTTACCGCGTGCTGGCACCTGATCAACGTGGCTACGGCCGCAGTTCGCGACCGGAACATATCGCCGACTACGACATCGAGCACCTCAGCGCCGACCTGATCGGGCTCATCGACGACGTGGGCGCGCAGAAAGCCGTCCTCGTGGGTCATGACTGGGGATCGATGGCGGTCTGGCAGACCACGTTGTTGCATCCGGAGCGCGTACGCGGCGTGTGTGGGATGAGCGTGCCGTTCAGTCCTCGCGGACCGGTCCCGCCCACCCAGATATGGCGGCAGGTCTTTGCCGGAAAGTTCTTCTATATCCTCTATTTCCAGGAGCCCGGCGTCGCCGAGGCCGAACTGGACGCCGATGCGGCGAAGGTCATGCGGCGCCTGCTGTCGGGAACGCGAACTGACCGTGGCGGTTCGATCGAAGCGAATGCTGATGATGGTCGAGGTTTCGCCGACCGTTTTGCCGAGCCGGAGAACCTGCCCGATTGGCTCTCGCAGGAAGAACTCGACTTCTACAGCGCCGAGTTCGCGCGGACCGGATTCGGCGGTGGCATCAATTGGTACCGGAACTTCGACCGCAACTGGGAGCTGACCCCGCAGTTGGATGGGGCCACCATCGACGTGCCAAGCCTATTCATCGGCGGAAAACTTGATCCCGTGCTCCTCATGGCACCACCGGATAACCAGGCACAGTGGTTGACCGACTTCCGCGGCAACGTCCTGATCGAGGACGCCGGCCACTGGGTCCAGCAAGAGAAGGCGAACGAGGTCAACGCCGCATTGCTGTCCTGGCTGCGTGACATCACAAACGACGACACAACCGACAACGCGCGCGACAACGCAGGGGAGAACTAACGTGGGCCGTCCATTGAACTTCGGAGTCTTCTACGCTCCATTCCATCCTGTAGGGCAGGACCCAACGCTCGCGTTGGAGTACGACCTCGAGCGGATCGAAGCCCTCGACCGATTCGGATTTGACGAAGCCTGGCTGGGGGAGCACCACTCCGGTGGTTACGAACTCATCGGCAACCCCGAAATCATGATCGCGGCGGCCGCGCAGCGCACCAAGCACATCAAGCTCGGCACCGGTGTCGTGTCGATGCCGTACCACCACCCGTGGCTGCTGGCCGACCGGATCAGCCTGCTCGACCACCTGACCCGGGGACGTGTCATCTTCGGTACCGGACCCGGCGCGTTACCCACGGACGCGCACATCCTCGGTATCGACCCGGTCAATCAGCGGCGGATGCACGAGGAGGCCTTGGAAGCGGTGATCGCACTGTTCACCAGCGATGAGCCGGTGACGCGGGAGACCGACTGGTTCACGATGCGTGATGCGCGCCTGCAGGTACGCCCGTATCAGTGGCCGCATCCCGAGATCGCCGTCGCAGCGATGGTTTCGCCGTCCGGTCCGCGGCTGGCCGGGCAGTACGGCGTCTCACTGCTTTCGCTGTCGATGTCCGCGGCTGCAGAGGGATTCGCCGCGATCGGAAACGCATGGGGTGTGGTCGAAGAGCAGGCGGCCAAAGCCGGGCAGCCTGCTCCGGACCGCTCGACGTGGCGTGTGCTCGGACAGATGCATCTCGCGGCCACACGTGAGCAGGCGATCGACGACTGCAAGTACGGACTGCGTGACTTCGCTGCGTACTTCGGCGGGGGTGGTGCGGGATTCGTGCCACTGGCCGACGGCGATGACGGATCGGTTTCGGACGAGGCGTTTATCCAACAGTATGCCGAAAGCGGCCGCGCCATGATCGGTACGCCGGACGATGCCATCGAGTACATCGAAGGGCTGCTAGAGCAGTCCGGTGGGTTCGGCGCGTTTCTGATGCTTGGCCACGATTGGGCCTCGCCCGCCGCCACCATTGAGTCGTATCGGCTATTCGCCCGCCACGTGATCCCGCATTTCAAGGGTCGCCTGGCGCCACCGCGGGCCTCGCACGACTGGGCAGTGGCGAAGAAAGACGAGCTGCTCGGCCGCGCCGGCGAAGCGATCGTCAACGCGATCAAGAGCCACGCCCAAGAAACGAACCAGAAGGCGGTGCGGTAATGCGCGCAGCGGTCCTGCGGGACGGCGAACTTCTGGTTCGCGACGATGTTGCCGAGCCGGTGCCCGGTCCGGGCCAAGTACTCGTGCAGGTCAAGGCCTGCGGGATCTGCGGGTCAGACCTACACTTCGCCAAGCACGGCGCAGACATGCTGGCCCTCGGCCAGCAAATGGAAGGCGTGCCGGCGCGCAGCGGCGAGCCGCTCGACC
This sequence comes from Cumulibacter soli, assembly GCF_004382795.1. Classification (NCBI taxonomy): domain Bacteria; kingdom Bacillati; phylum Actinomycetota; class Actinomycetes; order Geodermatophilales; family Geodermatophilaceae; genus Cumulibacter; species Cumulibacter soli. The sequence continues at coordinate 124,909 of NZ_SMSG01000006.1, read as the reverse complement.
TGAGCCAGGACGTCTTCATGGGGCATGAGTTCGCCGGTGAAGTACTCGAGGCCGGACCGGACGCCGAAGCGCCGCCAGCGGGCACGCCGGTCACGGCATTCCCCATACTGCTGCGATCGGACGGCGGCGTCGACCCCATCGTTTACTCGAACAGGGTTGCCGGCGGGTACGGCGAGCGGCTGCTGCTGTCCGCTCCGCTGCTGCTACCGGTGCCGAACGGGCTGCTGACCCATCTCGCGGCGCTGACCGAACCGATGGCGGTCGGTTTGCACGCGGTGAACCGGTCCAAGATCGAGCAGGCCGAAAAGGCGGTGGTACTCGGCTGCGGGCCGGTCGGGCTGGCGGTGATCGGGGCGCTGAAGATTCGGGGAGTCGACACCATCATCGCCGCCGATTACTCGCCAGCGCGTCGTGCGCTCGCCGCGAAGTTGGGTGCGACCGACGTGGTCGACCCTCGCGAGGAGACCGCGTGGGCACGTGCCGGCTCGGCAGCACCCCTCGTCGTGTTCGAGGCCATAGGCGTACCAGGAATCCTTGACGAGATCCTGCGGTACGCCCCCGCGCAATCGCGCGCTGTCGTGGTCGGCGTGTGTATGAACGCGGATACGGTCAACCCTTACTTCGGGATCAGCAAAGAACTATCGCTGCAGTTCGTCCTCGGCTACACACCTGAGGAGTTCGCGGCATCGCTGCGTTCGATTGCCGAGGGAGATATCGACGTCGCACCGCTGGTCACCGCCCGAGTCGGGCTGGACGATGTGCCGTGGGCGTTCGAAGCACTCGGAAACCCTGAAGAGCACTGCAAGATCATCGTGGAGCCGTGACCATGACCGACTGGGCTGCTGTTGCCACCGACCTTGCCGAGGAATTCGCGACGCGCGCGTCTGACATCGATCGTGAGGGTCGTTTCCCGGTCGAAAACATCGAACGTATGAAGGAGGTCGGGTACCTGACGTCAGTCGTACCGACCGAACTCGGCGGCGGGGGAGCGGACCTCGCCACCTTCGCCGAGTGCCAGCAGATCATCGCCGCCGGGTGTGCATCGACCGCCCTCGCGACCAACATGCACCTCTTCGGCGTCGGCGCAGCCGCGGAAGGCTGGCATATGGGCGATCGAGCCTCCGAACCGATCCTGCAGATGGTCGCGTCGGGTGTCGTCGTGGGCGGTAGCTTGACCGATGCCGCGACGGGACTCAACGTGCGGAGTTCTTCCACTCCGGCGCGCCCGGTCGAGGGTGGGTACGTGATCTCGGGGCGCAAGTCGTTCTGCTCGCTGGCGCCGGTGCTGCAGTTCTTCTGGGGGACGGCGGCGGACACCGAAACCGGCCAACTACTGCTGTTCGGTCTCCCGCGCGACACCGAGGGTCTCAACTTCAAAGACACGTGGGACACGATGGCGATGAGAGGAACCGGCTCGTGGGACGTCATCTTCGAGGACGTCTTCGTGCCGGCCACTGCCGTGCAACGTGGGCTGGACCCAAACCTGCCTCCTGTATGGGATTCGGCTCAGGAACGTATTTTCTCCTGGTTCTCCACATCTGTCGCCGCGGTCTACCTGGGCATCGCCCGGGCGGCTTCTGCGTTCGCGTACGACTACGTCAGTAATCGCACTGTCACCGGCGCGTCCTTACCGATGTCGCGCCAACCTGCCCAGATTGCCAGTGCAGCGGACATCGAACTCACGTTGCGCCCGGCAGAGGCAATGCTGCGCGACGCGATTCGTAGGCGAGCCGACGGTGAATTGCTCGAACCTTCGGATATCCAAGCGCTGAAGTACACCGCGGTCAATGCGGCTAACGCTGCCGTCGACCGATGTGTGCGCATGGTTGGTGGGCACGGCATATTTCGTAAACTACCGCTGGAGCGGTACTACCGAGACGTACGCGCGGGTCAGTTTCACCCGCCGTCCAATGACGTGGCGATCGAGACGATCGGAAAGGCGGCCCTGGGTATCGACGCAGGCGCGGAGCCTCGTTGGCCATCCGACTAGGCGGTGCAGTCACCGTCCACTAGGCGGTCGATTCACTGCGCCCCACTAAACCGCGTCCCACTAAGCGGTCGAGCCACCGAGAATGCGGACCGTCTCGGTGGGGGTAGCGGGGCGTGATCCGAGTTCATCGAGGAGCGCGGCGGCCTGCTCGGTCATCTGCAGGTTGGTGCGCTCGCCAGGAGTCGACAGGTCCTCCAGGCCGACACGTAGATGGCCGCCGCGGCGTACCACGAGTTCGGCGAATCCGTCGGCGAAGACGTCCCCTCCCAGGACCCCGGCTGACCACGGCAGGCCAGTGCCTTCCAATAGCTCTAGGTAGGCCTCGAGCGCTTTCTCCGTAGGCGGTAGCCCGAACATCGCGTCCTGCCCGAAGAAGATCTTGATCATCGAACCGGGCGGCAAGAGGCCTGCGGTGTGGAAGCCGACCGCGGCGCGCAGAAAGCTTGGATCGAAGATGGAGATGCTCGGCATGAGGCCCGCAGCGGCGCTTTGTTCTAACTTATATCGGCTATCTGGCAGCGAATTACGGTAGACGCCGTCCCATTGCCCGAGCGCGAGTGAGCCATCGGGCCGCATTCCCAAACTCACTGATCCCGGATCGATCAGGCTCATCCGCATCAGGCCACGTTCGCCGAGCTCGAGATTGTGCGCCCAACTCTGTTCGACGGGCTCGTGCAACGCACCGAATCGGGCGGTGGGGTAGAGCAGCGCGTCCGGGCGCTCGGCGATGATGGGCGTCCACGCGTCGACGTACTCCTGAAGGTCATCGGGGGCATTGTCGGCGTTCGGGTGGCTGTGCACGATCGCTGCGCCTGCGGCCATGCATTCAAGACCTTGACGGGCGATGTCCTCCGGGGCTCGGGGGACTGTTGGGTTGATCCGCGGCGTGGTCGATCCATTGAGGGCGACCTCAATAATCACCGGATTCGTCATCGTCACTCCAAGGTTGGGTGTATCCCACATTAGCGACGCATGCGCCAAACCTCGAACGTTGATCCGGCCAGCGAGCACGCGATCGTCGACTGTGCATATTCGTCGGATGGGTGAGATTCGAGTGGCCATCATCGGTAGCCGCGGGCGTAGCGCCGTGTCAGACTCGATCGGTGGCCGAACGAACCTTTTACGCAAGCCTGCACCGCGCCTGGGGTGACGGCCGGTACGTGTGTGTGGGACTTGATCCGGACAATGTGCTGATTCCCGACTGCATCGTCGGCACGGTCGAGCGTCGTATCGGCGAATTTTGTCGAACCATTGTCGACGCGACCGAATCGGTCGCGTCAGCGTTCAAGATCAACAGTGCATTCTTTGAGCAGTACGGCGTGCCGGGCGCCCGACTACTCGAGGAACTCATCGCCTATATCAAGGATCGCCAGCCTGACCGCCTCGTCATACTCGACGCCAAGCGGGGGGATATCGACAACACCAATCGGTACTACGCTCGAGCGGTGTTCGACGTGCTCGGCGCGGACGTCGTCACGGTGCACCCGTACATGGGGTACGAGTCATTGCGGCCGTTTCTGGAACGTGCCGACAAGGGAGTCATCGTCATGGCGGCCAACTCGACTCCCGGTGCCGAGGAGTTCCAGGGCCTGATGGTTGGTGAGCCTCCGCGCGCGATGTACGAGCACATTGGCCGTACAGTCGCCGAGAACTGGAACCGCGCGGCCAACTGCTCTGTCACCGCCGGCGCCACTGAACCGGACAAACTCGCACGGCTGCGAGCGACGGTCGCAGATATGCCGATCCTGCTGCTCGGACTCGGCGCGCAAGGCGGCGATCTAGACGAATGCCTTCGCGTGGGTCGAGCCCGCAGGAACTTCGGCCTGATTCCGAACTCTTCGCGCGCGATCCTCTACGCGTCGTCCGGACGGGACTTCGCCGACGCGGCCACCGATGCTGCGCGGTCGTTCAATCGACGTCTGAGTGGAGCGTAGGTGTGCTCGACCCTCGTTTCGTCTTCCTGGGTGCGCTGCTGGGTATCGCCGGCAGTGTTCGCTACGCGATCCGGACCATAATAGGAAAGTCCGCTCCTAACCGAGTCTCATTCTTCCTATGGTCAGCGGCCTCGCTGATCGGATTCTTCGCTCAACTCGATGAAGGCGTCGGTCTGCCTGCGGTGCTCACTCTGGTGGCCGGAGTCGGTCCGGGACTCGTGTTTCTCGCGTCGTTCTTCGGTAGGTCCGCGCCATGGCGGATATCGCGATTCGACCTGCTATGCGGCGCAGCCGCCGTCGCGGCGTTGGTCGTGTGGCTCGCGCTCAGTAATCCCACCTTGGCCGTCGCGTTCGCCGTCCTCGCAGATCTGCTGGGTGCCGTGCCGACGGTGGTGAAGGCGTGGCGCGCGCCCATGACCGAGGAACCGATCTTCTATGCGCTCGTCGCCGGTAACGGCGCGATCACGCTGATGACGATCCAGGCGTGGACGCTGGCGACCTGGCTGTTCCCTGCGTACATCCTGACGCTCGGGCTCAGCTTGCTACTCGTAGTTCTGCTGCGGCGGCGTCAGTTGGGCGAGCCAGGGGGCGAGCGCCCTCCGGTGCAGCATGAGTCGGCGTCGCTGCGCTGACGTTGGCGGCCCTCGGCCTCTCCGCTCGATCGCCCGTCGACGCTGCCTCGATCGATGACCGGGGGCTCACGTGAGGCCGTGCAGGCGGCCGTGCAGAGATTTCACCACCGGAACCAACTCGTCGCACGGCCCCGCTACCTGCACGCCCGGTGCGACGTCGTTGATCGACAAGGCGGCGACGAGTCCGGCAGGCAGTCCCCACTCGCTTAGCCAGGAGCCCAGTTGGGTCGTACTTGTCGCGTACACGATCTTGCCCAGTCCGACCCACGCGTGCGCCGCGCTGCACATCGCGCAGTGCTCGCCGGAGGTGTACACGACGCAGGAGGCGCGCTCGGACGGCGGTACATGAGCGGCGGCCCACCGTGCGATCTCGAACTCCGGATGCCGGGTGAGATCGCCGTCCTTCACGCGGTTGCGATCCTCGAAGAGGACCGCGCCATCGGGCCCGACCAACAGCGATCCGAACGGCTCGTCACCGTCGTCCAACGCCTCTCGGGCTAACTCAACGCAGCGATCAAGATGTCCGCGATCAGCAGGGGTCAAAGCCACGGCATAACTCCCAGGCGGTAGGTCCAGTGTTAATGAATCCACGCTAGCGCGTGTGATGCTCGCGATGGCGCGGCCGTTGCCGAATCCGTGCAACCTACGGAACCGTAGTTTACGCTTACGGAACCGTAGGTTTGACACTTGCTCTGACGGAGGCGCTTATGTCCATGGCCATCGATTCGGCTGCTGCCGCACTGAACGCGGACGGGCACAAACGCGAGATAGACGCCTATCTCGCCAACCTGGAGGAGACTGCCAAGAGGGTCTTCTCGGGACGAATCGATGCTGACGTCATGGGCAGCAACCGCGGCATGCCACCGTTCGTGCTGCGCGACATCACCGCGGCGCGTCCCCTCGCAGCCTTCTTGCCGGGCCGCGTCGGCGGGTACGGCGACTCACCGCTAGCGATTCAGGGAATGCTCGACGTGATGTCGTATCAGTCCATGTCGCTTGGCTTGATGATGGGCATCAACGGTGCGCTGTTCATTCAGCCGGTCTCGAAGTACGCCGACCGGGAGGTGGGGGACCGCATCCTGACCAAGATGGCCGGCGGGCATGCCATGGGGGGTTTGATGATCACCGAACCTGAGTTCGGCACCGATGCGTTATCGATGCAGACCGCATGGCGCGCGACCGATGATGGCTACGCCATCCGCGGCACCAAGCATTGGGCCGGACTGACCGGCTGGGCCGACTACTGGCTGGTCATGGCACGCCAGCAAAACGACAAGGGCGCCCTCAGCCAGGGCATCGACCTGTTCATCTGCGAACAGGATCACCCGGAGCAGCGCATCGAGGTCATCGAGCGCTACAAGAACCTCGGCCTGTTCATGCTGCCCTACGGCAAGAACAAAGTCGACGTTCGTGTTCCGGCCGATCACCGGCTCAACGGCGGACGCGGCGGCGTCCGGATGATGCTCGACGTCCTGCACCGCTCTCGAATGCAATTCTCCGGAATGGCAATCGGCTTCGTACGCCGGATGGCCGACGAGGCCGTCGCGCACGTACGTAGCCGAGTCGTCTCCGGCGCGACGCTGATCGAGTACGACCAGGTGCAAGCGAGAGTCGCGCGTATCCAAGGCCAACTCGCACTGATCAGCGCGCTGAGCCTGTACGCCGCCGAACACGCCTCGGCGACGAAGGACCTATCCCGCGAAGCCATTGCGGCGAACTCCACCAAGGCACTGTGCGCCGACTACATGCACTCGTCGTCCCAGTCGCTGCTACAACTCGTCGGCGCGAAGGGGTACGCCACCGACCACATCGCCGGTCGCAGCGTTGTGGACGCCAGGCCCTTCGAGATCTTCGAAGGCCCTAACGACGTTCTCTACACCCAGATCGGCGCCAAGATCGTCGAGACGTTGCGCAAGAAGAAGACGAACGACCTCGGCGGATGGCTGCGTGCGGAGTACGCCGCGGGCGCCGATATCGCCAAGCTCGGCAGCGAACTCGACGTCACCATCGGTGAACGCCCCGCCCAACGACGGATAGTGGACCTGGGCGTCATCGTCAGTCGCCTGCACGCGCTGAATGCCCTTTGCGAACTTGCTAGCCGCGGATTCCCGCCCGAGCATGTTGCTGCCGCCGCGGGTACCGCCGCCGAAGAAATCCGCGCCCGCTTGGATGCGCTCCGGCATGACACGGCACTGACGCCCGCGGACGACCTGCTGCAGCGCGCGCCGTGGCTGTCCTACGTGCAGACGCCGGCCAGCTAAGCGATGCTCACGCTCGCCGACGTCACCGGATTTCTCGACGACATCTACCCGCCGTCCTTGGCGGAGCCCTGGGACAGCGTCGGCCTGATCAGCGGCGACCCGACGCAGCCCGTTCAGCGGATACACCTGGCGTTGGACCCGACCGAGGCCACCGTCGGCGAGGCCGTCGACGCCGGTGCCGATCTGCTGCTGACCCACCATCCGCTGTTGCTGCGCGGAGCCAGCCAGATCCCCGCCACGACAGCGAAGGGGCGGGTTCTGCGTGCCGCGATCAAGGCCGATTGCGCGTTGTTCAACGCGCACACGAACGCTGATCGCGCCCGCCACGGCGTCAATGATGCGCTCGCCGACGCTGTCGGGCTCGTGAACACGACGCCGCTGGTCCCTGCGGACGACGTACGACTGGAAAAGATCATCACGTTTGTGCCCGAGGACGACGCACAACGCGTGATCGACGCGCTCGCGGCAGCGGGTGCCGGAGCGCTGGGCGACTATACCCGCTGCGCGTTCATTACCACCGGCACCGGCACGTTCATCCCTGGCGAGGATGCGCACCCGGCGATCGGACAGCGCCGCGTCGTGGAAGAAGTTCGCGAGTCCCGCATCGAGATGGTGCTTGCGCCGCGTGACCGGCGAGCAGTAGTCCATGCGTTGCGGGCTGCGCATACCTACGAGGAGCCCGCCTTCGATCTGCTGGCGATGGTGCCGCTGCCCAGCGATCAGGGCCTGGGCCGGGTTGGCGATCTCGCCGAGGGGTGCACGCTGCGCGAGTACGTCGCCCGGGTAGCGGCGGCGCTACCGTCGGCGCCGGCCGGCATCCGCGCCGGCGGTGATCCTGATCGAGTGGTGCGCCGGGTCGCCGTCCTCGGCGGATCGGGGGACTCCCACTTGAGCGACGCAGCTCGGGCCGGGGTCGATGTGTACCTCACTGCGGACCTCAGGCACCACCCCGCAGCCGAGCACCTGGACGAGGGAGGCCCGGCGCTCATCGACGCTGGGCACTGGGCAACTGAGTCGACCTGGCTGCCGTTGGCCGCTCGACTGCTACGCGAGCGCTTCGGCGACTCGGTGCGGTGCACCGTCTCTAGCGTGTGCACCGACCCCTGGTCGCTGCGTGCGCCGGTAGGGTAGGCCGGGTGCAGATTCAACCAGCGGAGCAGCTTCGACTGCTCGACCTCGCCGACGTCGACAAGAACCTCAATCGCCTTCGGCATGAACGCGGCGCGGTGCCCCAGCTGACGATCATCGCGGACGCCGACGCTCAATTGGCGGGCACCCGCGCGGATGTTATCGACACGCAGACGGCCCGCAATGACCTTGGCCGCGAGATGGCCCGACTCGAATCGGACATCGACAGCGTGCGGGCGCGAATTGAACGTAATCAGCAACGTCTTGAATCAGGCGCAGTGAGCTCGGCCAAGGATGTCAGCGCGCTCGAGCACGAGATGGACACGCTGGCTCGCCGCCAAAGCACCCTGGAGGACCAGGAACTCGAGTTGATGGAACGCGCCGAGGAACTCGACGCGCAGCTGGAGGAAGTCGGCAAGGCCCGAGCGTCTGTCGAGGAGATCCGCGCCGGCGCCGTCGCTGACCGTGATGCGGCGTGGACCGAACTGGATCAGCAGATCCGGATGACCGAAACCCAGCGTTCCGCGCTCGCGGACACATTTGACGCCGCGTTGCTGGCGCTGTACGACAAGGTTCGCGAGAGCGGCGTACCTGGCGCTGCGGTGATGACCCAGCGCCGTTGCGGCGCCTGCCGGATCGAACTGGCTGGCTCCGAACTGGCTGCCGTACGTGCTGCAGACCCCGCCGAGATCATCCGCTGTGAATCGTGCCGAAGCATCATGGTCCGCACCGCGGAGTCCGGGCTGTGAACGACGGACCACGGTACGTCGCGATGACCGATGGCGGTTCTCGCGGCAACCCGGGTCCTGCCGGCTACGGCGCGGTCCTAGTGGATACCCAGGCGGAGTTGGTGCTCGCCGAGCGCGCTGAATACATCGGAATCGAATCCAACAACGTTGCCGAGTACCGCGGGCTGATCGCGGCGCTTGAAGCGGCCCTCGAATTAGGCGTGGAGGAGCTCGAGGTCCGAATGGACTCCAAGCTCGTCGTCGAGCAGATGTCCGGCCGCTGGAAAATCAAGCACCCGGGTATGCAAACCCTTGCGCTGCAGGCAAAGCGGCTTGCGGACCAACTCGACCGTGTCGAGTACGTCTGGATCCCGCGTGCGCAGAACAGTCACGCCGATCGACTGGCGAACGAGGCAATGGACGGCGGCGGCAAGGGCGACGTGCGTCGGGCCGCCCCACCTGAGCAACGCGACGAGCCGGCCGACAACACCCCCGAAACGCTCGTGACCTCGCACCCGGGACCACCCCCGTCGTTGAGCCTTATCCTGCTTCGGCACGGTGAGACCGAACAATCGCTGCAGCGCAGATTCTCCGGATCCAGCGACCTGCCGCTGACCGACAAAGGCGAGGCACAGGCGGGCGCGGTGGCGCAGCGGATCGCCGGTACACCGCCGATCGCGGCCATCTACGCCTCCCCGTTACAGCGAGCGCGGCAGACCGCCGAGGCTGTGAGCAGCGTGATCGGCGTGCCGGTTACGATCGAGGCTCAGCTACGTGAGATCGACTTCGGCGACTGGGAAGGGCTTACCTTCGCAGAGGCGCAGCGAATCGGCGGAGCCGAGTTCGATCGCTGGCGCGAACACACCGATGTCGCGCCTCCAGGTGGGGAGAGCCAGGCGAAATGCCTCGAGCGTGTCGCCGCCTTTCGCAATGAATTGCTGGAGCGGCACAAATACGAGCGGATTCTGATCGTCACGCACGTAACGCCGATCAAATCGCTGCTGGGCGAGGCACTCGGCGGATTGAAGATCGCCAGTCGAATCAATCTCGATCTGTGCTCGCTGTCCCGCATCGACTACCACCGCGGCCGCACCGTGGTGAAACTCGTGAACGAGATTAGCCACCTCGGCGACATCTAGGCACGCCTCACGTGCTGAGAAGGCACGTGCTGAGCAGCCGCGTCCGGGTGCAGCGTCCGGTGTTTTCAACACGGCGCGGCAACCGAACGCCGCGCCGGATTAGGACGCCGTCGTTGCCGATGCCCGTGGGGACTCGGCGATCACCGTGGGCAGGTTCGGGAAGTGACATGCGACGTACTGTCCTGCGCCGATGTCCTGCAACTCCGGCTCGGCCTGCGCGCAGATGTCCTGTGCTTTCGAGCAGCGGGTGCGGAATCGGCATCCCGACGGCGGGTCCATGGGGGACGGCAGATCGCCCGTTATCCGACCGGCATGACTCTTCAGCGAATGTGACGGGTCGGGCACCGGCACCGATGACAGCAATGCGGCCGTGTACGGATGCGCGGGATTCTCGTAGAGCACGTCCGGGCTCGCGAGTTCGCACAACTTGCCGAGATACATCACTGCCACACGGTCGCTGACGTTCTTCACCACGGCCAGATCGTGCGCGATAAACAGCAAGGTCAGCCCGTATCGTCCCTTCATGTCCTCGAGCAGGTTCAGGATCTGCGCTTGTACCGACACGTCCAGCGCGGAGACAGGCTCATCGCAAATGATGAGCTCTGGATCCAGCATGAGCGCTCGAGCGATGGAGATGCGCTGGCATTGGCCCCCGGAAAACTCGTGCGGGCGACGATCGGCATGGGTCTCGTAGTCGAGCCCGACGGCAGTCATGACCTCCTCGAGTTTGGCGCTTTGAGCCCGCGGATCGGTCAGGCCGAGCGCCTTTCCCCAGATTTTTAGCGGTTCAGTGATGATCTCGCCGACCGTACGGCGAGGATTCAAGGACGAGATCGGATCCTGGAAGATCATCTGCATCCGCGGCCGGATCTCGCGCAGTTGTTCGGCCGTCAGCGTGCTCAGGTCGGTGCCCTCGAAACTCACTTGGCCCGACGTCGGGCGGGGGAGAGCCATGATCGCTCGTCCGGTTGTGGACTTGCCGCAGCCCGACTCGCCGACCAACCCCAGCGTCTCGCCTCGGCCCAAGTCGAAACTGATATCGGAGACCGCGTGGACTTTCCTGCCTCGACCTGCCGGGAACTCCACTACGAGGTTCTTCACCTGCAGTAGGGAATCGCCCGAGGGCATCTGGTTGCTGATGGCGTCCGCACCGGTAGACGGCGACGCTTCGACGCGTGGCGCGGCGGTGTGCGCCACTGGACTGCCGGCGCTGACGCTACCCACGGGGAACCAGCAGCGATACAGGTGCCCTGGCGTGGATTCGCGCAGTGGTGGTGCCTCCTGCCGACATTCGTCCCGAGCGTATGCGCAGCGGGCCGCGAAACGGCAGCCCTGCGGCGGGTGCACGAGGTCTGGCGGGCGCCCGGGAATGGCCGAGAGCCGGGTGTGACTGGCCGACGCCAGGCGCGGTATCGAACTCAGCAGCGCCTCGGTGTACGGCATCTGCACGTCCCCGAAAAGTGCCTCGGTCGAAGCCTGTTCGACTACCTGTCCGGCGTACATCACGAGTATGTCGTCGGTGCGACCGGCGACTACGCCGAGATCATGGGTCACCAGGATCATGGCCATGTCCCGCTCACGTTGGGCAGAGCCCAACAGGTCGAGGATTTGTGCCTGGACGGTGACGTCGAGGGCAGTGGTCGGCTCGTCAGCGAGCAGCAGCTCGGGGTTGCATGCCAGCGCCACGGCGATCGTGATCCGTTGACGCATGCCGCCGGAGAGTTGATGCGGATAGTCGCGCATCCGCTTGGCCGGCTCGGGAATACCGACCGAACGCAATAGCTCCACGGCCGTCTCGTTCGCTTGGTGGCGACTGTGACCGAGGTGCTTGCGTACCGATTCGGTGATCTGCCGACCGATCCGCAATACGGGGTTCAGCGACGTCATCGGATCCTGCATGACCATGGCGATCTCGGGTCCCCAGACGTGCTCGAGTTGACTGGGGTTCAGTTCGGTCAGGTCGCGGCCGCCGAATCGCACACTTCCGGATCGCTCTACCGGGCCACTGGGCAGCAGACTCATCACCGCGCGCGACAGCACGGTCTTGCCTGAACCTGATTCACCAACCACGCCGAGCGTCCGGCCGCGCTCGAGTGTGAACGACACATGGTCGACCGCATGCAACAATCCGCGGCGGGTCTGGAATCCGATCGACAGGTCCTCGACCTCGAGCAGTGGGCCGTGGAAATCCGACGCAGTCTCTGCGTTGCTCTTGGTCATAGGTTGGCCTCTCGGATGTCGAATAGATCGCGCAGTCGGTCGCCGACGAAGTTGAGCGCGAGGACGGTGAAGAACAGAGCGAGGGACGGCCACAGACAGATCAGTGGGTCGTTCGCCAAGTAGGTCTTGCCTTCGGCGACGATCCCGCCCCATGTCGCCGTCGGTAGCGGGACGGACAGGCCGAGGAATGCCAGTCCGGACTCCGCCAAGATCGAGACCGCCACGAACACGAAGGAGTACGACACGACGATCGGTACGACGTTCGGCATGATCTCTCGGAACAGCACTCGCCACCGACTCGCGCCCAGGGCTTTGGCGGCGGTGACGAATTCACGGTCAGCAAAGGACACGGTCGTCCCGCGCACCACCCGGAATATCGGCGCGATGGACAGTACGCCGATCGCGAGGGTGATATTGAGCAGGCTCTGACCGAGGAAAGCTACGACGGCAAGCAACAGGATGAGGGCTGGGAATGCCAGAGCTACGTTTCCTATCGCAGACAGAACCGTGTCAGTTGTGCCGCGGACGTACCCCGCCACAAGCCCCATCAAACCGCCGATCAGTACGCCGATCAGGATCGAGCCGAATCCGACGACCAAGGAGACTCGGGCGCCGTAGATGACGCGCGAGAGCAGATCCCGTCCGAGCGTGTCGGTGCCGAGCAGATGGTTGATGCTCGGAAGCTCGAACGGGACGGAGCCGGGGACCGTGGAGTTCGGCGGATGAAGGGGCAACAGTGGCGCGAAGATCGCGGCGAGTGTGATCAGAATGAGCCACGTGGCGGAAATCCAGAACACCCAGCCCAATTTGCGTTTCGGGGGCCCGGCCGGGACTACTGCGGGCGCGCCTGCCGCAACCGTTGCCGGTACGACGGCAGTCGACGTGCCCGCTAGATCTTCCAGGCCGCCAGCCTGCGTTTCATTAGGCTTCACGTTCCACCCGCACTCGAGGATCGACGATGCCGTACAGCACATCTACTAGGAAGTTGACGAGGACGTACCCGGCTGCGGCAACAAGGACCACGCCCTGGACGGTGAGGAAGTCGCGCTGACCGATGGCGGTCACGATGAGGGTGCCGATACCCGGTAGCGCGAAGACAGATTCCACGATCAGTGCTCCGCCGATCAACGCGCCGATGTTGAGGCCGGCGACGGTGATCAAACTGAAGGTTGACGGTCTCAAGGCATGTCGCAGCAGAATCCATCGCTGCGACATCCCCTTGGCCCGAGCCATCGTGATGAAGTCCTGTTGCAGCGTGCTGATCATGTCGCTGCGAAGAACCCGAAGGTAGACCGCCACGGACCCTAAGCCGAGGGTGAGGGCTGGTAGGGCAATCGTCTTGAGGTTCTGCATTGGATCTGTGGTGAACGGGACGTACCCGGTCGCGGGGAAAATTTGCCATTGCACCGCGAAGAGGTAGACGAACAGCACACCCAGCATGAAGGGGGGTATGGCCAGCATCGCGAAGGCCCCGCCGGTGCTGAAGCGGTCGAGCAGTGACCCGGGTCTTCGCGCGGCGAACGCCGCGAGAGGTATCGACAGCGCGAACGCGATCACCTGCGATAGGACGAGCAGCTCCAAGGTCACCGGAAGCCGTTGGCCGAGCATCGTGGAGACGTCCTCCTTCGTCGTTGACGAAGTGCCGAGGTCGCCTTGTACGACGTTTCCCAAATAACTGCCGTAACGAACGAGGATGTTGTCGTCCAGGCCTTGCCGATCACGTTCCTGCTGGATTGCCTCCTCGGTAGCACCGGGGCCGAGCACAGCGACGGCTGGATCGCCCGGCAACAGGCTCGTGAGATAGAACGAGGCAAAGGTGACGACCAGCAGCACCGGGATGAGCATCAGGAAGCGCTTGAGGAGGAACCGCATTGATTAAGCCCGGTCCCTTACGCGTTGAGCCATGTTGACGCCGCGGAGAATGTGCCGCCGAAGTAGCTCAGGGCCTCCGCACCGTCGGGCAGGTTCCTCCCGTTGAAATTCTCTACCTTCTTCGCTGCATAGAGTCCCCACACCGTGCGGCTGGTGAATATGTACGGCAGGTCGAGAGCAAAGCGCTCATTGACCTTCTGGTAGGCAGCGAGCCGATCGGCCTCGTCCAGGCTGGTTCGGCCCTTATCCAGCGCAGCCTGCGTCTCTGGGTCTTCGTGCCGGGCGAAGTTGACGGCCGACTCGCCGATCGGGGCGGAGGTGTGGGAACTCCACCACACGTAATTGGCGTCCGGATCCGGGGCGTTGAAGGAACGCCATCCGGCTAGTTGATAGTTGCCCATGAGTGCTTCGGTGATGAGCTGGACTTGCTCCATTTGCTTGATTTCCAGGCTGATGCCGATGGCCTCGAACTGCTGTTGCAGCAATTGCGCGACCTGGCCCTGGCGCGCGGTGTTCGTGGTGGAGTACGAGATCGAGGCCTTACCGTGCTCCGCCTCGTACTCCTTGACCAGACTCTTGGCCTTCTCGGGGTCATATCGAGGGTAGAGTTTCTCACTCTCGGCGTAGTCCGGATTGCCTGGGAATAGGCCATAAGCCGGTTCGTACAGGCCGAAGTTCTGCACCTCTTGGTACGTCGCGTTGTCGAAACCATAGGCGAGTGCCTGGCGGATACGTAGATCACTGACGACCGGCGCCTTGCAGTTGATCATGATCATGTTCATGCTCGGCTCGCCGACCTGATTGTCCTGATCGGTGAGGTACTGCACCTGATCGTTTCCCTTGAGGTTGCGCTGGTTGATCGAGTCACTGGAGTGCATGAGGTCGATCGTTCCGGCCAGCAGCGAGTTCTCGCGGCTCGTGGAATCGGAGATCGTGGTGTACTCGACGCGGTCGACGTACGGCAGGCCTTCTTGCCAGTACTCCGCGTTGGCCGTGGCGTAGAAGTGCGAGCCCTGAACCCACTCTTCGAACACGAATGGTCCCGTGCCGATCGGTGCGAGGCCGCCCTCCGGGGTGGCGATGGTGTCCGGGTGCGGGACATACCCGAGTTGGCCGCACAGGTACGTCGGGAAAGCCGGCCAGGATGTTTTCGTCGTCATCACGATGGTGAGGTCGTCGGTGGCCTTGACGGTATCCAGATTGAGCAGGGAGGTACCGGTCAGTGCGGCGGTCTGTACCGCGGTCAGGGCGTTGACCGCCTCCGCCGAGGTCAGTGGCGTTCCGTCATGGAACTTGATTCCCGAGCGCAGCTTCATGGTGAACTCGGTGTGGTCATCATTCGGGGTCATCGACTCGGCCAGGTTCGGCTGCGCCTTCCCTTCGGCGTCGAGGGCCATGAGTGTGTCGAACACCGTGCTGGCGTAAATGAGCCCAGCCGGGTCGAATTGTCCGGTCGGCGGGGCGAAACTGTTGAAGTCTGACTCCAGACCGATCTTCAGCGTCCCGCCGCGCTTTGGCTCATCGCTGCTTCGGCCGCTGACCTCGTTACCCTCAGAACCGGTATCGGGCCCAGCAGTTCCACCGCAGGCTGCGGCTACGGTGCTGAGGAAAATCGCCCCGGCAGTGATGGATAGGAACTGTCGTCGGTTGAAGTCATACACCATCGAAACCCCCGCGCTGTGATTGAATACACAGTGTTTAACATATGGATCAATCGGTACACAATGATGTGGTGGGGATTGGGTTAGAACTGGGACATTTCAGGGATCGCCGCGGTCTCGCGCCCCACCTGCATCCGCTCGATAGTGCGCCCGCTTGAGCGTTTTCGCCGCTGTAACGAGGAAGTGAGAACCATTGCCGACATGTTTGAGCCGCGTGAAGCTCTCGTTGTCAGGGGACCAACGTCGGTCGAGTCGGATTGCGCAACCAGCGGGCGGAGGGTGCCGAGGCGGAAATGCGGCGTACCGGCTCAGACGAAAAGTTGAATGAACAGCCAGATCGAGACACCGAGGCTGAGCACAATCACGACCCAGCGCAGCAGAGTTTCGCTGATCTTGGTCGCGAGTCGCGCTCCGAGCAATCCGCCGATGAGTGCCGTCGGCGCGGTGATCGCGACCGCAGTCCAATTCACCGGAGCAAACAGCGAGTAGGTCACCAAGGCCACCGTCGCGGTGACGAGCGAGATCGCGCTCTTGAGCGCGTTGCTGCGCCGCAGCGTGTCGGGGGAGACCGCGGCCAGTACGCCCAGCAGGATCACGCCGAGCCCACCGAGGAAGTACCCGCCGTACGCCGTGACGATGCCGACCGCGACCGGTAGTTCCCACTGCGGACCGGATCGCGCGGCTTGTCGAGCTTTCGCGTACTCCTTCAGTCGCGGCTGAAAGAACGTCAGTACGGCGGCCAGGAGGACAAGTACGGGAACTACCGCATCGAATGCCCCCGGCGGCAATGACAACAGCAACACCGTGCCGGTGATCGACCCGATGATGGCGGCGACGATGACTTGACGGAGGCGGTGCTGCTGCGGGCGCAGCTCCTCGCGGAAGCCCACCACGCCGCCGACGTACCCCGGCCATTGACCGACCGAGTTGGTGACGTTGGCCTGCAGCGGCGGCATTCCCGCCGCCATCAGCGCCGGAAAGGTCACGAGTGACCCGCCGCCGGCGATCGCGTTGATCGATCCGCCGAGGATCCCGGCGACGGCCAGCAGCAGGATTTCCCAGATGCCCACGGAGTGTCGTTAACCTCGTAACTCGCGACGCAGGATCTTGCCGGACGCGTTCTTCGGCAACTCCGCAACAATCTCGACGATCCGCGGGTACTTGTACGCAGCCATCCGCTCCTTGCAGTACGCCGTGATCTCGGCGGGAGTCGACTCGAAGGTCGGGTTCAGCGAGATGACCGCCTTCACGGTCTCACCCCGGTACTCGTCGGCGACGCCGACGACGGCGGCTTCGCGGACCGCCGGGTGCGTGTACAGCACGTCCTCGACCTCGCGTGGCCAAACCTTGTAGCCGGACGCATTGATCATGTCCTTCTTGCGGTCAACGAGGAAGTACCAGCCCTCGGCATTCATGAAACCGACGTCCCCGGTGCGCAGTGCGCCGCCCGGGATCGACCGTGCGGTCTCGGCAGGCTTGCCCCAGTACGCCGGCACGATGCCCGGACCGGCTGACTCGAACTCGCCGACCTGGCCCACCGGCACCGGATCGCCGGCATCATCGAGCACTCGTACGACCGTGCCGGGGATCGGCACGCCGACGCTCACTGCACCTGATTCATCATCAATCGGCGCGTCGGTGCCGAACGGGACCAGGTGCGTAGGAGAGGTCGACTCGGTCAGCCCGTACGCATTGTGGATGTACCTGCCGCCAGAGAATTCGCGGAACCGGTTAAGTACTGCCGCAGGGATGGGCGCTCCACCGGAATACACCTTCTGTAGTGTCGCCAGCTTCGACGAGTCGATTCCGTCGGTGTTCATCAGCGCAATGAAGACCGTGATCGAGCCGACGGTGAAGGTGCAGCCGTGCTCGGCGATGAGATCGACTGCGGCGTGCGGCTCGAAGCGGTGATTCAGAGCGACCGTGACCGGTCCATACATCGCCACAGTCGCATGCCCGATCGTGCCGGTGATGTGGAACAGCGGAGCGACGGCGAAGATCACCGCACCCTCCAGCCCGATCCAGCGAAGATAGACCTCCGAGTTATGTAGGACGTTGCCGTGCGTGTTGGTCGCGCCCTTCGGCTCACCGGTCGTGCCGGAGGTGTAGGTCAGAATCGCGATATCGTCCCGCGTCAGCTCGTGCCGTGGCGGCTTCTCGGCGTGGTGCTCGGCGATGATCTGTTCCAGGTTCACCGTTCCGTCTGGAGTCTCCTGCGCGGAGCCGGTGAATACCCGATCGTCATTGCGCGTCTGATACGCCAGTTCGCTCGTGGTAATCAGTACCTCGAAGGGAGTGTCATCGACGATGCCCTCGATGACGTCACGGTAGATGTCCTCCAGGCAGATGATTGCCTTCGCGCCGGAGTCATTGGCGATATACGTAACTTCGCGTTCGCGGTTCATCGGGTTCACCGACACCATCGTCGCGCCGGCTTTCCAGATGCCGGCCATGGCGAGCATGAACTGCGGGTTGTTCTGCGTCATCACCGCGACTCGGTCGGTGGGCGCGATGCCGCGCGCGGCCAACGCGCAGGCGAGGGCATCGGTGAGTTCGTCGAACTGCCGATACGTCAGTACGCCGTCGAAGTACTTGATCAGCCGGTGATCGGGGTGGTTCGCGGCATTGTGCGCGATGACCTCCAGCATCGAGTTCCATGACACGTCGAGGTCGTGCGGCATTGCGTCGTCGTACTGCGCCAGCCACGGGCGCGCATCGTAGGCATTCTCAACCATGACTCGACGGTACTCGGCGCGGCGCACGGCACCGAGGTGGCCTACACTGCATCTCGCGGATGAGCCGGGTGGGCGATCGCGGGCGGCGTACGCCGCCCGAGGAACGTCCGGACTCCACAGAGCAGGGTGGTTGTTAACGGCAACCCGGGGCGACCCGCGGGACAGTGCCACAGAGAACAGACCGCCTGCCGAGTGCAGGTAAGGGTGAAACGGTGGTGTAAGAGACCACCAGCGCTCCGGGTGACCGGGGCGGCTAGGTAAACCCCACTCGGAGCAAGGCCAAGAGGTACGACGGGAAACCGTCGTACTGCGCCAGTGTTTGAGGGCTGCTCGCCCGAGCTGGCGGGTTGGCCGCTAGAGCCTGTCGGCAACGGCAGGCCCAGATGGATGGTCGCCCAGCGGTGCACCGCGAGGTGCCCGTGGACAGGATCCGGCGTACAGCCCGGCTCATCCGCTTGATCTACGCGTTTGCCTTAGCCGACGGCGTGAACCGGATCCGTGCTCGTTGCGGTCCCGAGGTGAAATTGGACGGAACCCAGACGGGTTCGTCAACGAGTTCGAGGTTGTGCAGCCGGGAGAGGATCTGCCGAAACATCGACTCGATCTCGATCCGCGCGAAGTGCGACCCCAGGCAGAAGTGCGGTCCGCCGCCGCCGAAGGCCACGTGCGGGTTCGGGTCGCGCTCGAGATCGAGTTCGTCCGGGTTCTCGAACACCGCGGGGTCGCGGTTGGCTGCCGCATAGAAGATCGCGACCTTCTCGCCCTTCTTGATCGCGGTGTCACCGAGCATCGTGTCCTCGGTTGCGGTACGTCGAAAGTGGACGACCGGACTCTGGTAACGCAGTAATTCCTCGATCGCCGTCGGCATCAATTCATCGGTGCGCGCCCGGAAGTCGGCCAGGATGTCCGGGTGCTGGATCAGTGTGAGCACGCCACCGCCGACCAGCCCACGGGTGGTGTCGCCGCCGGCGTTGACCAGCAGGGTGATGAAGGCTTGGTACTCCTGACTGGTGAGTTTGTGCCCATCAACCTCTGCGTGCGCCAGCCGCGAGGCGAGATCAGCGGTCGGGTTCTCCGTCTTCTCCTTGTGCAGGTTCGCGGTGAACTCCGCGTACTCCACCGCCACCTTGGCCCGCTGTTCAGGCGTGACGCTGTCGAGGGCGGTGTGCATGATCTCGGTCAGGTCGTACAGGCGGACGCCAACCTCCGGCGGAATGCCCAACAGTCTCGCCACGACGTACGAGGGGAGTTTGCCGGCGATGTCGGCGACGAGGTCGCATTCGCCGGCCTCGCAGACCTCGTCGATGATCTGCGAGGCCAACTCGTCGATGTCGACTTCCCATTTGCGCGCACTCTTCGGGATGAACTGTGGGCCCACCAGTTTGCGATAGCGATTGTGTTGTGGGGGGTCCATGTTCAGCATCATGGCGCGACTGGCCCGCAGACTGTCTTCGGGCAGGTCGTAGAGCATCGTTCCGTTGGCGTAACTGGAGAACAATTTGTTGTCGGAGCTGACCTGTTTGACCAAGTCCAAGGGTGAGACGACCCAGAATCCGCCGCCGATCTCGTCCGGTGCGTCGTGCCAGTACACCGGTGCGTTCTCGTGCAGCCAGCGGTACTGGTCGATCGGCTGCCCCTGCAGAAAAGACGCTGAACTCCACAGGTCGATTCGGGTCGGCGTCGTCGTCATCACGCAGTCCTTAGGTATCGGCAGGTCGGTTGAGTGCCGACGATACCGCCGTACCGAACGATCGACCAAGAACCCGGTTAGGTCGCGGGCTGATACTGCACCACGCGGTACGCGATATTGATGTACCGCTCAACGAGTTGCTCGCGGCTGACATCGCCGCCCGTGCGGTACCACTGAGCAACGGCGTTGCAGGCGGCGATCACGGTGCGCCTGGCCTCGTCCGGGTACTGGCAGGTGAAGACGCCCGCAGCGATGCCCGACTCGATGATTTCCTTCCACACGCCGGTGGCGCGGCGGTTGAGCGCTCGTAGATCAGCGTGGTGCGTTTGGTCGAGGTTGCGTAGTTCGCTAGCGGTGATCGCGCTGTCGATGCGGCGATCCACTCGGAACTCGATGGTCGCGCGGACCAGCGCAGCCAGCCGCGCTGCCGGATCGTCCCCGGCGTCCTCCAACGCCTCGTCGTATCGGGTGCGGTAGTCGCGGTCGGCGTCGTCGATGATCGCCGCGAGCAACGCCTGTTTGCTGGGATACCAGTAATACAGCGCGGACAGGCTGAGCCCGGCCTTTCGCGCAATGTCCCGGATCGAGGTTCCTGAGTACCCGTGTTCAGAGAAGATTTCGCGAGCAGCGTTGGTGATTGCGCTGTACCCGTCGCCGCGTCGGGAACGGGCGTCATCGGAGGCCGGATTCATCGCGCAAGCATAGCCACGGCGGACCAGGTTGGGACTTACGAGCCAACACGCGTCACGGTAGTGTCCATTTGAACGAGCGATAACTACGCGGCTGGATCATGAGCTTGGAGGGCGAATGGCGCAAGACGAACTCGTCGGCATCGAGGAAAACAAGGTGCGGGCGTGGCTGTCGGACAACATCGACGGACTGCAGGCACCGGTAAATTTCTCACTGGTGTCCGGTGGTCGGTCGAACCTCACCTACGGCGTCACTGATGCGGCGGGGAAGCGCTACGCGTTACGTCGTCCACCGACCGGCGGTGTGCTGTCCACGGCCCATGATGTCAAGCGCGAGTGGCAGTTCATCTCGGCGTTGAAGTCCTCCGCGGTGCCCGTGCCGCCGCCGGTCGCGTACTGTGACGACGCCTCGGTCACCGGTGCCGACTTCTACGTGATGGAGTTCGTGGATGGCCGCGTGCTGGCCGATGCCGAGGAAGGCGCACAGCTAAATCTCGAGGCGCGTCGCCGTGCTGCCGAGCAGACGATCGACGTGATGGTTGCCTTGCATGACATCGATCCGGCAGCCGCCGGCCTGGGCGAACTGATCCGCAATACCGGATTCGTCGAGCGGCAACTGCGCCGGTGGAAACGCCAACTCGAAGCGAACGGGGTCGACGATCCGCTGATGAACGAGGTGCACGACCTGCTCGCCGCTCATATCCCCGCTCAGGGCAACGGCATCGTGCACGGCGACTTCCGTCCCGGCAATATCTCATATGCACCCGATGGCACCGCAGTAGCGGTATTCGACTGGGAACTGGCGACCACGGGTGACCCGCTGGCGGACCTGTCCTGGATGATGGCTTCGTGGCAGGAGCCCGGCGAAGACGGCACGTTCACCACCCCCGGCCCGAGCAGCGTCGAGGGATACCTGACCCGCAAGGAACTCATCGAGCGATACGCGTCGACGTCCGGTAGGGACGTATCCAACCTGCCGTACTGGATCGGCTTCGCCAAGTGGCGTTCGGCGTGCATCGGCGTCGGCGTCCGTGCACGGTACGCGGCGGGCGTGATGGCGGACGACGGTTATGCCGAGCAGATCTCTAAGGCGCGTGCCTCGACCGATGCACTGGCCGAATCTGCGCGCGCCGCATTGCGCGAAGTCGGCATCTAATGCCGCGCGGTACAAGGAATCCGGGTGCAACGTGGTGCACTGGGAGCCAGTGGATCCAGATCAACCCACACTCGGCGCTGCCGGGTACTGACTTGCATAAAGAGGTGGATCAGACGTGAGTGCCGAACACATGCTGCCGGAGTTGGGGTTCTACGCGCTCGCGGGTGGTGCGACCGACATCAGGGCCGTCGTGCAGGAAGCCCGTGATGCCGAGGACATCGGGATCGGCTCGGCGTTCGAATCCGAACGGTTCGCCACCAAGGAAGCCGCCACGATCTGCGGCGCGATCGGTGCGGCGTCCGAGCGCTTGGGCATCGCCACGGGGGTGACGAACTTCCACACCCGTACGCCGATGGCGCTCGCTGGGCATGCCAGCACCATGCAGGCGCTGACTGGTGGTCGATACACGCTGGGCGTAGGGCGCGGCGTACGCCCGTCGTTGTTGGGCTCGGGGCTGGATATGTCCACGACCGCCGAGCTTGAGGACTATGCGCGGCTCTTTCGGCGTCTGCTCGACGGTGAACTCGTCGAAGGGCACGTCGGCCCGGCCGGCTCGTGGCCTCGGTTGATGCTGAACCCGCCGCCGGTCGCACCGACGCCGTTGCTGATTACCGCGTTCGGCCCGCAGACGCTTCGGCTGGCCGCTCGCGAATACGACGCCGTCGTACTGCACACCTTCTTCACGGACGAGACGACGAAGCGATGCGTGGATACGGTGCGCGAGGAATGCGAGCGGATCGGTCGCGATCCCGCTGAGGTCCGGATCTGGTCCTGCTACGCGACGATCTGCACGGACGGAATGGACGAGGACGTCATTCTGCGCAAGACTGTCGGTCGCCTTGCTGGTTATATGCAGGGGTACGCCGAACTGCTGGTGCGCACCAACGGCTGGGATGAGCAGCCGATTGCGGATTTCCGCGAGTCAGCGGTAGTGCGCTCGCTGCGTGGACCGGTCGACACGATCGCTACACCTGCGCAGTTGCGGGAAATTGGCGATCTATTGCCGGCCGCGTGGATGGAACCGGCGGCTATCGGCACGGCGGCGCAGTGCGCCGCCGCTGTCGATCGGCAGTTCGATCTCGGGGTGGACGGCGTCATCATGCACGGCGCCTCGCCGGAGCAGTTGCGGACAGTAGTGGGCGAGTATCGGAAGATTCGCCGGCCGAACCTGCACGAGGGCCTCTCACTCAACCCCGGATCGCGCCGGGCATAACCGTCGTACGGCACATCGGCCGTTCTCTGACTTTTCGGATCCGAACTATCTCGTCGTCACCGGCGCTCCGCAGACCGATGTGCCGGTCGTAGGTCAGGACGTGCGTCCGGCGACGTGCGCGATGGAGGCGATCTTGTCGGTGCCGCGGTCGATCAGACTCAGCCGCATTCCGAGGACATCGCCGTTCTCAAAGCGATCCTCGACGAGGACGTCGGCGGGTCCCTGGGTGACCGGACGCAGATATCGCACCGTGAACGTGTTCGGGCGGACGATGCCGTGACGGCGCGCGCCCGACAGGAACAGGTGCGCGCCGACCGCCCCGTGCAAGAACCCGAAGGGGTTCGCGGTCATCTCGTTCAGTTCGATCGACGCGATCGCGTCGGGAACCTCGAGGCTCGGTGCGGTGCTGTAGTACTCGGCAATCGACGTCTGCGCATACTCCGGCGCGGCGAGGTCCTGGGTTTCGCCGAGCAGGCTGTGGGCGGCGCCGTTGAACTTGGCCTCACCGATCGGGGCGTAACCTGCCGTCGCGAACGCGACCGTCGCCGAGGTGCTGTCGGTGACGATCGCCTGGTTCATGATGATCCGTTTGCCGACGTTGACCACCCGTCCGGTGGTGCGCAGCGGGCCAGGTGCCGGCGGCGCGATCATGTCGACCGACAGGTCACTGGTCAGCGTCGCGGTCGTCGTCTCTTTCGACATGCTGCTGGCCATCCCCGTGGCGACATCGATCGCGCACATGAGCGCGAGGTCACCGTGGCGACCGGTCTCGTCGAGCAGATGGTCGGTCGCGGGGATGATGATCTCAGTCGAGTAGTCCGGTTGAAGCGTCACCCGAGCTCCGAGAAACTGTGACAATTTGTCGAAGGACCGCGCGGTGGCGGTGGCTGACGGCTCTGCGCTCACGTAGGACTCCAGGCGAGTTCGTTTTGTTCTTCTCAGCTGCATGCTAGCCGCCGACGAATACGGGGCTTCGGCGAGCAGGAGGGTTGGCAATCATCGACCTCGACGAACGAGCGACGTTCGAGGCCGCGCCCGGTTAGGGTGGAGAGGTCCGATTCATGGGTCTCGTTAAGGGAGGGAACATGGTCGATGCGTATGACGAGAAGTGGTGGCTGCGAGTCGCCGACGGCAAAGTGATCCGTGCGCACGAGGCGAAAGCCAGCGAGCGCCTCGGCCCGTACGACACCCCGGAGGAGGCCGCGAACGGCCTGGCGGCGCTGCATTCGCGTGAGGAGCGGCTGTCCGAGGAGGACCGCGAATGGCGCGACGGGGATGACCGCAGCGGGGCGTCCGAGTGAATCCTCGTCGCATCGCGGCCGGGATCGACTTTCAGCGTGTCCGCGACGATCTGCACGTGCGCGACGCCTTCGGGGCCGAGGCGCAAGCGGAGGCTGAGCGGGCCGCCGCCGCGCCGCGGCTACCCGAAAGCGATGATACCGATATTCCGCTGGTAACGCTCGATCCGCCGGGTTCTCGCGATCTCGACCAAGCAGTACACATCGCCGCGGACGGTGATGGTTACCTCGTGAGTTACGCAATCGCTGATCTCGCCGCGTTCGTCGAACCCGGCGGCGCGCTGGACGCTGAGACGCGGCTGCGTGGTCAGACCATGTACTGCCCCGACAAACGAGTCGGCTTGCACCCTGACGTGTTGTCCGAGGGCGCCGCCAGTTTGCTGCCGGAGCAGATCCGCCCGGCGGCCCTCTGGCAGTTGCGACTGGATGCTGAGGGCGAACTCATCGAAGCGTCGGTACGGCGTACGAAGGTCCGCAGTACGGCGCAACTTGATTACGAGAGCGCGCAACGGGCCTTTGACGATGCATCGGCGCACCCATCCTTAGGGCTGCTGGCCGAGGTCGGTCCATTGCGGCTGAAGATCGCGGCTGAGCGCAACGCGATCAACCTGAACTTGCCTGAGCAGGTCGTCGAGAAGGGTGAGCACGGCTGGGAGCTCGGCTATCGCCGCCAGCTTCCGTGCGAGTTGTGGAACGCGGAGATCTCGTTGCTGACCGGTATGGCGGCCAGCGAGATGATGCTGGCCGCTGGCGTCGGAATCCTGCGCACGCTGCCGCCTGCGTCCGAGGACACGTTACGGGAGGTGGCCCAAACCGCCCGCCGGCTCGGGATTGAGTGGCCGGACGGCGCTCACGTATCGGAGGTTCTGGACGGTCTGGATCGCGGTAGCGCTCGTAACGTTGCGTTCATCGAGCAGTCTGCACAATTGCTCCGCGGCGCGGGTTACCTCGCCTTCGTCGACGAGCGGCCTGAAGCCGCCGTGCACGCCGCGATCGGCTCGACCTACGCACATGTCACGGCACCGGTTCGCCGGCTGGTTGACCGCTTCGGCACCGAGGTGTGTCTCGCGCATTGTGCAGGTCAGCCGGTGCCGGCTTGGGTGCGCGATTCGTTGGCAGAACTTCCCGAGATCATGAGTAAGACCAGTGGCCTGGAGGGTCGGCTGGAAAACGCGATCATCAGCTCCCTCGAAGCGCTGTTACTGCAGGACTCGGTGGGAACGACCTTCGGAGCGACGGTCGTGGACCGTAATAAGCAGAGCGTCACGGTGGTGCTGGATGAGCCGGCCGTTCGTGCGCGCGCGGAAGGGCTGGCGGAACTGGGCGCGCACGTCGATGTTCGGGTCGTCAAGGCCGACCCTCAATTACCGGAACTGCGACTCGATGTGGTGGGCGATGCGGACGGTCACTGACGATCTTGGCCGCGAACTGAGACTCGGCGATGTTCGCCGGGTAGTCAGTCTGGTGCCGTCCTTGACCGAGTCTGTCGCGTACGACGGGGCGAAATTGCTCGTGGGCGTCACCGACTGGTGCACACACCCGGCCGACCTGAGCGCGGCGCGCATCGGGGGCACGAAGAAGCCGGATATAGCGCGCATCGTCGCGCTTCGTCCGGACGTCGTCCTGGCCAACAAGGAAGAGAACCAGCGCGAGCACGTCGAAGCACTTCAGGAAGCCGGGATCCCCGTCTATGTCACCAGCCCCGACACTCTCGAGGACTCGCTGACGTCGATCGCTCGGATGGTGGCCGCACTGAACTTGCCACGCTCGGGATGGTTGGATACCGCCGAACGTATCTGGGCCGAACCCGAGCCCGATCTGATGGGTACGCGGGTCGCCTGCTTCATCTGGCGCAAACCGTGGATGGCTGTCGGGTCGAACACGTTTTCCGGCGACCTGCTGCACCGTCTTGGTCTGCAGAACGTGGTGACCGATCCGCGCTATCCAAAAACGGCGCCCTCGGTGCCGGCGGACGTGATCCTGCTGCCGGACGAGCCGTACCCATTCAGCGCAACTGACGGTCCCGAGGCGTTCCCGGGACGGCGATGTGCATTGTTCGACGGTCGTTTCCTCACCTGGTACGGACCGTCCTTGGTGTCGGCGCGCACCGTGATCGCCGCCGCGATCCGCGCCCCAATCACGGCCGTCTAGCGCCCCACCGCGCGGTTCGCCCGCATCCGCAGCGGATGATTGAGCAGCGGCTCACGGTGCAATAACGGTGCGTGCATACATCCTGTGTGACAATGGGGGACACCCGTAGACAATTGGGCACAAGATTGCGTCACGCACCGCGCCGTGGCTCTGTTCCTATCAGGAAGTCGATGAATCGTCACGCGAAAACCGCCAAATTGGTCGTCGCCCTCATGTCGCTCCTCGCGTTGCTGCTAGCGAGCGCGTGCACCGTCGACTCCAATTCTCCCGACGAGGACGGTAACAACAAGGCGGACTCTGGCCCCTCGGCGGAGGCCGAGAAGACCGAGGCGCCGGTACAGACCGCGGTGAGCATGAACCCGCCGGACGGCGCGACTGATGTCAATCCATTGACCCCCTTGGAACTAACCGCCAATGACGGCACGATGACCTCGGTTTCGGTGACCAACAACGAGGGCGGCGAGGTCGAGGGCACGCTGTCCAAGGACAAGAAAGTGTGGAAGTCCGCTGAGCCGCTGGGCTACGGGCGCACCTACTCGGCCCTCGTGAAGACGCTGAGCGATAAGGGAATTACCAGCCAGTTCAACGGTTCTATACAGACCGTCACGCCGAAGAACCAGACCGCCGTCAGCACCATTCCGAGTGAGCCCGGCGACACGTTCGGTGTCGGCATGCCGCTCATCGTCCGGTTCGATGAACCGATTACCGATAAGGACAAGGCCGAGGGGTACATGAAGGTCACGACCTCGCCGAAGGTCGAGGGCGCGTGGTACTGGTTCAGCGATATGGAGGCGCACTGGCGTCCCAAGGACTATTACGAGCCCGGTACGAAGGTTGATCTGAAGGTTGACGTCTATGGCCGAGACCTCGGCGGCGGCCTCTACGGGCAGGGTGACGTCTCCACCAATTTCGTCGTCGGTGACTCGATGGTCTCGGAGATCAGCAATTCGGACAAGCAGTTGCGCGTCTACAAGAACGGCGAACTGGTCCGCACCATGCCCGCCTCGCTCGGCATGGCCAAGTACCCGTCGCAAAGCGGCATTCACGTCGTCCAGGAGAAACACAAGAGTCTGATCATGGACTCATCGACGTGGGGCCTACCCACCGATGACCCGGACGGCTATTACGAGAAGGTGCCATACGCGACTCGTATCTCGATGTCCGGTGAGTTCGTGCATGCCGCCCCATGGTCGGTGCCTGATCAAGGCGTCCGAAACGTCTCACATGGCTGTATCAACGTCAGCCTGGACGACGGCATCTGGTTCTACGAGAACTCGACCTACGGCGATATCGTCGTGATCACCGGTACCGAGGTTGATTTGAAACCCGAGGACGGCTGGGGCGACTGGAACATCCCGTGGGATACCTGGAAGGCCGGTAACAAGTAACCGGCTCGTCGAACTCGCACCTCCGGTAACCTCGGCGAAACACACCCCAGGCAGACTGGAGGTCTCGCGGTAGGCGTCGTAGGGAGAGCAGAGTGGACCGTCAGCAGCAGTTTGTCCTGCGCACCATCGAAGAGCGCGACATCACCTTCGTCCGGTTGTGGTTCACCGATGTGCTCGGGTTCCTCAAGGCTGTCGCGATCGCGCCAGCTGAGTTGGAGTCCGCCTTCGAGGAGGGCATCGGCTTCGACGGCTCGGCGATTCAGGGATTTGCTCGCGTGACCGAGGCCGATATGGTCGCCCATCCCGATCCCACTACGTTCCAGGTCATCCCCGAAGGCAACGGTCAGCCCTCGGATACCGCGCGGATGTTCTGCGATATCCGGATGCCGGATGGGCAGCCCTCCTGGTCGGACCCCCGTCACGTGCTACGCCGGGTGCTGGCGAAGGCCTCAGACATGGGATTCAGCTGCTATACCCACCCGGAGATGGAGTTCTTCCTGCTGGAAGACGACCCCGCCACCGGCAAACCGCCGCGGCCGGTCGACAACGGCGGATACTTCGACATGCCGACCCATGCGTCGGCGCGTGACTTCCGTCGTCGCGCCGTCAGCGCGCTCGAGGCGATGGGCATCTCGGTCGAGTTCAGTCATCACGAGGTCGGTCCCGGCCAGCAGGAAATTGACCTGCGGTACGCCGACGCGCTGACCACCGCCGACAACATCATGACCTTCCGCCACCTGATGAAAGAGGTCGCGCTGGAGGAAAATGTCTACGCGACGTTCATGCCCAAGCCGTTTACCGAGCACCCCGGCTCCGGCATGCATACCCACCTCTCACTTTTCGAGGGCGAGAACAACGCGTTCCACGACCCCACCGATGAACTGTCGCTATCGAAGACGGCGCGGCACTTCATAGCCGGCATCCTGCACCACGCTCGCGAATTGACCGCGGTCACCAACCAGTGGGTCAACTCGTACAAACGCCTTTACGCGTTCGAAGGTGAAGGGGAAATGTCCGAGGCGCCCGCCTGGGTCTGCTGGGGGCACGCGAACCGCTCGGCACTGATCCGAGTCCCGCAATACAGCCCGGGTAAGTCTTCCTCGACGCGGCTGGAAGTGCGCTCACCGGACCCGTCCGCGAACCCGTATCTCGCGCTCGCGGTGCTGATCGGCGCCGGCCTGAAGGGAATCGAGGAGGAATACACGCTGCCGCCAGGTGCGGAGGAGGACGTTTCGTTGCTCACCTCGCGCGAACGCCGCGCGATGGGCATCGCGGACCTGCCGCACAACCTGTACGAGGCCATCACCTGTTTGGAAGAGTCTGAGGTGATGCCGGAGATTCTCGGCGAACACCTATTCGACTACTTCCTGCAGAATAAGCGGCAAGAATGGGTGAACTACCGCGCTCGGGTCACACCGTTCGAGATCGAGTCCTACCTGGGAGTCCTGTAAATGAGCTCACCGATCCTCCTTGTCGAACACGATCCGAACTCACCGCCGGGCACCCTGACCGGATGGTTGGAGAACGCTGGCGCCACCGTGCAGCACTGCCGCCCGCACGCTGGTGACGAACTGCCCGCGGATCTGAGCGGTTACAGCGCAATGGTGATGCTCGGGGGCGGGCGTAGTGCCTACTCCGATAAGCGGTTCGAATGGCGCTCCGCGACGATCGACCTGCTGCAGCAGGCCGCCGCATCGAACACCCCGACGTACGCGATGTGCCTGGGTGCGCAGTTGGTTGCGCACGCGTTCGGCGGCGTCGTCGAACGGGGTGACCTCGGGATGGAGATCGGCCCGATGCAGGCCGGACGCAAGGATGTTTCGTACAGCGACGAACTTTTCGACACGCTCCCGATGGCACCTGACGTGATCGAGTTCCACGGCGACGCGATTACCCAACTGCCGCCCGGCGCCGCCTGGTTGATGGGCGGACCGCTGTACGAGCACCAGGCCTTCCGGGTAGGGGAGCGGATGTGGGCGACGCAGTTCCACATCGAGACGACCCCCGAGATCTTCAACGCCTGGATGCGCGATAACGAGGAGGGCCTGCGTAAGCGCGGCTTCGATACCGACCTCCTCATCGAGCGGTACGCCGTCGTACACCCCGATCTCGCCGAGACCTGGGAACCGTTCGTGCGCAAGTTCGTCGAGATCGCGCACCGCGTCGACCAAGCATGAGCGAGCGCGAGCTGCCGCGTGCAGTCGATACCAGTCGTCAGCGTCGTAAGCCGGTCGCACGGATCGACTTCGTGGACGCCGATCGCGCAATTCGATTCTTGACCCCGATCGGGCTGACGACCGCCGAGGGGGAGCTCGCTGACGCAGCGGCCGAGAGCGTCGTACGCGCCCTTGGTAATGCCGCAGACCCCGACCAGGCAGCACTCTTGCTGGCTCGGCTCGCCGAGGTCGCTGGACACGAGGACCTGATCGACCGGATGAAGGACGACGCCGGTTTTGCCGAACGGCTCATTGCCGTGCTCGGTTGTTCGCGCGCGCTAGGTGAGTGGTTGTGCGCCAACGTCAATCAGTGGCGGCTACTGGACGAGCGTCCGGAGGATTTCACCGACCTGTTGGACGAGATCGCGAGCGAGGTCGGCGCCGATCTTGCTTCGCCGTACACCGGCGCCTCAGGCCAGATTGCGAGTACGACGGGCTCGGAGGCTATTCGCCTGCTGCGCATCGCTTACCGCCGCGCGCTGCTCGACATCGCCGGGCGGGACCTATCCGGCGAACTCCCGCTGGAGAGTGTCGCCGACCGGCTCTCAGACCTCGCCGGGGCGCTGGTGCAGACAGCCCTCGCGGTCTCCGCGGCCGAACTGGGCGAACGAGCCCACGGCGTACGGCTGTCAGTCATCGGAATGGGCAAATGCGGTGCGCACGAGCTCAACTACATCTCCGATGTCGACGTCATCTTCGTCGGCGAGCCGATTGGTGCGACGTCGGAGGACGATGCGATGCGCAATGGCGCGTCCTGGGCATCGGCGCTGATGCGGATTTGCAAGGACGTCGCCTGGGAGGTCGATCCGGCACTGCGACCCGAGGGCAAGGCCGGCGCGCTGGTCCGCACGCTGGAAGGACACCGCTCTTATTACAGCCGATGGGCGCGTACTTGGGAGTTTCAGGCGTTGCTGAAGGCGCGACCGATCGCCGGTGACGCCGAGCTCGGCGCTGACTACATGTCCGATATAGCATCGTTGTGCTGGCAGGCCGCCGACCGCGAAGGGTTCGTCGAGGATGTCCAGTCGATGCGTCGCCGCGTCGAGGACAACATCCCCGATAAGGTCGCCGCCCGCGAACTTAAACTGGGCCCAGGTGGGCTGCGCGATATCGAGTTCTCCGTCCAGCTGCTGCAGATGGTGCACGGACGTGCTGACGAGTCGATTCACTACGCAGCGACCCTCGAAGCGCTCGGTGCGCTCACAGCGGCCGGGTACGTCGGTCGCGAGGACGGCCGCACCCTCGCCGACTCGTATCGGTTCCTGCGCACCCTCGAGCACCGAGTGATGCTGACGGGGCTGCGGCGAACGCATCTGCTGCCTGACGATGAGGACGAGCTACGCGCCCTCGCGCGCTCTCTCGGCTACAGCGGGGTTGCGGGGCTGCTAGCCGACCGTGAAGCACATGCCCGCGAGGTCCGGCGGCTGCACGAGAAGGTGTTCTACCGTCCGCTGCTGACCGCGGTCGCCGCTGTTCCCGGCGATGCGCTGACGTTGACGACCGAATCCGCGGCGCAGCGACTGCGCGCGCTTGGCTTCGAGCGTCCCGAAGGCGTGCTCAAGCACGTCGAGGCACTTACCGCGGGCACCAGTCGCACCGCGGCGTTGCAGCGAATCGTGCTGCCAGCGATCCTATCGATGTTCGCCGATGCCCCGGACCCGGACGGTGGCGTGCTGGCGTACCGGCGTGTGTCCGAACAACTCGGCCGTACACCGTGGTACCTGCGGCTATTGCGCGACGAAGGTGCCGTGAGCGACAGGCTGGCTCGCGTGCTGGGCTCAAGCAAGTATGTTGCCGACCTATTGGGGCGTGCCCCTGAGGCGATCCAGATGTTCGCGGAGTCATCCCAACTCGAGCCGAGGATGGTCACCGCGATCGAGATGAAGATGTTCGCCGCAGCCGGGCGTGCGCAGAGCCAGCAGGATGCGGTGTCGGCGATTCGGTCGATTCGTCGCCACGAGCTCGTTCGGATCGCCTCGGCCGACATCCTGCATCAAGTTGATGTGATCGACTCCGGGGTGGCTCTCAGTGCGCTCAACGATGCGACGATTCGCTCGGCGCTATCCGTTGCCGCCAAGGAGATCGGCTCGACCCGCGACATCGGCATGGGTGACTTCCCGTGCGATCTAGCCGTGATCGGAATGGGTCGGTACGGTGGCGCCGAACTGGGCTACGGTTCGGACGCCGATGTCATGTATGTTTACGAACCCCGTCCGGACGCCGATCCGGACGACGCACGCAAGGTGGCGCTGCAGACGATCGAGCTCATGATCAAGTTGCTCGCCAAGCCGGGTGCGGATCCGGCGGTCGGGTTGGACGCCGACCTGCGGCCGGAGGGTCGTAACGGCGTTCTGGTGCGCTCGCTGGACGGGTACGCCTCCTATTACGAGCGCTGGAGTCAGCCGTGGGAAGCGCAGGCGCTGCTGCGGGCGCGTCCGGCCGCCGGCGATGTGGTTCTCGGCGCTCGATTCGATCAGCTCATCGACAAAGTGCGATATCCCGAGGGCGGCCTCAGCGACGAGCAACTGTACGAAATCCGCCGAATCAAGGCTCGCGTGGACGCCGAACGGCTACCACGTGGCGCCGACCCCAATCGGCATCTCAAACTGGGTCGCGGCGGGCTATCAGATGTCGAATGGACCGTGCAGCTTTTCCAGCTACAGCACGGAAATGAGCATCCGGCGCTGCGTACGCCCTCGACCCTGAACGCACTTCGCGGGGCAGTGGACGCCGACCTGATCGGTAGCGACGACGCGCACGCGTTAGCCGAATCGTGGCGACTCGTCTCGAAGTGCCGTGATGCGATCATGCTGGCCAAGGCGAAGGCCTCGGACGAACTGCCGCGGTTGCCGAAGGACTTGGTGGCGGTGGCCCGGCTGATCGGATATCCCGACGACGTCACCTCGGAGCAGTTCCTGGACGATTATTCGCGGACGACTCGACGAGCGCGTAACGTCGCCGAGCGGCTCTTCTACGGCGAGGCGTAGGGCAGGCGGACGCTTCGCTCGGATGCGACGGCAACCTGAGCGAGGACAGGGACGCCGACGAGGCCACGAACGCAGGCGAGGTCAGGATCGCGCGCTAGATACCCAAACCGCTGGCGATCGCGCTCAGCGTTTCCGACGTACCGCGCTCCAGTCGTACGTCGGCCATGGCATCGCCACGGGTCGCGCCGCGGTTGATAATGGCGATTGGTTTGTGACCGTGGGCGCGCCGTACGAACCGCAGTCCCGACTGCACTTGCAAGCTGGAGCCGACGACGAGCAGCATCTCGGCGGCATCAACGATGCCGAAGCACGCGGAGACGATCTCCGGTGCGACGGTGTCGCCGAACATCACCACGTTCGGTTTCAGCCGTCCACCGCAGACCAGACAGTCAACGATCACGAAGGTTGCGGTGTCCTCGATGTCGGCGTCGCCGTCCGGCGCGATCACGCCATCGTGCGCATCGAGATACCCCGGATTCACTGCGGCTAAGCGGTCCTGCAGCAGCACGCGTGGGCTCAGCGATCGGCAGTCCATACAAATGACCTCATCGATGCGTCCATGCAGGTCGATCACGCCCGTCGTGCCGGCCTCTTGCTGCAAACCGTCGACGTTCTGCGTGATGATCCCGCTCAGGTACCCATGAGCCGACAGTCGCGCGAGCGCTCGATGTCCGGCGTTCACCTCGGCGCCGGTGAACTTGGCGAATCCGACGAACGAACGTGCCCAGTACCGCTGCCGGAAGGATTCCGATCGTGCGAATTCCTGTACGGTGATCTGCCGTCTGGGGCGAGCATTCGGACCGCGGTAATCGGGAATCCCGCTGTCGGTCGATAGGCCCGCGCCGCACAGCACGGCCACCCCGCCGTTGCCGACCTCGTCAATGAGCCACTCCAGGCCAGACGTCGCGGTGTCAGTCATGCGCATCATCGTAGTGAAGGCCGATAGGTTTACTGCATGAGTGATCCGGGACGTAACGCAGACTCCGCGTCGTCGAACCCTTACACCGACGCTGCGCCGCTTCATGTCACCGAACATCCGTGGCGCGCGAACCGCTCGTTGCTTGTCTTGGCGCTCATTGTCGCGGTCGCACCGCTGGTGTGGCTGCTCGGCCGGCTGCTGCTCGGTGCGAGCCCGCTGGTACCTGCGCCCTTGGTGGTTGCCCTGGCGGTGGGAGAGCCGCTCGGTGTGCTGATAGCGGTGTTCCCGCTGCTGTTGGCTTCTGGCATCAGCGTCACCCTCGGCGCGGACAGTCTGACCCGGAAGATCCGTCGTGGGATGACGCGCACGATCCGACTCGACGATATCCGCGCCGGGATTTATGCCTCGAATGTGGGTTACCGCGTCGATGGCGGCGCTGAGCTCATCCTGTTCCTAGGCGGCGAGGACGTTCTCTGGATCGCCGATGGAATTGAGCCGGACGACATCCGACTGCTGGCTGAGGCGTTGGCCGACCGAGGAATTCAGCAGTACGACGAACACATCACTACAGAACAACTCGCCGCCCTGGTACGAAAGGCGCGGCGAGTTGGTCTGGATGAAGGCTGAGGATCGCTACAGATTGATCATGTGGCCGGCGATGCCTTCCACGGCTTCCTTGACGGCTTCCGACAGCGTCGGGTGAGCGAACACGTTGCGCGCGACTTCGTCGGCGGTGAGGTCCCACTTCTGCGCGAGCGTGAGCGCCGGCAATAGTTCGGTGACATCCGGGCCGATCAGGTGCGCACCGAGGATCTCGTTGTGCTTGGCATCGGCGACGATCTTCACGAACCCGGCGGTCTCACCGAGGCCCTTCGCCTTGCCGTTCGCGGAGAACGGGAACTTCGCCGTTTTGACGTCGAATCCGAGATCCTTTGCCTGCTGCTCACTGTGGCCGAACGACGCGATCTGCGGCTGGCAGTACGTCGCGCGCGGGATCATGTCGAAATCGATCTCGATGGTCTCAGCACCGGCGATCGTCTCGGCGGCGACCACGCCCATAGCCTCCGCGGTATGCGCGAGCATCAGTTTGCCGGTCACATCGCCGATCGCATACACGTTTGGCACGTTCGTGCGGCCGCGCTCGTCCACCGCGATCGCCTTGCGGTCGGTGATCTCGACGCCGATCGACTCCAGGCCGTATCCCTCCAGCCGGGGCGCGAAGCCGATCGCCTGGAGCACCTTGTCGGTCTCGATGACCTGCTGCTCTCCACCGGCCGCAGGGGAGACGGTGACGCGGACCTTGTCGCCCGAATCGTCGATCGACTCCACCTTGGTCGACAGCATGACCTTGATGCCGAGCTTCTTGTAATGCTTGAGCAATTCCTTGGACACCTCGGCGTCCTCGGTGGGCACCATCCGGTCCAGGAACTCGACGATGGTCACATCGACACCGAAGTTCTTCATCACGTAGGCGAACTCGACGCCGATCGCTCCGGAGCCAGCAATCACGATCGACCCGGGCAACTCATCGGTGAGGATCTGCTCTTCATACGTCACGACGCGCTCAGAGAGCTGCGTGCCGGGGATGAGGCGGGTGGTGGCGCCGGTAGCGATGATCAGGTTGTCGAAGGTGACCTCGCTGCTGGAGCCGTCGTTGCCCTTGACGCTGATCGAGTTCGGGCCGCTGATGGTGCCCCAGCCGTCGATCTCGGTGATCTTGTTCTTCTTCATCAGGAAGTGCACGCCCTTGACGATCTCGTCGGAGACCTTGCGCGAGCGCGCGTGTGTGGGGCCGAATGACATCGTCGCGTCACCGGTGATGCCGTACTTGTCCTTATCGTGCTGCAACAGGTGCGACAGTTCAGCGTTGCGCAGCAGCGCTTTGGAAGGAATACAGCCCACGTTCAGACACACGCCACCCCAGTACTTAAGCTCGACGACCGCGGCCTTCAAGCCGAGCTGCGACGCGCGGATCGCTGCGACGTACCCTCCGGGACCAGCACCCAGGACTACCACATCAAAGTCAGCCATGTGCTCAGCCTAGCGATCGGCGCACACTTCGTGGCGCCAGGGGAAGGGTGTTCTGAGGAACATCACGATCGCTGCCGGTCATTGATCTTGCGCGCCGTCGTGCGCAGGTGTCGCCACCAGGGATCGACCGGGCGGCGGTGCGCGGTGTCGACCAGCGCGGTGAACTCGGCTAGCGGTCGCATCTTCCGCCCTGAGATCTCATCTCCGGGCATCGTGCATTGTGCGTCACCAGCGGCAAACTGCTCGGTGAGGAAGTCGATCGCGCGCCCGGCCAACCGCGTTGCGCTCATGCGATCGAAGGGCGTGGGGTCCGGACCTTGCTGCACCGGCCCGATGATGACCGAGTCGACGCCGTACTGTCCTGCGCTCTCGGACGCGAACAGTCGTGCGAGGACCTGAGTCGGGTACGGCGCGTGCACAGCCTCGTTGCGCACGACCAGGTAGAAACGACGACCTGCGGCGAACGCCGCGCGCATCGCGTCGACGTCACGAGACAGCTCACCCAGTTTGAGGTTGTCCTCGTTCAGGTAGACCCGCTCGGCGCCCGCGGCCAGACCCGCGAGCACTGCCAAGAAGCCGCTGCCGCGTCCCATCGTTTCCACGACTACGCAACTCCGATGCGCTGAGGCGGCCTGCTTGATGCGATCTAATGCGCCGGTCGTGACATTCAGCGCGGAGTCGGCGCCGATCGACATTTTCCAGCCGGGCAAGTCGTTGTCGATACTGGCCGGCAGCAGCGCGATCGGGATCTGCAGGTCCCGATGTTCGCCGCGGTGGTCTTGAATTCGCTGGATGGCTTCGTATGCGTCGAATCCGCCGATCACGATCAGGCCGTCGATGCGCTGATCGCGGATCGCGCCGGCCAGACGCGGCAGCTCATCGACGCTGGGGATGTGGTGGTTCGTGCCCAGTGCGGCGCCCCCGCGCCCGTTCCAGCCATCCACATCACCCCAGTTCAGCGGTTCGATGTCTCCAGCCAGCAGACCCGTGAACCCATCACGTACGCCGAGCATCACGTGGCCGCGGTCGATGCCCAGCCGACACGCTGCCCAGACCGCGGTGTTCATGCCTGGGGCCAGCCCACCGCAGTGCAACACCGCGATCCGCCGCGACGCCGGCGTGGGTGCCACCGTCGGGTCGGCTTCGGAAACGGTCCGGAACAGGTCAAGCGATCGTTGAAATCCGGCTCCGCGGGCCGCGCGGGCCTCGCCGAACTTCCGGTCGTCCAGCAGTGCGCCGACGTGCCGGGTCTGCTCAACCGCACGCATCAGCGGCTCGCGAACGATGGCGTTACGCCGTACGCCGATGACGACGGGTTCGGTATCTACTCCGGCCGCGAGCAGTTCGTCGGTTGCCGCTACAGCGACCATGGAGGCCATCCAGCGGTCGTAGGCGCTCGGCGTCCCGCCGCGCTGCACATGGCCCAGACGGGTGGTGCGGGCGTCCTGCCCGAGATGCTCGCGTAGTGCCTCGCGGACGCTCTCGCAGGTGATCGGGGCACCGGTGTGGTCGATGGCGCCCTCCGCGACCACGATGATCGAGTCTCGTCGGCCGGCGTGGCGAGTGCGGCGGATGAGCGAACATAACCGCTGTGGCCAGTCGACCGGCGGCGGGGCCTCAGGAAGAAAGGCGTAGTCCGCACCACCGGCGAGCGCACCCATCAGCGCGAGGTAACCGCAGTGGCGACCCATGACCTCAATGATGAACGCACGCTGATGGCTGGCGGCAGTGGACACGATCGCGTCGATGGCACCGGTGATGCGATGCAAGGCGCTATCGGTCCCGATCGTCATGTCGGTGCCGACTAGATCGTTGTCGATCGAACCGACGATGCCGGCGAGCAGGAGCGCCGGGTGTCGTTGCGCCTGTTCGGTCGTGATGGCGCCGGTGGCGAGCAACTCGGCGACATGTTCGGGCCACTCGGCCCTGAGTTCGTTCGCGCCGGTGAGCGTACCGTCTCCGCCGATCACCGCCAGTCGGTCGATCCCCGCCAGCACGAGGTTGTGTACTGCGCGTTGGCGTCCGTCGTACTCGCGGAACTCCGAGCAGCGGGCCGTGCCGATAATTGTGCCGCCGCGATGCAGGATGCCGGAGACGTCGTCCCAGCCCAATGGTTCTATGAGGTCGGCGCCGGTAACCGCGCCGAGCCAGCCCTCACGGACGGCGTACACCTCGGCGCCCGAGTTCAAACCTGACCTGACCACCGCGCGGACAGCAGCGTTCATTCCCGGCGCATCACCGCCGCTGGTGAGGACGCCGATCCGAACGGGGGACGTGGTGGGCGAGACAGTCACGTGGAATCTCCGGCGGTGTCGATGACGCGATCAGGGCTGCGACGATGCCCAGGATGTCACATTCCTCGGAATTCCGGCGGTGCGGCTGCATCCTCGCCATATCTAGCATCGGCCAGAATCGAGCGAGCGGGGAGCGCGCGCTCGGCGTGCTCCCCGCTCGTGGTGCGGCCTCGCAAGGTAGCTATGCCTGGTGTGGCGTCTTGTACTCCTCGGCCTCCGTGGATAGGTACGGTCCCTCGACGACCGACTCGCCGCCAATCGCGTCGGCGTCGATCTGCAACACATAACCGGAGCGCACGGCCGGCACGCCCGGGTCGGTCAGGTCCATCGTGTCCGAGAGTCCAGCGCCGTCAACGGCGTCCAGCGATAGCCGAGCGTCGACCAATCCTTGGCGAGTCATATCGCCGTTGTCGCAGGCCTTCTCCAAGATCGCGCCCCACATCAGCCCCGCGAGGTACCCCGGCGGAACGCCGTAGCCGGGCTCCTCATCAGGGAACGTCTCGTCGAAGCTGGTGCGCAACTCTTCACTCTTCGGGCTGTCACCGGCGTACGGTTCGAATCCCTGCACGATGTGCAGGTCCTGCATCGCCTCGACCACGGCATCGTCCGCGAGCAGCGTCGTCGCGAAGTTCGGGTTGTTGCCGATCATCGGAAGATTCAGGCCCTGGGACTCGTTCTGGAGCGCGACCGAAGCGGCGCCGGCCGGTGCCAGCGACAGCGCGATCACGGAGATGCCCTGGCCCTTGAGCTTGGTGATCGTCGAGGTCATATCGGTGTCGGCAGCGCCGACCGGCACCTCCACGACCTCAATGTCGTGTTCGGCGGCGTACGCCTTCGAGCCCATCAGGCCGTTCTGGCCGTACTCGGAGTCGGCGTAGATGTGCGCAATCTTGTCGCCGTCCGACAGCTCACCTTGCTCGGCGGCCCAGGCCAGACCGTTGATCATCTCCAGGTCGTACCCGCTGCCTGGAATGATCAGGTAATCGTTGTCCAGCAGAATCGACGAGTTGGTGCCGATGACCGACAGCACCTGATCCGTGGTCACCTTGCCCTTGAGCGCGGCGACGATGGGCGAGCCGAGCAACTGGATGTAACCGGCGATCGACTCCTTTGCTTGCTCGTACAACGGAACCGCGGTATCAGGTTTATATCCGTGGTCCTGCACGTCGAGGACGATCTGTCGCCCGCAAATACCGCCGTCGGCGTTGACTTCGTCGGCCCACAACTGGTTTCCCTGCGTCAGGTTCAATCCGACGGCCTTGAACACACCCGAGGTGTCGGTGAGTACACCGAGGGTGATTTCGTCGTCGGTCACACCGAAATCGGTCGCTAAAGCGCCGTCTTCGCCGTCTGCTGAAGAATCGCTCGCCTTCGTCGAACATCCGGTGAGTACGAGAGCGGTAGCGAGGCCGAGGCCGAGGCAGGCAGTGGACGTGGGTTTCATCGCGTCTCCGTATGTCGAGGGTTCCTGCGTGGCCGGCCGATCAGACGGCCGGCCACACAACGGAGACTGTACGTCAGGTCACATGAGATCTATGCAACACCCGATCAAGTCAGTGCGAATCCTTCGTAGTCACGTTCGCGGACGTCCGAAAGCACCCCTCGGTAGGCGCCGAGCCCCGCCATATAGAACATGACCGTGTTGGGCTTGCCGGGAATGTTGGCGCCGAAGATCCATGACTCTGCTTTCGGAAACAGCGTCATATCTGCGATCTCCCGGCAGGTCGATGTCCATTGCTCCTCCGCGTCGGCGGTGGGCTCGATCTGTTCCCTCCCAGTCTTGACGAGGTCAGCGATTGTGTCGGTGATGAACTCGACCTGCGTCTCGATCGACGGCGGTAGGTTGGTAAACGGGCCATTCGGGCCGAGGATCATAAACATATTCGGGAACCCGGTCACCGTGACGCCGAGATAGCTGGTGGGTCCGCTCGTCCAATGATCTCGAAGTGAGACATCGTTCTTACCTTTGATCCGAAGTCGGGTGTAGTTTCCATCGACCGCATCGAACCCGGTCGCGAGGATGACCATGTCGAGCTCGTGCTGCACGCCGTCCGCGGTCACGATGCCGCTTTCGGTGAATCGCTCGATCGGGTTTGCCTTGATGTCGATGAGTTCCACGTTGTCGCGGTTATAGACCTGGTAGTAGCCGGAGTCGCATAGGGGCCGCTTGGCATAGATATCGGTTGGCATCAGTTTCTGCGCCGTCTGGGGATCCTCAACGATCTCGGCGATCTTGCCCTTGATAAAGTCCTGCGCAGCTTTGTTTGCATCGGGGTCGGTCGCGATATCGCTGAAGGTTCCGAACATGAATCGGAAGCCGTTGCCCTTATCCCAGTTCTCCTGGAACACCCGCTGACGTTCCTCAGCGGACACGCTCATCGCCGGCACCGTGCTCTCCTGAAAACCGAACGCGACGACCGAGCTCTTCACCTGGTCCCAGATGTCGTCGTATCGCGCGCGAACGTCGCTGAGGTACTGCTCGTCCACGGGCTTGAAACCGCTGGGCACGCTGTACTGCGCTGAACGCTGGAACACACTCAAGTGGCCAACCTTCGAGGCGATAGCGGTAATCACCTGGACACCGGTCGAACCCGTCCCGATGACTCCGACCCGCTTGCCCTCGAACGTGACGTCGTTCGGGAACGAGCCGGTGTGGTAACGCTCGCCAGCGAAGTCGTCGAGTCCGGTGATGTCGGGCCAATTCGTCGCCGAGAGTAATCCGAGTCCGGTGATCAGGAACTTCGCGCGGTACGTCGTGCCGGTGTCGGTCTCGATAACCCACTCGGCAGCGTCCTCATCGAAGGTCGCTGCCGTCATCTCCGTTGACAGCCGAATGTCCTTGGCGAGGTCGTAACGCTCAACCACCTGCTGCAAGTACTCCAATACCTGGGGCTGTAGCAGGTAGGTGTTCTTGTATTCGGCTTCCTGTAGCAACTCGCGATCGAAGGAGTAGCGGTAGACGAAACTCTCGGTGTCGGACATTGCGCCGGGATAGCGATTCCAGAACCAAGTTCCGCCGACGCCCGACCCCTTCTCCAGAAGGACGGTGTTGATTCCAACGTCGTCGCGAAGCCGCTTGAGGCTATATAGCCCGCCGAATCCTGCGCCTACGACGACCGCGTCGCGGCGTTCGATGGTGTTCCCCATTGCTACTTACCTCCCGTGTACCAAGCGGCGACGGCCGCCATCTCGTCGTCGGCGACCTTCGCTCGGCCGGCCATGAATGGGAATACGTGCTGCTGCCCGTCGACGACGTGCAACGTGACGTCGACACCGTCCCGCTCGGCGTTCGCAGCGAGCCCTTCGGCGTTGTCCTGCAAGGTCTCGTGCGTGCCTGAATTCAGGTACATCCGCGGCATGCCGGAGAGATCGGCGTACAACGGGTTGGCCAGCGGGTTGGCGCGTTTCGTATCGGCGTCCTCACCGAGGAACATGCCCGACATGCCCTCCAGAACCGCCTTCTGGACCAGGCCATCGGTCGCGGCGTTGGTCTGAAGAGTCGGGCGTGTGTGTTCCATATCGAGCCACGGCGAGAAGCCTATGATCGCGCCTGGCAGTTCGGTGCCATCTGCGCGCAGTTGCAGCACGCTCGCGATGGCCAGGTTTCCGCCGGCGGAATCACCGGCGGTGACTATGTTGCTGGCGGCATACCCGTCGGCGAGCAGTGCGCGGTAGACGGCCGTGGCGTCCTCGATCTGCGCCGGGAACGGGTGTTCGGGGGAGCGGCGGTAGTCGAGTACGAAAGCCTGTGTACCCAGCGCCTTGGCCAGGTGCGCGGCGAGCTTACGGTGACTGGCTGCGGAGCCGACAGCGAATCCGCCGCCATGGGTGTAGAGCACGACCGAGGACTCGTCAGCACCCAGCGGCTTGCACCAAATACCGGATACGCCGCCTACCTCCCCATCTTCGTAGGTGACGTCCGTTGGTTCGCCGCTCGCTTGGTGCCATTCGTCGAACAGTGCGCGCATATCGGCGATCGACATCTGAGGATTGGCTGCCATCCGTTCGGTCCAGTCCAGGTACAGCTGACGTAAACAGTCGGGTTCGTCTCGGTGTGCCATCTCCGTGCTCCTTGTGGAAATTCGCCGTGCGGCGATCTACGGTGGTATTCATCACTATGTGCGCTGGTGTGAGCGCTGAGGTGTTCCGATCTGGAACACCCCAACGGGGTTCACGTAGAGCACCTTGTATGCACGCCGAAGGTTTCGACGTGGGAGTGATGGGCATGGCAGAGCGAGACGTACTGCGCGCAGTCAAGGTTGACCTGGCGAGCGCGGGCCTGCTCTCGCGCGGTCCACGTACCGGGGCAGTGCCGGACCCGATCGAACGCAGTTGGCGCCGATCAATTTCGTTGGGCGTGTCTCCAGGGCGGGCCGATTTAGCCGAGCCAGCGGACGCCGAACTGGATGACGAACTTATTCGCGCGGCGCGCCCGGTACTGAACCGACTTGCTCGCGATGTCGCCGACATGTGTGTTGGTGTCGTGCTCAGCGACGTCGACGGGGTGATCATTGATCGCTACATCTTCAATGCGCCGCAACGCAGTTACCTCGACCGGCTCGGCGTACTCGTGGGTTCAGATTTCGCTGAACGCACAGTGGGCACGAACGGACTCGGCTCGGTCGTTGAGGAGCGCGCACCGATCTTTGTGCGCGGTGCGGAGCATTTCATCGAGGCGCTTGAGGAAGTCGCTTGTGCGGGCGTGCCGATCTTTGACCCCAGCACGAGGCGGGTACGCGGATCGGTGTCGCTGACGTGCACCGCGGCAATTGCTAACCCGCTGATGCTCACTCTGGCGCATACTGCAGCGCGGGACATCGAACAGCGCCTGATGGACGGACGATCTCGAGGCCTGATGGATATCGCGTCAGCATTCGCGCGGGCGACGAGTCGCGGGAATGCGGCTGTCGCGCTGCTCACGCCGAACACCGTGCTGGCAAATACCGCCGGACTGTCGTATGTCAGCCCGGCAAATCATGCCGTGATCTGGGATCGATTGGTTCGTGAGCGAGTGGAGCACCTGGCGCTGATGCGCTTGGAGTTACTTGAGGGAGAGGTCGACGTCCGCGCTCAGCGGGTACACGTCAGCGACGAGGACGTCGCGTTCGAGGTGTCCTTCGCGCCGGCGCGTCCGCGGCCGTCGCAGCGAGGTCTACGCTCGTCGTGGCATTCGCTGGCGAGCGTGCACGCCGAGCTGCGTGCGGTGGTGCGCGCCAGTGCGGTAGTGGCGCTCGCGGGCGCGCCCGGAGTGGGTCGGGCTTACGTGGCACGTCGCGTACTTGGCAACGCAGGGTTCGACGAGTTGGACATTGCTGTGTCGCACGGGCCGCGGGCGGCGCCCTGGTCGGAGGTAGCATTCGCCGCTGTCGTGGCCGGTCGGCAGCTGTTGTTGCGCAATGTTGACGGCTTGGGCGCGCCTGAACTTCCCCGGTTAGGTGCACTGCTGGAGGCCGCAGATGATTCAGCCGGCGGGCCCGCGCGCGTAGTTCTCACGTTTGACCCGGAGCGGGCATCGGACGAGTTGCTCGCGCTCGTGCGGTCGGCCGCGAGCCTCGTGCGGTTACCGGAACTGTCTCAGATGCGTTCGGTCGTACCAGTGCTCGCGCATCACTTCCTAGCGCAATACGCGCCAGAGCAGCGGTGCAAACTATCCGCGG
Organism: Cumulibacter soli; assembly: GCF_004382795.1. Classification (NCBI taxonomy): domain Bacteria; kingdom Bacillati; phylum Actinomycetota; class Actinomycetes; order Geodermatophilales; family Geodermatophilaceae; genus Cumulibacter; species Cumulibacter soli. The sequence continues at coordinate 80,920 of NZ_SMSG01000006.1, read as the reverse complement.
CCGCTATGCAAGCGTTGGCGCAACGCTCCTGGCCGTCGAATATCCGAGAACTGCGGCAGGTGATTCACGACCTCGTCGTACGGCACCCGGGGGAGGTCGTACGCGCCAGCGACATCCCGGACGACGACGAGCCAACGGGGCGCCGGTTGTCGCCGATCGAGTATGCCGAGCGGAAGGTGATCGTCGCCGCCCTGCGTGAATCGCAGGGTAATCGCGCCGAGGCAGCACGGATCCTCGGCATCGGTCGTACAACCCTGTATCGCAAACTACGCTTGCTGCGCATCGATGACGACGAACTGTCGGTCTGACATCGCGCATGCCGCTGTCGAAGTACTCCCAGGACGGCGTACGCGCCGCTTTGCGGAGGCGACCAGCCGGTGACGACGGCGCGCAAGCCGTGCATCATCCGCCAGACGCGGAGTCGATCGTTGTGCGAGGTGCGAGACTGGGGAAATGCTTGGTCATCTCGGAATCAACGTGTCGGACTTGGCTGCGGCCAAGGCTTACTACGACGACCTGATGCCGCTCCTCGGGTTCACGACCTTCCTGGTTGCCGATGATGAAGTTGCCTATCGGCCTGCAGGTGGGAAGCCTGGCACCTTCGTCTTCCTCTATCCATCTGCGGAGCCGTCGGACTACTCGAAGGAGGCGACCGGTTTACAGCACCTAGCGTTCATGGTCAGGACGCGATCCTCGGTGCACGCAGTCCACCAGCACGTCCTGGAACGGGGCGGGACCGTCGTTCATGACCCGCAGGAGTTCGAGCAATATCCGCCGCCGTACTTCGCCGCCTTCTGGCTCGACCCGTTCGGGTTCATGCTGGAAGCGGTCTGCCATTACGACGCCGACTGAACCGGCCGCCCCGCGCCTGAGACACCCTCGCTACGCGGGTGGATTCCTCTCAGCCAAGCGGGGGGTGCTGCGCCAAAGCGGGATTGCTACAACGAAAGCGGGGTTGTCTTGCCAGAGCGGGCTTATAACCCCGCTCTGGCAAGACAACCCCGCTGTGGAACAAAAATTCCGCCGTGGCGACTCAACCGCGCCGTCGCAACTCAAGCCGCCGTGGCAAGACAACCCCGCTTTGCGGAGGCGACTAGCCCGGAACCGACTTAGATGTCGAAGTACATCGCGAACTCGTGCGGGTGCGGACGCAGCCGGACCGGGTCGATCTCGTTCTCGCGCTTGTAGCGGATCCAGGTCTCGATCAGGTCCTCGGTGAACACTCCACCCTCAAGCAGGTAGTCGTGGTCCTCTTCGAGCGCATCCAGGACGCCGGGCAGGCTGTCGGGAACCTGCGGGATGTTGGCGGCCTCGTCCGGCGGGAGCTCGTAGAGGTCCTTGTCGATCGGCTCGGCCGGTTCGATCCGGTTACGAATACCGTCCAGGCCGGCCATCATCTGGGCAGCGAACGCGAGGTACGGGTTGCAGGACGGGTCTGGCACCCGGAATTCGACGCGCTTGGCCTTCGGGTTGTTACCGGTGATCGGGATGCGGATGCACGCCGAACGGTTGCGCTGCGAGTAGACCAGGTTGACCGGAGCCTCGTAGCCGGGCACCAAGCGGTGGAAGCTGTTCAGCGTCGGGTTAGTGAACGCCAGCAGCGACGGGGCGTGGTGCAGTAGGCCACCGATGTACCAGCGAGCCTCATCCGAGAGCCCGGCGTACCCGGTCTCGCTGTGGAACAGCGGCTTGCCGTCCTTCCACAGCGACTGGTGGGTGTGCATCCCGGAACCGTTGTCGCCGTACAGCGGCTTCGGCATAAAGGTGACAGTCTTACCAGCCGCTGCCGCGGTGTTCTTGATGATGTACTTGAACAGCATCATGTCGTCGCCGGCGTGCAGCAGCGAATTGAACTTGTAGTTGATTTCGGCCTGACCGCCGGTGCCCACCTCGTGGTGCGCGCGCTCGATCTCGAAGCCCGCTTCCTGCAGGTTCAGCGTCATCGTGTCGCGCAGGTCGCCATAGTGGTCGTACGGCGCGACGGGGAAGTAGCCGCCCTTCGGGCGGACCTTGTATCCCTTGTTGCCGCCTTCTTCCTCGCGGCCGGTGTTCCAGTAGCCGGAGTCAGAATCGACATGGTAGAACGATTCGTTCATGTTGTCGGTCGAGTAACGGACCGAGTCGAAGACGTAGAACTCCGCCTCGGCGCCGAAGAAGGCGCCGTCGGCAATTCCCGACGAGGTGAGGTACTCCTCGGCCTTGCGTGCCACGTTGCGTGGGTCACGGCTGTAGGGCTCGCGGGTGATCGGGTCGTGCACGAAGAAGTTGATGATGACTGTCTTCGCGGCACGGAACTGGTCGACGGTTGCGGTCTTGACGTCAGGCAGCAGTAGCATGTCCGACTCGTGAATTTCCTGGAATCCACGCACGGAGGAGCCGTCGAACGCCAGCCCGTCCTCGAACATCTCCTCAACACCCGATGCCGGGATGGTGAAGTGCTGCATGATGCCGGGCAGGTCGCAGAAGCGGACGTCGATGAACTTTACGTCGTTCGCCTCGATGTACGAGACCAGCTCTTCCTTGGACTGAAACATTGATCCTCCGTGGTGGGTCGGTTCCTCGACCTTATCGAGTGAGCATTGCTCACCCATGACTCGAATGTTTCGGGCCTGTTACAGCTATCGTGCGTTCACGACGACTGTGCCCGCTGCTTTGTCGTGCAATCCTCGCCGGTTCTGATCCATAAGGATCCCTGGAATCAGCAGCATCAACAGGACGGTGCGTATTGCCGCCTTGACCAGCCCGAGACGCTGGCCTTCGAATTCGCTCGCCAAGCCGATGCCCACCATCGTCATCCCCGGCGTGCGGCCGAAGAATGCGGTGGTGAGGGTATAGATCAAGAACAGCGAGAGCAGCGACCAGTTGCGCGGGAATTCGGGTGCGGTGAAAACCCAGGTAATAGCGCCGGCGAGGAGACAGTCGATGACGAGCGCACCGACACGTGAGCCGATGGTCGCTACCGATGCCATCCCGGTGCGCGGCAGCCCCAGATCCGCGCCGGGGTACTCGACTTCAGCCATGTCAGTTCGCTACTGACCCATACCGCGACGACGCATCTGACGGTTGGTGACTTCCATCTTGCGTCCGCCGGGCATCGGGCCCTTGGGCAGCGGCATCTTCGGCGACGCGACAGCCTGCAGGCGCTTCTCCAATGCGCGAATCTGTGCGCCTTGGATATTCCGCGGCAACTTCATCACGTGCTTATTCAACTTTTTCAACGTGACCTCGCCGGCGTCGGCGTCATCGCCGACGACCACCGTGTAGATCGGCGTCTCGCCGACGACACGCGCGATGCGCTTCTTCTCCTGGCCGATCAGGCTGCCGATTCGATGTTTGTTCTCGCCCTCGCCCACGAGGATGATTCCCGGGCGGCCGATGACTCGGTGCACCAAGTCTTGCGTGGCGGACACGCTGACCGCCTGGGTGATGCGCCAATCACCGCGCATCTGATCCAGGGCCCAGGAAGCTGCGCCTGGACGACCCTCCGCTTGCCGGTACGTCGTTTTGCGCGCTCGCATGCCGAACACGATCATGCCGCCCAGCAGTCCCAGCAGCAGACCGGCGACGATGGCCAGGATGACGCCGAGGATCCCGGTTCCCGCGAGCAGAAGCATTCCCCAGAAACCGATCAGGAAGCCGAGGATGGCCGTGCCCAGGATCCAGATCCCCAGTTTCGGATCGTTGGGCTTCAGGAGTTTGTACGCCTGCCACAGCTCGCGCGTGCGCGCAAACCGCTTCTTCTTCGGAGCATCATCCGACTTGCGCGAGCCGCGCTTGAATAACTTCAACCCGCGCTTCGCGCTGCTGGAGTCTGCTGTCTTTTTCGCCATAAGGACTTCAAGTCTAGTTGGTGCTCACGCGGGCTTGATGGGGACGGGCTGTGATGCGTCCCCAGATTTGGCGCCGTCCTCGACGCACCAACGATCTGCGGGGCACTGAGTAACGCTATCGAACGACAGTGTTACTCAGTGCCCCGCAGAATCACCGCAGACGGCTAGGGCCGGCGGCGTACGTCGATCAGTCCTCGTCGGGACGGCTGTGCCGGCCGCCTTCCTCAGTGCGCGGCGAATCGGACGAAACGTCAGTGGGCGCGTCCGTCCCGGCGGCGGTATCGGGAACCTCCGAGGGGGTTGGACGTGGTGCCGGCTGCTGCCAGACGACACCCTCGTCGGCCTTCATTTTGCGTACGACGACAGCGCCGGCACCGGCGACGGCGAGCAACAGCGGCCACTTACGACGCTTCTTCTTCTGCGTGCCGTTCGACTCGAGGTCAGGAGCCTCCGCGGCGAGCGCGCGGGCCGCCTTCTTCGAACCCTTCTTACCCTTGCGCCCAGCGGCCTTTGCCTCCTGTTTGGCGGCGGCCTTGGCCTCGGCGAGTCCGGCCGCGGCAGCCATCAACTGCTCGTGGGCCTCGATGCGTGCTGCCTTCGCCTTGGCGCGCGAGGAGGTCTTGATTGCGGCCGCGCTACGGCGGGAGCGTGCCAACTGCTCACGAGCGTCTTCGATCACCGGAGCAAGTGATTCGCCGGTGCGGGCAGTGAAATGCGCGAGCGCTGCTTCGGTGCGCTCGATGGCCTTGCGGGTCTTCTTGTCGATCTTGACCTGCTTGACCTTCTTAGCTGCCTTATCGGACTTCTTCGTCAGCTTTTGCTGCGCCTTAGCGGACTTTTTTGCGACCTTCCGTTGCGCGCGTTTGGCCGTCTTGGCTCCGTCTTCGACGAGATCCTTGACCGACTCGGCGGCGTCGGAGGCTTTATCGGATACCTCGGCGGCGAGATCCTGGAGCCCGCTGGTCGTGCCCTTCATAGGTGACGTACCTCCACAGGTTGGTTGCACGGTTGGTACTCAGCCCATCTAACCTCACCTGGCCGCGAAGGGGGAATCACTTTGCCTCGGCGGTATGCTGAGTTCGATGGCTGAGCGATGTGTGGTCCGCGGCCGCGGACCCGTCGTGAGCCGCACCGGACCGCGGTCGTTCGGGTTTCGGCGTGCAGGGCGTCCCTACGCTCATCGGCGTGGGGATTTTTTGTGCCCGTCGAGTGCCCAACCCGCGTCAGGTGAGTAGTCACAGAAGAGCAGAGGAAGATACGTGAGCCAGACCAGCGACGTCCCAGCACACCGGTATAACGCTGCGGTGGCCGAGCAGATTGAGCTCGGCTGGCAGGACCGATGGGAGTCGGAGGGCACCTTCCACACGCCGAACCCTGCAGGTGCGCTCGCCGATGGGTTCGAGCAGGTCGCGCAGCGTGATCATCTGTACGTGAACGACATGTTCCCGTACCCGTCCGGCGCCGGTCTGCACGTCGGCCATCCGCTCGGCTTTATCGGCACCGATGTATTCGCTCGCTTCCAGCGGATGAACGGTTACAACGTGCTGCACACGATGGGCTTCGACGCGTTTGGCCTGCCCGCCGAGCAGTACGCCGTGGAAACCGGTCAGCATCCGCGGATCACCACCGAAGCGAACATCGCGACGTACCGCCGTCAATTGCGCCGCCTTGGATTGGGCCACGATCCGCGACGATCTGTGTCAACCACGGACGTCGACTATTACAAGTGGACGCAGTGGATCTTCTTGCAAGTCTTCAACTCGTGGTACGACGACGTCGCTCAGAAGGCCCGACCGATTGATGAGTTGATCGGTGAGTTCGCTGCGGGTACCCGCACAGACGGTCTGCCGGAGGGCCGCGTATGGGCAGAACTCACGGATGCCGAGCAGCGGCGCGTCATCGATGACCATCGGCTGGCGTACATCTCCGAAGCGCCGGTGAACTGGTGTCCCGGACTGGGCACCGTGCTCGCCAATGAAGAGGTCACTGCGGATGGCCGTAGCGAACGTGGCAATTTCCCGGTGTTCAAGCGGCCGCTCAAGCAGTGGATGATGCGGATTACCTCGTACGCCGATCGGCTCCTGGCCGACTTGGACCGGCTGGACTGGCCGGACAAGGTCCGCACCATGCAACGCAACTGGATCGGACGCTCCGAGGGGGCGAACGTGCGGTTCGCCACCGTCGCGGGGGACCTCGAGGTGTTCACCACCCGCCCTGACACGCTGTTCGGCGCGACGTTCGTGGCGATCTCACCCGAGCACCCGTTTGTATCGGCCCTGACCGCTAATGCCTGGCCCGAGCAGACCCCGTCGGCGTGGACAGGCGGCGCGGCCAATCCCCGCGACGCGGTTGGCCAGTACCAAGCGGCCGCAGCGGCGCAGAGCGACGCTGACCGGCAGGCCGACGACAAGGCGAAGACGGGCGTCTTCACCGGCGGGTACGCCACCAACCCGCTGACGGGTAAGAAGTTGCCAATATTTGTCGCCGACTATGTGCTGATGGGTTATGGCACCGGCGCGATCATGGCGGTGCCAGGGCAGGATCAACGCGACTGGGACTTCGCCGCGAAGTACGACCTGCCGATCGTGCGCACCGTGCAGCCGAGCGATGGCTTCGACGGCGAGGCCTATACCGGCGATGGGCCGGCGATCAACTCCGCCCGCGAGGACGGGGCGCTGGACATCAATGGGATGGCCATCGTCGACGCTAAGCGCACCGTCATTGATTGGTTGGATGAGCGTGGACTCGGCAAGCCCACGGTCACCTACAAACTGCGCGATTGGCTGTTTAGCCGCCAGCGTTACTGGGGCGAGCCGTTCCCGATCGTGTACGACGAGTCGGGTATGCCACACGCGCTGCCGGAGTCGATGCTGCCCGTCGAACTGCCCGAGGTTGACGACTTCTCGCCGCGAACCGGCGATCCGAACGACGCGATGAGCGAACCGGAGCCGCCGCTGGGGCGCAACGCCGAGTGGGCGAACGTCACCCTGGACCTCGGCGACGGACCGAAGCGATACCGCCGCGAGTTGAACACCATGCCGCAGTGGGCTGGATCCTGCTGGTACGAATTGCGCTACCTCGACCCCACGAACTCGGAACGATTCGTCGGCGCGGAGAACGAGAAGTACTGGATGGGTCCGCGATCAGCCGGTGACACCGGTGGGGTGGACCTGTACGTCGGCGGCGTCGAGCATGCCGTGCTGCACCTGTTGTATGCGCGGTTCTGGCACAAGGTCCTTTTTGATCTGGGCCACGTCACCAGTGAGGAGCCATTCCGACGGCTGTTCAACCAGGGCATGGTCACCGCTGCGTCGTACACCGACGACCGCGGGATGTACGTCCCTGCCGCCGAGGTCACTGAGCAGGACGGGCACTGGTTCTTCCAGGGAGCCGAAGTGAGCAGGCAGCACGGCAAGATGGGCAAGTCGCTGAAGAACTCGGTCAGCCCGGATGAGATGTACGCCCTGTTCGGCGCGGACACGCTGCGCGTGTACGAGATGTTCACCGGTCCGATGGACCAATCGCGTCCCTGGGAGACCAAGGATGTCGTCGGTAGCCAGCGGCTGTTGCAGCGGGTGTGGCGCAATGTCATCGACGAGGAGACGGGGGCCGTCACCGTCACCGATGAGGCGCCGACCGAGGAGTCGGTGCGCACGCTGCACAAGATGGTGCTGGCCGCTCGTGAGGGTATGGACACACTGCGGTTCAACATCGCGATCGCCAAGATCACCGAACTCAACAATCACATCACCGCCACGTACCCGCACGGCGCGCCGCGTGCGCTCGTCGAGCCGCTGGTGCTCATGCTGGCACCGCTGGCCCCGCATCTGAGCGAGGAATTGTGGAGTCGACTCGGTCACGAGTCGTCGCTCGTATGGCACCCGTACCCGGTCGCGGACACTTCGTTGCTTGCTGACGAGACGATTGAGATTCCGGTGCAGGTCAACGGCAAGGTCCGCGACACCGTGCAGATAGCCTCGGACGCCGATCGCGAGGCCATGGAGGCCGCAGCCCGCGGCAGCGAGAAGATCGCGGCGCTGATCGAGGGCAAGACCGAACGCAAGATCGTCGTCGTGCCAGGCAAGTTGGTCAACTTCGTCGTCGGCTGAGTGGTCGCCTGTGGATAACTCGGATCGGGGATTCGGCGCGGCCTAGCCTGGCCCCATGAGGTTCCGAATCGAAGAGGGCTCGCTGCGGCGCTCACGACCGCGACACGCCGCTGCACAGCGGTCGGTTGATCATCGGACGAACGTGGTCCTTGCCGCGCTGGTTGGGCTCGCGGTGCTACTCGGGGTTGTCTTGTGGCCGGGCGCGGAAGGGAAGTCTGGTGCCGATGGTGCGGCAGACGCCGCGCCCGTTACCGACGGCGATTCGGCGTGGTACGAGCAACTCGAGCAGTTGTATGAGTTGCGTAGTGACGCATTTGCGACTCGACAGGTCGAGTTACTGAGCGAGGTGTACACAGCGGGCAGCCGCCAACTGCGCGTTGACCTGGGCACGATCGAATCTCTGCGCTCGCAGGACCGATCCGTTGTCGGGTTCGCGCCCACGCTGAGCGAGGTCCTGTCGGTGACTCACGAGTCCGACAGTGTCGTGCTTGTTGTCCGGGATGAGATTGCGCCGTTCACCATCGTTGACGCCGGCGGCACCGAGATGCCTGTCGCCGGGCGAGCATCGAGCGAGGTCGAATTCACGCTCGAGCAGGAAGCGGGGCAGTGGCTGATCGCCGAGGTCAGCCGTCGGGCTGAATAGACGAATCCGGCCCAGACCGCGGAATGCGGTGTGGACCGGATTGTCGTGAACTAATTAGATGCCGAGGTCTGCTTCGAAGTTTCCGGCTTCCAGACGCTCCTTCATGGTGCTCAGGAATCGAGCCGCGTCGGCACCGTCAACGACGCGGTGGTCGTAGGACAACGCCAGGTGCGCGAACGACCGCACGACGATGATTTCGCCGAGATCAGGGTCGTCGATGACTGCGGGGCGCTTGACGACCGCGCCAGTGCCGAGGATCGCGCTCTGCGGCTGGTTAATGATCGGCGTATCGAACAGTGCGCCGCGACTGCCGGTGTTGGTCAGCGTGAATGTGCCGCCGGTCAACTCGTCCGGGCCGATCGTCTGGTTGCGGGTGCGTTCGGCCAGATCGTGGATCTTGCGGGCGAGTCCCGCCAGGTTCAGATCGCTCGCGTGGTGAATCACCGGAACGATCAGACCGCGGTGGCTGTCGACCGCGATGCCGAGGTGCTCGGCATCGGGGTACGTGATCGTGCCGGCTTCGAGGTCGAGCTCGCTATTGACCACGGGGTGCGTCTTCAGCGCTTCGACGGCGGCGAGCGCGAAGAACGGCATGAAGGACAACTTCACGCCCTCACGGGCCTGGAAATCGGCCTTGACGCGGTCGCGTAGCTGCGCGACGCGAGTGACGTCCACTTCGACGACCGTCGTCAACTGGGCCGAGTTGCGCAGCGATTCGACCATCCGATCGGCGATCAGGCGACGAAGCCGGCTGAGCTTCTCAGTAGTTCCACGCAGGTTCGAGGTCTCGGCGCCAAGGCCCGAGGTCGCCTGAGCTGCCGCCGGTGCGGGAGCGGCCGCGGCGGGGGCCGGGGCCGGTGCGGGCGCCTTCGCGGCCTCTGCGGCAGCGAGCACGTCCTGCTTGCGGATTCGTCCGCCGACGCCGGTACCGGTCAGAGTCGACAAGTCGACGTCGTTCTCGGCGGCGAGTTTGCGTACCAGCGGGGTGACGTATGCGTTGCTGTCATCGCTCTTGGCCGCAGCAGGTGCAGCGGCAGCGGGTGCGGGTGCGGGTGCCGCGGGTGCGGGTGCCGCGGGTGCGGGCGCTGGTGCCGCGGGGGCAGCCGCCGGCGCAGGGGCTGCGGGAGCTGGAGCAGGGGCGGCAGGAGCTGGAGCGGGCGCGGCGGCTGCGGGGGCAGGTTCGCTCGGTGCGGGCTCAGGTGCCGCGGGCCTCGATGGTGCCGCGCCTTCAGCGCCGATAACGGCGAGCACCGCGCCGACGTCGACGGTCTCATCCTCAGCGACCCGGATCTCCAGGACGGTTCCCGCGACGGGGGAGGGGATCTCGGTGTCGACCTTGTCGGTGGAGACCTCCAGCAGCGGTTCGTCCACCGCGACCGACTCGCCGACCTGCTTCAGCCAGCGAGTGACGGTGCCTTCGGTCACGCTCTCTCCGAGCGCCGGCATCTCGACCTCGGTGCCTTCGGCGCCACCTTGCGCAGCGGGCTCGGCCGGCGCTGCCGCAGCAGGTGCGGGCTCCTCTGCCGGCGTTGGCGCTTCCGCCTGGGCAGGGGCGGCCGGCTCCTCGGCCGGCGCTGCGGGCTCCTCAGCAGGTGCCGCGGGCTCCTCGGCAGGTGCCGCAGGCTCGGCCGAACCGTCACCCAGGATCGCCAACTCAGTACCCACATCGACGGTCTCGTCCTCACCGACAATGATCTTCTGCAGTATTCCGGACGCGGGTGCCGGAATCTCGGTGTCGACCTTGTCGGTCGAGACCTCCAGCAACGGCTCGTCCGCGGTCACCTGGTCGCCCTCGGCCTTCAGCCAGCGGGTGACGGTGCCTTCGGTCACGCTCTCCCCGAGCGCGGGCATGGTTACCGAGACCGACATGTGCGGTTTCTCCTTCGGGTCAGCAGTCCTTCAGTGAGGGCATTCGCAGCGCGGCGCGTGCCAAACACGTACCGTCTCATCTTGTCACTTTCCACTTCGCGTTGTGCGCCCGGTCATGAGGGAGTTGAAGGATGGGTCTGCGAGACCGGTTACACCGCCGCCGAAAGGGCTCATCTGGCGGCCGTGACGGCAGCATGGACCGCGCGGCCACAAAGGCCGATATCGAGCACCTGCGCGAGTTCGCGCGCAGCCGCCGTAGCGTCGAGGCGTATGTCGAACCGCGTACCAACGTCACTCAGATGAGCGTATTGCTGGTCGCCGCCGACGGCGAGTGGACGCGGCGACGTACGACCGAGAAGGCGGCGAAACAACTCGCCGCCGACCTGAAGATCCCGGTGTACGACGTGCAACGCACCGGATATCCGCAACGCATGCGTGACTGGTCCGCGCGAAATAAGCCATGACAGAAATAAGCCATGACATAAGCCGTGCGCGTGCCGTTCATCTGCGACCGGTCGTTGACGAGATGCGTCAACAACCGGCCGCATAACTCGCCAGTTCTAGCCTTCGGCGAGGATGTCCTCGATCACGTGCAGCATGGTGCGCACCGGCGTACCCGTTGCGCCTTCGGCGATGAACCCGTACGCGCCACCGGAGTTGTACGACGGCCCCGCGATGTCGATGTGCGCCCACTCAACGCCTTCGCCGACGAACTCCTTGAGGTAGTGACCGCCGGCGAGCATGCCGCCCGGACCGGCTCCGATATTCGCGATATCGGCGGTCTTCGACTTCATCCCGTCGCGCACATCCTGCGGCAGCGGCATCGCCCAGGCCGCCTCGCCGACGCAGTTGGCGGCGTCGGTCACGCGATCGCGGAATTCGTCGGTGCCCATCACGCCTGCGGTGCGATCGCCCAGAGCCACGACCTGAGCACCGGTCAGGGTGGAGGTCTCGATCAGGTAGGTCGGGTTGTCTTCGCACGCGCGCGCAATGGCGTCGGCCAGCACGACACGGCCCTCGGCGTCGGTGTTGAGGATCTCCGAACGTTTGCCGCCGCGGTGCGTGATGACGTCTGCCGGCCGGTACGCCGACCCGCTCGGCAGGTTCTCGGCCAGCGGCACCGTCGCGATGACCTTGATCGGAAGTTCGAGCGCGGCGATGAGCAACGTTGTGGCGATGACGGCGGCCGCACCCGACATATCCGTCTTCATCAGGTCCATCTTCGGCCCGGGCTTGAGCGAAATACCGCCCGAATCGAACGTGATTCCTTTACCAACGAGCGCAACGGACGCGGTACCGCGCTTGATGCCGGTCGGGGCGTACGTCAGGCGCAGTAGCCGCGGCTTACGGTCGCTGCCACCTCCGACGGCGAGGATGCCGCCGAATCCGCCGGCGGTGAGCCGACGCTCGTCCAGGATCTCGGCTTTTACCCCCGCTGCCGTCGCCAGGGCCTTCGCGCGCTTGGCAAAGGAATCCGGGTAAAGGTCGTTAGGCGGAGTGTTCACGAAGTCCCGCGCGAGCGAGACGGCGGCGCCGATCTTCTCGGCGCGGCTCAGCGCGGCCTTTGTCGATGCGGTGCGCGCTTTGTCGACCAGCAGCGTGACCTTCGACGCCGGCAGGTCATCGGCCGCCGGCCGCTCGCTACGGTACTCATCGAATCGATACGCGCCGAGTACCAGACCTTCGCCGACCGCCTGCACGAGTTCGTCCGAACTCTCCCCGCCCACCTGAGCGAGGGTTGTGGCGACCTTGCTCAGACCAGTCGTCGCTCGGATCGCGGCACCGGCGGCTTTACGCAGGTCATTCGCGTCGAAGCCGTCGTCGCCGGCCGAGCCCAGACCGACCGCGATCACCAGCGGAGTCTGCTCGTCGAGCGCCACCTTGAGCACCTCACCCGCGGCGCCGGTCGCACCGAGACGGGCGAGCGTGTCGACGAGCCGCTGACTATCGAGGTCGTCCGCCCCGGGCAGCAGCACGAGTGCGTCGTCCTCAACAGCGGTGCCGACGATTACGGCGTCGAGCTTGAGGGAGCTGAGTCGGCGGTCGGACAGGGCAAGATCAGTCACTGGCTTCTCCAAGTTGGGATGTATCTGCAGCGAGCCTACGCGGAAGGTGCGGAGCCGTCTGGCGACTGCTGCCGACAGCGCGCTACCTTGCCTTCATGAGCGCGAACGATCTCAAGAATTCACCGCTGCAAGGGCGCCACGAAGTGCTGGGTGCCAAGATGGCCGACTTCGGCGGATGGCTGATGCCGATCGAGTACGCCGGAGGCGGTGTACTGGCCGAGCACAAGGCCGTCCGGGACGGCGTAGGAATCTTCGACGTATCGCACCTCGGCAAGGTATCGGTGACCGGTGCCGGCGCTAGTTACTTCATCAATTCGGTGCTGAGTAACGATATCGGTCGGATCGAGCCCGGGTCTGCGCAGTACACACTGTGCTGTGACGACAGCAGTGGCGGCGTAGTCGACGATCTGATCCTCTATCTGAACGGCCCAGATGACGTGTTCCTGGTGCCGAACGCCGCCAACTCCGCCGAAGTCGTCCGGCGGATGAACGCCGTGGTGCCGGCCGGCGTAACGATCACCGATCAGCACGAACAGTACGGCGTGATCGCGGTGCAGGGACCCAGTTCTGCCGAACTGCTGCGCGAACTCGGTCTGCCCACGGACATGGACTACATGGCGTTCGTACCCGCCACGTACTCAGGTGCCGAGCTGACTGTGTGTCGCACCGGCTACACCGGCGAGTTGGGCTACGAACTCGTCGTCGATTGGGATTCCAGCGAACTGCTGTGGGATGCGTTATTGGAGCGTGGCTCTGGACTGGGGGCACGCGCGTGCGGGCTCGGCGCGCGCGACACACTTCGCACCGAGATGGGTTACCCACTGCATGGGCAGGACCTGTCCCTGCAGATCACCCCGAACCAGGCGCGGTCCGGCTGGGCGGTGGGGTGGCAGAAGCCAGCATTTTGGGGACGCGAGCCGCTGAGCGCCGAACGAGCCGCAAAGGCAGCACGGTTGCTGTGGGGACTGGAATCGACTGACCGCGGCATTCCGCGCCCGCATATGCAAGTCATCGGAGCCGCTGACACCCCCGTCGGGGAGGTCACCAGCGGCACGTTCTCGCCGACCCTGCGCAAGGGGATTGGGCTGGCCCTGATCGACCGGGCGTCCGGCTTGGGCGAGGGGGACGAAGTACGGGTCGACGTACGCGGGCGCACGTCGGTGATGCGGATCGTCAAACCGCCGTTCGTGCCCTCGCACGTACGCTGAAGCACCGGATAGGGAGATAGCGATGACTTGGACATGGCGGCTGGAACGCAATGACGGCACTGTGCTCACCGAGCCGACCGTGCCTGCCTTCGACAGCCAGGTGGACGCCGAAACATGGGTCGGCGACGAGTGGCAGAGCCTGCTGGCGGCAGGCGTCGATTCGGTGACCTTGATGGAGGACGACGACGTCATCTATGACGGGATGAGCCTTCATCCGCCGGAGGAGTGACCGGCTCGAAAGCCCCCAATGTTGTTCGCGCGGACGCCACACGTCATTTCTGACTGCGGCGTCCGCGCTTCTCTAGACCTCGTCGCCGGGGCGCAGGACCGGCTTGGGAAAGCGCAGCCGCCGGAACATCAGGCCGCGGATGATGCCGTAATACTTCAGCGAACCCATCCGGATCGTTGTCTTCGGGAACCGAGCGCGAACCTCTCGCCCGATCACCCGGCCGAGGAAGATCGACTCGAAAATGATGACCGCGAAGAACGCCAACCACGCGTACGAGATGTAGTTGTACACCTCGGGATTGCTGCTGGGCAGTCCGGAGAACATGGCGACCAGGATCAAGATCGCAAACAGCGGAAAGGCCGAGGAGATACTGCGCCGAGTATCGACGAGATTGCGCACCAACTCGCGTTCCGGTCCGGCGTCTCGCGCCTGCATCCGTTCTTCACGCGCCGACAGCGGCCGCTCTTTCTGCAGGCCCGCCGCCTTGCGCTCGCGGTTCTGCTCGCGCATCCGTGCGCGAGCTTCCTTGCTGGTCTGCGGCGGGGGTTCGACAGGCCCGCGTCGCTGCGTCTGGCGCGGTGTCGGGCGGCCCTTGGGTGCGGTGGGATCGCGCGGCGGCTCTGGAGCCTTCGGCGCAGGCGCAGGCGCCTCACTCGTGACGGGGGCAGACTTCGACCAGGGCATCTTCATGATGCCCCCAGGATACGTGGGTCTACTCGGGGTCAGCCGAGGGTGTCGTGCGGCAGGTACGGATTAGGTAGCGACATACCTCGCACGGCGACCGGACCGGCGATGGTGAGTCGGAGCCCTGCCTGTCGTGCCACATCGAAGGCCCACCGCTGTTCGCCGGTGATGTTGCGCACGGTAGCGCGAGTCTCCGGGTCGCCGGAGGCCAAGCAGGCGAACAACAACTCGCGGGCGATCGCGGTCGTCGTCGCGCCTACGGTCATCGCCGAACCGTCCGGGTGAGCGTAGGCGTAGCCGCGGCCCTTCTTGCCGTCCTCGGCGACGAACAGCTGCGACCCGGCCAGCAGCAGTTCGTGGTCACGTCCGCGGGACGCGCCGCGCAGACGTTGGTCGACCGCGATCGCCAGCTCCAGGTCGTCGGCGGTGCCCTCGCGTACGAACTTCAATTTCGGGAGCGCGGCACGGTCGACGAGGCCCTCGGCGCGCATCGCCGGGTGAACGTCGAAATTCCACGGAAAGACGGTATTGATGGTCTCCTGAGCCCGCACGACCGCCATCGCGCGCATGTGATTATCGAGCAGGTCGCGCAGATAGGCGGCGAGCGCCGTCGCATAGCCCTGGCCTTGGTGCTTTGGTGGGACGGCCGTCATCGCCATCACGATGGTTCCCTCGCGGTTGATCGCCATACTGGCACCACGGATCTTGCCCTCGTCCTCAACGACGAGACACAGGTCCGGATCGGTGCGCAGAATGTGCGCCGCCAAGTCATGCGCCGTGATGCGATCGGCGAACGGTTCCGCCGGTTGTTTCGGGTCGGCCCACGGCTCGATACCGCGAACATCAGGCAGATCGGTGATGTCCTCGTCGTACGCCCGTCGAGCGATCTTGACCACGCGCCCGAGGTCGTCCGAGGTCATCTGGCGGACAAGGTTTCCCTGCGGTGATTTCATAGAGCCCAATCAGCAACGTGGAAATGGATGACAGGCGATGGGTTCGGCGTCGTCCGGAACATCTGATTCTCGCAAACGTATCGGTGAGGGCAGCAGGTGAGGCGCATGAGGATTGTGATCGCGACCGACAGTTTCGGTCAAACGCTGACCGCTGCTGAGGCGAGTGCGGCGATCACGGCTGGACTCCAACGACGCCTCGGCGAAATCAGCACGAAGGTGGAGGTTATCGCGCTGCCGATGTCAGACGGCGGCCCCGGGTTCATCGAATCGCTGCGTGCCGGATTGGCCGAGACTTCCGCCCGGACGATTGACGTGGTCACCACTGGCCCGCACGGTGAGCAGGTTCGCGGGCAAGTGCTGATCGCGAGCGGCGGTGCAGCGTACGTCGAATCCGCGCAGGCCGCCGGGCTTGAGGCAACTGAACGTCGGGAGCCGCTGTGGGCGTCCTCATACGGCGTCGGAGCGCTGCTGCTGGCCGCGGTCGAGGCAGGTGCGCACACCATCACCGTCGGCCTGGGTGGGTCGGCGACCAATGACGGCGGTGCTGGGCTGCTCGCCGCCATCGGAGTCGTCGCGTTTGATGAGGACGGTGTGGCGCTGCAGCCCGGCGCGCTGCCGCTGCTGGGCGTTGACCATCTAAGCGGTACGCCGGCGTTGCGCACGGCGTCGATCGTGGCTGCCACCGATGTGGACAATCCGCTCACCGGCCCAGAGGGCGCGTCAGCGGTGTTCGGTCCGCAGAAGGGCGCCTCACCGCAGGACGTGCGGGTGCTAGATGCGGCGCTGAGCCGCTGGGGCGAGGTGCTGCAGCGCGATCGCCCGGCACCGGCGGGCCTGGCGAACCTACCGGGCGCCGGCGCTGCGGGCGGGATGGGGGCGGCGCTGTATGCGCTGCGGGCGCGCCGTCGCAGCGGGTTCGAGGTGGTCGCGGAGGCGCTCGGCCTCGCTGACGCGGTGGCGAGCGCTGACCTGGTGATCACCGGTGAAGGATCGTTCGACGAGCAATCTGTGCGCGGCAAAGTCACCGGCAGCGTAGCCGACTTGGCCCGCTCGGCGGGTAGGCCGTGCGTCGTACTCGCCGGCCGGAGTTCACTCGGGCGACGGCAAGCGTCGGCGTACGGCGTCGATGAGACGTACGCGTTGGTCGACGCGGTCGGCGAGCAGCGCGCGATGGAAGCTGCGGACGTCGTACTGCAGGATGTCGCCTATCGTACGGCGCGGCATTGGGTGCGGTAAGGCAGATGAAGTACGGCGCGTGAGCAGTCAGATAGATCACGACGGCGTACGATGGCAGCGCGGGAATGGATCGAAGCGAATGTGGGTTGTGCTATTGAGCCAATCCCATCTCGGCAGACAGATAGAGGTAGAACATGAGTGCTACGACTGAGGCCACCAGCGGAATCCAGTTGTCCGAGGCAGCGGCGAGCAAGGTCAAGTCGCTGCTGCAGCAGGAGGGGCGCGACGATCTTCGGTTGCGCGTCGCCGTCCAGCCGGGTGGCTGCTCCGGACTTCGGTACCAGTTGTTCTTCGACGAGCGTCAGCTTGATGGTGACGCGGTCCAGGACTTCGGCGGCGTAGAGGTCGTCGTTGACCGGATGAGCGTGCCGTACCTGGGTGGGGCGGTCGTCGACTTCGTCGACACGATTGAGAAGCAGGGCTTCACGATCGACAACCCGAACGCGACCGGCTCCTGCGCCTGCGGCGACAGCTTCAGCTAGATAGGTTTCGGCCCACACGAACTGCGGGGCTGTGCGTAACGCTAATTGATTAGTAGCGTTACGCACAGCCCCGCAGAACTGTATGGCGTGGTTACGCGCTGACGTTCTCGAAGATCGCCGCTAGTCCCTGGCCGCCGCCGATGCACATGGTCTCCAGACCGTACTTCGAACCGCGACGCTTCATCTCGTACGCCATCGTCGTCAGGATGCGGGTGCCAGTCGCGCCGACCGGGTGACCCAGGGAGATCCCCGAACCATTGACGTTCAGGCGCTCGTCATCCTGCGGGATGTCCCACTCGCGCAGGCACGCCAGGGCCTGCGAAGCGAACGCCTCGTTGAGTTCGATCAGGTCGATGTCCTTCCAGGACAAACCGGTGCGCTCGAACAGTTTCGCGACTGCGGGGACCGGACCAATTCCCATCGTCTTGGGCTGTACGCCGGCGTGTGCCCAGCCCACGAGCTTGACCATGGGAGTCAAGCCGAGTTCTTTCGCCTTCGCCTCAGTGGTGACCACGCACATGGATGCGGCGTCGTTCTGGCCGCTGGAATTACCCGCGGTGACCGTCGACTCGGCGTCGGACTTACCGCGGATCGGGCGCAACTTCGCCAGCGTTTCGACGGTTGTCTCGGGACGCGGGTGCTCATCGTCGACGATCTGCCGCTCGGGATCCTTACGCGTCGCCGGCAGCGTGATCGGCACGATCTCGTCGGCGAACTTGCCGTCGGCGATCGCCTTGGCCGCCTTCATCTGGGAGTGGTAGGCGAGCTGGTCCTGCTCTTCGCGGCCGATCTTGTATTCGGCGCGCAGATTCTCGGCGGTCTCGATCATCCCGCCCTCGACCGGGAAGGAGTGGCCACCGGCGGTGACGCGGCCGCGCATCAGACGGTCGACGAGCTGAACCTGCTCGCCCTTGACGCCCTGGCGTAGCCCGAGCGCGTAGAACTCGGCGTTGGTCATCGACTCGGCGCCACCAGCGACGATGGTCTCGTCGACGCCGGTCGCCACCTGCATGACGGCGTTGAGAACGGCTTGCAGACCCGACCCGCAGCGGCGGTCGAGCTGCCAGCCACCGGTGAGGATGCCGAGGCCGGCATCGAGTGCGGCGATGCGGCCGATCGCGGGGCTTTCGCCGTTGGGGTAGCACTGGCCGAGGATGACGTCGTCAACCTGGCCTTCCTTGAGTCCGGTGCGGGCCATGAGGCCCTTGAGCGCCTGGGTGGCGAGGTCCGGCGCTTGCAGCGGGCTGAATACGCCTTTGAAGCCGCCGATTGCGGTACGAACGGGGTTACAGATAACGACTGATTCCATGCGCCCAACTGTCCCATGACACCGGTCGCGACACGCCGGGAGCCTCGGCTGTGCCGCAGTAGACGTCGTCCTCTGCGACGTAGACCGGTCGTGTCTGACCAAACGTTCAGCGAATTTTGCTTGAGTGCCGGTTCGGTGTGTGCCGTTGACTGAGGTGCCCATACAGGCGTTAGGGTGGGTGCAAGCCTCGTTGCTGAACTAATGTTCACTGCAACGAGCTGCTCACGTAGGACACCCACGAGTACAGGAGCAATACATGGATTTCGACATTCCTCAGGATTTGCAGGATTACCTGGGTGTGCTTGATGACTTCATTGAGAAGGAAATCAAGCCGCTTCAGGAGCAGGATGACAACAACCGGTTCTTTGACCACCGTCGTGAGGACGCCCGTACCGATTGGGATCGTGACGGGTTGCCGAACGCCGAGTGGGAGGCGTTGCTGCAGGAGGCGAAGCGCCGCGCAGACGCTGCCGGGCACCTGCGGTACCCGTTCCCGAAGGAGTACGGCGGCCGCGATGGCACGAACCTAGGCATGGCGGTCATCCGCGAGCACCTTGCATCCAAGGGTCTGGGTTTGCACTGCGATCTGCAGAACGAGCATGCGATCGTCGGTAACAACGTCGGTCTGCTGCTGATGCTGGAATACGGCACGGACGAGCAGAAGGAAGAGTGGGTCGAGAAGCTCGCCACCGGTAAGCGTGGATTCGCGTTCGGTATCACCGAGCCGAACCATGGCTCGGATGCCACGCACATGGAAACCACGGCAGTGCGTGATGGCGATGAGTGGATCATCAACGGTGAGAAGACCTGGAACACCGGGATGCACTCGGCGGCGTACGACCTGATCTTCGCGCGGACCAGCGGTAAGGCTGGCGACGGTGACGGTATTACCTGCTTCCTCACGCCGACGGATGCACCGGGGTTCAAGATTGAAGAGTTCTTGTGGACCTTCAACATGCCTACTGATCACGCGCACGTGTCGTTCAAGGACATTCGGGTGCCGAACTCGGCCATCTTTGGTGGCGAAGGTAAGGGCCTGCAGGTCGTGCAGCACTTCTTCAACGAGAACCGGATCCGTCAGGCGGCCTCGAGTCTGGGAGCTGCTCAGTACTGCATCAACGAATCGGTGAAGTACGCGCAAGAGCGTAAGCCGTTCGGTAAGCCGTTGTCGACGAACCAGGGGATTCAGTTCCCACTGGTGGAGTTGCAGACGCAGGCGGAGATGCTGCGCGCGCTGATCCACAAGACCGCGTGGGCGATGGACAAGTACGGCGCGTTCTCGGTGTCGGACAAGGTGTCGATGTGTAACTACTTCGCGAACCGTCTGTGCTGTGAGGCTGCCGATCGTGCGATGCAGGTGCACGGAGGTATGGGGTACTCGCGGTACAAGCCGTTCGAGCACATCTACCGTCACCACCGTCGTTACCGGATCACCGAGGGCGCGGAGGAGATTCAGATGCGTCGCGTGGCCGGTTACATGTTCGGTTACATGAAGCAGCAGGCTCCCAAGGGCGTCAGCGCCTAACGCGAGAGTTGTTGTAGTGAACCGCCGGTCGCCAGTCATGGCGACCGGCGGTTCGCCGTTTCTATCACGTCTGAGTCGCGCGATCTCCTGTGACAGCGGGAAAGCAGGCCGTGAGCGAGGAAGCGACTTGGCTGTGGCGGCGTACGCCGGCGCCGGGCGGGGCGAGGTATGTCGGGCGTGGGCGGTAGCGAGGTACGGCGGGTGCCGGGTGCAGTCGGTGGGGAGGTATGTCGGGCGCGGGTTAGCGGCTCGTGGGCGGGGAAGTTGTCTGTGAGCGGGGAAAGATCCCCACTCTCGATGAGGAGATTCGCCTTGGGCACTTAGGTCTGCCGCCGATCGCGAAGCCCGTGCTCGATCCGTGGGATGGCCTCAGAACCCCGCGTCCGCCTCACCGCACCGGGCTTCGCGCATCCGGTCAACTTGGGCTGTCGACTCGGGAAGTAGGTGCGTCGCGGTGTCCGGTCGGCTAACTGACGCGGCATTGTGCTGTGTGTTCGGCGATCACGCGATGCAGGCGGTGCAGCAGCGGGCCTGGGTCGCGGAGGTCGGCGGCTATCGCGCGGATGACCACGTATCCCTGACGTGCAACCGCTTCCTGGCGCAGTTTCTCGTCATACAGCCGCTGGGCGCTCTCATCGCGGTCTTGCTCACGGGCGTCATATTTCTCGTAGCCGTCGTACTCCAGGGCAATCCGTGTGCCCTTGACGAGGAAATCGACGCGGGCAACGAATCTGCCGCCGGCATTACGAACGACGAATTGCGACTGTATCGGTATTCCGGCGCCCCGGACGAGGAGGCGCAACTGCGACTCACCAGGTGACTCAGCGTTCTGGTCGAGCAAGTCGATGGCTACCCGCGCACGAGCGATGCCACGTGTAGGGCTCAACGTACGAATCGCCGCGTGAAGGTCCTCGACGGACGATGAACCGCGATGCAAGATTGCATCCGCGGCGACCACTGCGGCGTCCGTGCCTAGTGCACAGCCGACCTGCGCGAACGCGATCGCTTCGGTGACGACGGGAGCCGCGTCGATATACGTTGACGGTAGGGCGCGGCTCGTACGACGTATGTGTAGGTCGCGGGTGCGCACCGTATCGCCACTAGTGAGGCGCACCAGCGTTGCCTGCCGGAGCCCGGTGGCGTACGTCGGTAGTTCGTGAGCCAGCAACGCGATCTCGTGGCTGACCAACGCATTACCGCCGTACGTGATCGCGATCGCCCTGGCTCGGTCCAGACTCCGTGCGGCATCGGAGTCCGGTCGGGCTGTACGTGCGTAGATCCCGCGCCAGACCTTCCGCAGTTGGCCAGCCCGCAGCAGCGTGTCGGTGTCTTCTTTGGTCATTCCACAGTCGTTGAGCTGACTTCGCGTGACGTAGTCGCGTTGGGCATCCAGCAAGCCGCGTAGTTGGTGTGACAGTTGCATGCGCGCAGCATCGCTGACATCACCGCATCTGTCTGGTCGACTCCCGGGTAGGTGGAAAACCGCTCGGCTTGTGGATAACACCGGCCGGCAGTGGAACAATCCCTGTCCCTAGTGGGAAGTACGTCGCAACGGAGACGACAGTCCAGACCACCGAAGGATGGCCCAACAGGAAAAGTGCGTCGACGGCGGGGATGTGTGTCGAGAGTGGGGAATGTTCCCCGTTCTGGTTCGGTAGGCCCGCTGTGGATCGGTAGGTCCGCCCTGGGGCGTGAGGTCGGCTTGGGAGGTGGCGGTTGCTTGGGCGCGTTCGGGGTTGGGATGTGCGCCGGCGGCGGGGATGTGTGTCGAGAGTGGGGAACGTTCCCCACTGTGGATCGGTAGGCCCACGCCGGATCGATAAGCCCGCTGTGGATCGGTAAGCCCGCTGTGGATCGGTAGGTCCGGCCCGGCTCGCTAGGCCCGCCCTGGATTGGTACGCCCGCCCTGGATTGTGAGGTCACGCGCGATCCGCAGATCTTTCTGCATGGGAACGTGTCATGGCAGCGGTGGTCGCGGTCGCGGGGTGCGCTCCCGACTGCAAACGAGAGTTAGAGGCGTACGGGGTAGTGGACGTCGGGCACTTCGGGCTTCAGCGTGCCTTCGATGAAGATCTCGTGCCACAGCAGGAACACCAGCACGGTCCAAATCTTGCGACTGTAGTCGTGAGGTCCGACTCGATGCTCGGCCAGCATGCGTTCGATGGCCTTCAGATCGATGAGGGCACCGGCCCCGGATCGGCGCAGGATATCGAGGGCCCAGTCGTACATCTCATCCTTCAGCCAGTGCCGCGTCGGCACCGGGAAGCCGAGTTTGCGGCGATTGAAGATGTGCGCTGGCACGATCTGCTTGAGTGCCTGTCGCAAGGCGTACTTCGTGGTCTCGCGCGGTACCTTCTGCTCAACCGGGATCGAACCTGCAACAGTGAACAGTTCCTTGTCCAGGAACGGGACGCGCAACTCCAGCGAGTTCGCCATGGTCACCTTGTCAGCCTTCACCAGAATGTCGCCGCGTAGCCAGGTGAACAGGTCAACGTACTGCATGGTCGTTACCGGGTCGAGACCGAGGTCAGTGGCGCGCGCGTAGATGTCCCGGGTGATGTCGGAGATCCTGCGATCCGGGTTGTGGGTCCGCAGGAAGCCGAGTTCATCGTCACGGAACAGTCGCGCGTTTCCGTAGTACCGCTCCGAGAGAGGAATCGATCCACGGCGCAGCAAATCCTTGCCACGCATGCCATCGGGGAGTTTGCGTGATACCTGTGCGAGTACCTTCTTCAGCCCTCGAGGCACCCGCTCGAACGCCTTGAGCGATATCGGCTCGCGATAGATGGTGTATCCGCCGAACAACTCGTCGGCGCCTTCTCCTGACAGCACCACCTTGACGTGTTTGCGGGCTTCGCGCGCGATGAACCACAGCGGCACCAGCGCCGGGTCAGCGACGGGATCGTCGAGATACCAGATAATCAGCGGTACGGCGTCCATGAACTCCTGGGGAGTCACCAGCCGCGTAATGTGCGTGACGCCGATGGCTTCGGCCGATTCGGCGGCGACATCGATTTCGCTGAACCCGTCACGTTCGAACCCAACCGTGAAGGTGAGCAGATCCGGGTTGTAGCGCTTGGCCAGCGCGGCGATCGCGGTCGAGTCGATCCCGCCGGAGAGGAACGAACCGACGGTGACGTCGGCGCGCATATGCATCCGAACCGATTCGTCCATCTTGTCGGCGATCCGGTCATACAGGCTCCCGGCAGCGGCATCGGAGGGCACCGGTGTAATCGGGAAGGTGGGATGGAAGTACCGCTGGATACTCAGCTTTCCATCGATAATGGTGAACGTGCAGCCGCTTTCCAGCCGGCGGACTTTCGTCTGCATCGACGCCGGCTCCGGAACATACTGCAACACCAGGTAATCCTGCAGCGCTTCAGTATCGACCGGGAGCGGATCGGCGCCAGGAGTCGATTCCAGCAACTCCAGTAGGCATTTCTTCTCTGATCCGAATATCACGCGACCGTCGGTTTCGGCGTAGTACAGCGGTTTGATGCCGAAGTAGTCGCGGGCGCCGAACACCCGTTTCTGGTGCGTGTCCCAGATCGCGAACGCGAACATGCCACGCAATTTGCTCACGCAGGCGTCGCCGTAGTATTTGTACGCCGCAACGATCGCCTCGGTATCACCATCGGTGGCGAACTCTGCGCCGAACTCCTCGGTGAGTTGTTCGCGCAATTCGACGTAGTTGTAGATCTCGCCGTTGAAGATGATCTGGTAGCGGCCGTCGTCGTAGGACAGCGGCTGGGCAGATTTCTCGATATCGATGATCGACAGTCTGGCGAACCCCAGGACGACATCCTGGTCATGCCACACCTGGGTGTCATCGGGGCCTCGATGGTGCATTTGCGGTAGCGCGGCGCGCATGGCCGCGGTGCTGCTCGAGGCGGTGTGCCCGGGGCAATACATGCCGAGAATTCCGCACACAGCTAGCTCCTTGCTCCAGGGGTCACGGCGAGCGTTAAGCCTACTTCGCAAGGAGGCCGCGACGTCGCAATCAACGCTGTTGCATACGTCGCGCCAGGGTCGCGAAAGAGTCCTCCAACACTTGCCAGAACCCACCCAGGTCGAGTCCGGTCAGCACCTCACTGTTGTGCCGCGTTGCGCCGAAGTCGATAACGCTCATCCCCGCGGTGAGCTCACCTTGAGTTTCCACCTGCGTCATCGCCTCGAGTGAGGTGAACAACTCGGGTGCGACGACGTACGCGGCCGCCACCGCGTCGTGCACCGCGGGCCCGGTGCCGGACGAGACGTACGAGGCAGGCGCGCTGATGGTGCCGGATGCCGATCGACTGTCGAAGTATCCGGCCACCGCGGGGCCCAGCAGCGCATCAGATAGGCGCCCAAACGTGCGCCAGCGGTCCATTCGTGCTGCGTCGATCCGCGCCTGAAGGGTGAGGTCCAAGGTGGTCAGCACCGGGCGCCACTCCGCTTCGAGTACGACGGCCGCCGCCTCCGGATCGGCATAGAAGTTGAACTCAGCGGCGGGGGTGATGTTGCCGCGAGTCCACGCTCCGCCCATCAGCACCACTTCCTTGGCCCACGTCGCGATGCGCGGTTCGCGCTGCAGGGCCAGGGCAACGTTCGTCATCGGGCCGGTGGCAAGGAGGGTGATCTCGCCCGGCCGCGCGGCTAGGTGCTCGATGATGGCGTCTGCGCCGGACCCTTCGGCTACCGGCGCGTCAGCGAACGGCAACTGTGCTCCGCCAAGACCGTCCTCGCCGTGCACATGGTTTGCGAATACGTTCGGACGCGCCAGTGGCCGCGCGGCACCAGCGGTCACCCGAATGTCGCTTCGACCGTAGAAATCCAGTAGCCGCAGTGCGTTGGTGGTCGTCACTTCCAGTGGCACGTTTCCCGCAACGCTGGTCACGGCGACGATCTCGACGTCGTCGCGGCCACTGAGCAGCGCAAGGGCCAAGGCGTCGTCGATTCCCGGGTCGCAGTCGAGGAGCACATGTTTCATCGCCTGAATCCTGACATCCCTCCGGGCGACCGACCCTCAGCGGTTCAGTTTCGGCGCATCAGGGCACGGGTCGTGAGGACGAGTCCGGCTATGCACCACAGCGCCACCACGATCAGATCGCGCCCCTGAGCGTCGAAGGAGGTCGATGCCAGGCCCGCCCGGATCAGGTCGGCGCTGGACTGGATCGGCAAGTAGGAGTGCAGCGTCTCGAGCCAATTCGGCAAGCGATCGGGTGGGAAGGTGATGGGAGAGAAGAGCATGACGAAGAACACGAGCACCTGGCTCAGCAGTTGCGCCATCAGCGGTGGGACGCTGACCGCTATGGCGTTGCCGACCGCGGTGGCCATGATCGTGACCAGTAAGCAGGCCAGAACTAGTAGGGGCCAATCGATCGACAGCGTGAGGTCGTAGCGCCACAGGGCAGTGAGGACCCCGACCGCTACTCCTGGCAGCGCGACCAGCAGCCACACGGTGAGGTCGGCAGCGAGGATGAGTCCTCGAGCCACCGGCAAGGAACGCACGTAGTCGTAGGTCCCGTCCGCGCGCGATCGGGCGATGCTCTGCGGCACCATGACAAACCCGACGGTCAGCAGCAGGATCACCGGCGCCCCGGTGCACAGCAGCAGCACCGTTTCGACGTCCGATTCGGGTATCAGAAATCCGAATCCGAGGATGATGCCGGCGGCGATGACCGCCTGCACCACAATAATCAGCGGCAGCATTCCGCCGACACCGGCCAGATTCCAGCGCAGCATCGTGCGGTACGTGGCTACCAAACCCGCCGGCGGGGTTGGTGACGCGGTGGTCGTGCTCATACCGGCTCCTCAGCGTGTTGTTCCGTGGCGGTCAGTGCGAGATAGGACTCCTCGAGCGTTGCCGGACCGAGGGAGAATCCGTCGATCGTTTTTGCCGCGCGCAGATCGCAGGCCCAGCTGACGGCCGCGGCGGCATCAGCTGCGCCGATCTGCAGCAATATGCGCCGTCCACTGCGTACGGTGCGGCGGCAGCCGAACGGGCGCGTCGGATGATCCTCGGCGTCCGGGGGCCCCGCGACGGCGAGTACGTCGACGTCGGTGGCATGCGGTGCGAACTGGAGGTCCAGGCGCAGGTCCGTCCCCTGGGTGCCCCGCAGCGCGATTGGCGACCCTTGAGCAACCAGACGCCCGGCCTGCAGTACAGCCAGGTCGTCAACGATCCGTTCGGCTTCCGAGACGTTGTGCGTGACGAGCAGGACGGCGGCACCTGCATCAGCGCGGCGCCGAACTGCTTCCCACAGCAGGCTGCGCCGCGCTGCGTCTACGTCATTGCTGGGCTCATCGAGGATGAGTAATGCCGTGGGCGAGGCGATGGTCATCGCGAATGTGGTCAGCCGACGGATACCTCCGGAGATTCCGCGTCCGTCGGGTAGCGCGCGCTGATCGAGCCACTGCGTGATGTCCAACTCCTCACCGAGTTGATCGGCCGCGGCGCGTGCCGCCGCAGGCGGCGCCCCGCGCACTCGCGCACTTAGTTCGATAGCGGTGCGCACGGTCAGTCCGTCGATCGGGGCTTGGCCCTGTGGTTGCAGGGCGAGGTGCCGTCGAGCTCGCGCCGGGGCGGCGAGGGCGTCGATACCGGCTACCCGGATAGATCCGCTATGGGGACGCAGCAGACCTGCGATCTGGGAGACGAGCGTGGTTTTGCCCGCACCGTTGTGCCCGAGAAGTCCGAGCACGGTCCCGCGGGCCACACTCAGCGTGATGTCGTCGTTCGCGAGGGTGTCGCCAAACCGTCGGCTGAGCCCTCGAATGTCCAGGATGTCGTTCATATCGCCTTCAAATACCATCGGTATGTAAATACCAACGGTATTTGGATTCCGTTGGTACGTCAAGACCGTTGGAGGCGTGCGTACTCGACTAGCATCCGGAGAATGTCTGCCTCTTCCGAATCGGCCGTGCCGCGCCCCGAACCGTTGTCTCGCGCGCAGCGTCGGCGTCAGACGCGACGTGCGCTGATGCACGCCGCGCGCCCCGTGTTCGCGGAGGTCGGTTACCACGGAGCGACGCTCGAGCAGATTGCGCGAGAGGCCGGCTACTCCAAAGGGGCGGTGTACTCGAACTTTCAGAACAAGGCGGAGTTGTTCCTGGCCGTGTTCGACGAGAACATTCGCCTCAGCGTCGCCGAGGCTGACTCGCAGCGACCGCCTACCGAGCACGACCTGCAGACCAGCGCCGACATCGCCGCAGCTGTAAGGGGATTCGGGCTTGCAACGCTCGAATTCATCGCCAGCGCCGCGCGCGATGACTCCTTGCGTGAGTCACTGCGTGAACGCATGGACGACGCGGTTCGCGCGTACTCCGGGGCACTCGCTTCAGAACGCGCCGATGACGACTCTCTATCAGCCGCCGACGTCGGTGCGATGGTGTTCGCGCTGATGCAAGGGGCCGATTTGCTTTCGCTCAGCGGTGGCGGCGTGGAGGCCGGCATCCTGAGCGCGGGGATAGAACGACTGCTGACCCCCGTTCCCGAGCCTGCGGATCGCGGCCTGAGCGCACTCGAATTACGCACGCGAGTCGCCGACTGGGTGGGACGCGAATACCTGACTGAGCACGATGAATAGTCGAATTCGAAGGGCTGTCCGGGGGCACACCTCGTGACGCGTGACGCGCCGGGACCGCTGGCCTGACCCAAAGCACACATCGGCGGATCGGTCTACTACGCTAAGGCCGTACATCTGGAGCCGTTTGATTTGCGGCGGGCCACGCCCGCGGTCAGTCACGCGTACAGGGAGGACCCACGTGCCCCGCATCGGACAGAAGCGCGCTTGGCGCACAGCAGCACTGGCGCTCGTCAGCACGCTCATCCTCGCGGGCTGCTCGCGCGCCGAGATCGAGGACAATCTGCGGTTTGGTTGGCCGGTCGGAATTACAGATCAGGCCGAGAAGATGCGCATTCTGTGGTCGTGGTCGTGTGTGGCTGCTCTCGCTGTCGGTGTGCTGGTGTGGGGCCTGACGTTCTGGGCGTGCGCGTTCCATCGCAAGAAGAACGACGAACTGCCCCGTCAGACGGCGTACAACCTGCCGCTCGAGGTCACCTACACCGCGTTCCCGTTCGTCGCCGTGGCCGTCATGTTCTACTACACCGTCGTCGTGCAGAACGACGTCACGGACCTCGACCGAGAACCCGACCACAACATCTCGGTGACCGCGTTCAAGTGGAACTGGGAATTCGAGTACGAAGACACGACGGATTCCGAAACCGACTCGATGATCTCGACCGTCGGGACCACCGACGAGATCCCTGTCCTGGTGCTGCCGTCGGGGTCGAGTGTCGGCTTCAACCTGCACTCGCAGGACGTCATCCACTCGTTCTGGATCCCCGAGTTCCTGTACAAGTTGGACGTCGTGCCGCACGGCATCAATGAGGACGGCACGCTGAAGGATCCGCCGATGGAGGGCTCGAACGAGTTCATCGTCGACATCAAGGAAGGCACCGAAGGTGCATACGTCGGCCGCTGCGCCGAGTTGTGCGGCGTCTACCACGCGCAGATGAACTTCGAACTTCGCGTCGTTACCCCCGAGCAGTACGAGGACTACATCGACGCGCGGGAGTCGGGAATGTCAAACGCCGACGCGCTGGAGTCGATCGGTGAAGAGCCGCTCGCTACCTCTACCCACCCGTTCGATCCGTCGCGCACCGCGAACAACAACTGGTAAGGGGACCGCACGATGAAGCTTGAATCCGTCGTCTTCCTGCTCTGTGGCCTCTTCCTCGAACTGGCTGCGATCGGGTACATCCTCGCCACCGACTTCGAACCGGCCGGATCTGTCGCGCTGGTGCTCTCTGGCGGGCTCTGCCTGTTCGTCGGCGGTTACTTCTGGTTTATCCGCCGCCGGATCGACGAACGCCCTGAGGACCGGGAGGACGGCGAGATCATCGAGGGCGCCGGGGACCTAGGCTTCTTCGCGCCCGCGTCGTACTACCCGATCGGTCTGGCCGCGGTGATCGTGATCCTCGGTATTGGGGTCGCGTTCTGGTACCCGTGGGTCATGGTCGTCGGCGCCGTCGCGATCCTCGGCATGGTGTGCGGAATGACCTTCGAGTTCTACACCGGTCAGAACAAGGAGCACCACCGCGGCGAGGTAGCCGAGCACGTCTAGGTCGGCACACAGCCACTCCACCGCGTCCGGCACCCACGAGGGTGCCGGACGCGTTCTTGGTACTGGCGAATGTCGGTATGGTGGGCTGATGGACCACCTTGATCATCCCGAGTACAGCGAGTTGTCTGAGATGGATGCGCGGGTGCGTGCCCTGGAGACCCTGTTGACCCAGAAGGGTCTGATTGACCCGCGCGCGTTGGACGCCGTGATCGAGCGATATGAGACCGAGGTCGGTCCGCACAACGGTGCCGCGGTCGTGGCCAAGGCGTGGAGCGATGACGCCTACCGTGAGTGGCTGCTCCGCGATGCCGACGAGGCTATCGCGTCATTGGGATACATCGGCCGTCAAGGCGAGCACATGGTCGCCGTGCAGAACACGCCGCAGCAGCACAACATGGTCGTCTGCACGCTGTGCTCCTGCTATCCCTGGCCGGTGCTCGGCCTACCTCCGGTCTGGTACAAATCGCCGGCGTACCGCTCACGCGCCGTGATCGACCCGAGGGGAGTGCTGGCCGACTTCGGTGTCACGCTCGACGATTCGGTGCGGATCAAGGTTTGGGACTCGACCGCGGAGATTCGGTATCTGGTGATTCCGATGCGTCCGGACGGAACCGACGGGATGACCGAACAGCAGCTTGCCGAATTGGTCACGCGCGACAGCATGATCGGCACCGGGGTCGTATCGGTGCCCGTTTCGGGAGGACGGGTATGAACGGCGCGCAGGACCTTGGCGGCGGCCAGAATTTCGGCCCGGTCGTTCCCGAACCCGATGAGCCGGCGTTCCATCACGACTGGGAACGCCGGGCGATGGCGATGACGCTGGCTATCGGTGCGCTCGGGGTGTGGAATATCGATCAGAGCAGGCATGAACGCGAGAAGCTGCCGCCGGCGACGTACCTCACCAGCAGCTACTACCGAATTTGGATCCTGGCGCTGCAGAATTCGCTGGATGCGCTCAACCTGCTCGAGCGCACCGACCTCACGGCGCGCACTGCCGAGGAACTGGTAGGTGCGTTTTCGGCGCGGGCGAGCTACGAGCGCCCCACTGATACCGAACCGGCATTCGCCGTCGGCCAGCGTGTGCTCACTCGCCGGGAGAACCCCACCGGGCACACCCGCTTGCCGCGGTACGCCCGCGGTCGAATCGGCACGATCGCCGCGATTCGGGGCGCACACGTTTTTCCCGACCGCAACGCGGTGCCTCTCGGTGATCGACCCGACAAGACACCTGAGTGGCTGTACACTGTCGACTTTGCCGGCACCGAACTCTGGGGTGAGGGCAGCGATCCGACCCTGACGGTCTCCATCGACGCTTGGCAACCGTACCTGCAGGCGGTGTCCGGATGAGTGCCGAGAGCGCGGCCGCGACGTTGCGGCACATCGCCGCGGCCTGTGGTGACGAGATGCCGCTGCCACCGCGCGGGGACGAACAGGTCTTCGATGCCCCATGGCAGGCGCAGGTGTTCGCGATGACCGTGGCGCTGCACGAACGTGGAGTGTTTACCTGGAGTGAATGGGCCCGAAAGCTCGGCGCTCATGTCGCCGGCGCCGAAGCCGATGGATCGGACTACTACGAGCGGTGGGCCGACGCGCTGTCCGAACTACTCGTCGAGCGGGACGTGGTAGCTGCCGGCAGCCTGAGGAAACTGACCGAGGCGTGGCATGCCGCGGCGGCACGTACGCCACACGGGCAGCCGATCGCGCTGTGATCGATCAGACCACCTGAATAGTCACCGTCGAGCCGCGCTTGGCCATAGTGCCGGCCTCCGGAGACTGCACAGCCACGAGTCCTAGCGTGGTGAATACCGTGCTGATGTCGACGACAAAGCCTGCCTCCTCCAACGTCGCGGTCGCAGAGTCGGTTGAACTCCCAATAACCTTGGGCACCTCGACGAGATCGGGGCCCTTGGAGAGCACGACAGTTACTTGAACATCGGCGCCCGGCTGCGCCTTCGTACCGGCCGCCGGTTCGGTTTTGGCGACGGTGTCGATCTCTTCGTCCGAGAACACCTTCTCGTCACTGACTGACGGCGAGAAGCCAGCCTCGGTCAGCGTCTGCATTGCCTCATCGGCGGAGACACCGTGGACGTCGGGTAACGGCACCGGAGTTCGGCCTTTGCTGATGATGACCTGCAACGTCGAGGATGGTTTCATCTCAGTACCAGCCGGTGGCTTGAAACCGACGACAGCATCGGCCGCGACGTCCTCGTCGTACTCGGCGACGACCTCAATCTCGATCCGGTCGCCCACCAGCGAGGTGATGCTGGACATCGCCGTCGTCGACTCCTGTCCGATCAATGCTTCGCTGACGACGTACCGCTCGGGGCCCTTGGAGAGCACGACGTCGACGTCGGTGCCCCTGGTGACTTTGGTCCCGGCCGCCGGATCGACGCTGATCGGGCTACCCTCCGCGACCGTTTCGGAAAACTCCGACTCACCCAGACGGATGTCCACGCCGGCTTCACCGGCAAGGTCGGACAGGTCCTGTTGAGAACTGGCGGTAGAGAAATCTGGGACCGTCGTCCAACGACCCCACTGCATCCACCAGAAGCCGGCACCGGCCAGCAGCGCCGCCACCGTAACTAACACGATGACGGGCACGACCCAGCGGCGCTGGCGTCGATGCCGGGGCGGGTCGTCGTCATCCTCATCCAGATGCTCGTCGTCGGTTTGTTGTCGGTCCGAGCTGGTCATGATCGCGGCGGGCTGTTGGGCGGTCGCGCCGCCGCCGGAATCGCCCGCGTCCTCGGCGGTGTCGTCGTCGGCCTGCGGATCGCCCTGTTCGCGAGTGTCACGAGTGTCGCGGGCATCGGGGGGATTCCCGTCGGCTGGCGTCGCGCCGACGTACTCGGTCGCGCCGGTACCGCCCGTCGCCGATGTCTGCAACGCGGCAGGTGGTTCTATCGTCGGTGCGTCGACGTCGCTCAGTGCCAACGAATCGCGGGCCGCGTGCGTCATTTCCAGCATTCGCCGGGCATCAGCGGGACGCTTCAGGGGATCGCGGGTGGTCGCGGAAATCACGAGGTCGTCGAGTTCGCCGGGTATGTCCGAATCGGACTCCGATGGAGGAGGTACATCGTCGTTGACGTGACGGTACGCAACGGACACCGCGTTGTCTCCGACGTACGGCGGCGAGCCGGTAAGCATCTCGTACAACATGATGCCGGCCGCGTACACGTCGCTGCGCGCATCGGCGCGCCCGGTAGTCACCTGCTCAGGCGACAGGTAGGCGATGGTGCCGAACACCGCGCCGGTCTTGCCGGAATGGGTGGTGTGGCTGCTTTCGGCCACGGCTCGGGCTAGACCGAAGTCGGCGACCAACACCCGACCGTTGCGGTCGATCAGGATGTTTTCCGGTTTGACGTCCCGGTGTACGAGACCTTCGGCGTGTGCGGCGCCCAGGCCGCGCAGCAGCGGTTCCATGACGGCCAGCGCCGCACCCGGCGATAGCGTGCCGCGTTCGCGCAGTAGGTCTCGCAAGGTGCCGCCGCTGACGAGTTCCATGACCAGGTACACCGCGGAGTGCTTCTCATCGGTGCCTTGGTCGTGCACGGTGACGATGTTGGGATGCAGGATGCGCGCCGCGGCGCGCGCTTCGCGAGTGAACCGGTCGAGGAACGGCGGGTCGGCAGCGAGGTCGGCGTTCATGATTTTGATCGCGACCGGTCGGTCCAGGCGCTCGTCATGTCCGACGTACACCAGGGACATGCCACCGCTGGCGAGTCGGCGTACGACTCGGTATCGACCGTCGAGCAGCACGCCGACCATCTGATCAGGCGTGGTCGAACTCACGACGCGTTATTTTACTGGTGTTATGGCAGTTCCGGCGGCAGCCGCCGGGTGCGTGGCGCGCCGGAATCGGATCGTGGCAGGGTTGAGGGGTGAGCGATCTGAAGAGCACTTGGCCCTCGTGTGAATGGTTGACCTACGCGCAGGTCGCAGAACGATTGGGCATCGAGGTAAAAATGGTCCGCCAATTGGTCCGAGACGGCGGACTGTTGGCTCGCGGGGGAGACGACCCACAGCGCATCCCGGCTGATCTACTGCCCGGCGGTGTGATCTCGAAGTATCTGCGCGGCGTGATCAGTGTGTTGCGTGACGGTGGGTTCTCCGACGATGAAGCCCTGCGTTGGCTGTTGGAACAGGACGAATCGATGGGCGGGACGCCGGCGTGGGCGCTGCATCACGACCTGCATCGCGAGGTCACCCGCCGCGCGCAAGCGATGGCCTTCTAGTAGGCCACTATGGGCGAGTGGACCTATCTCGTCATCTTGCTGGCGACCTTCGCGGCGGCAGCATGGTTGGAGGCGTGGCCAGGGGTACGGGTGCTGCGAAACCCGCGAAGGCTGGGCGTGGCGTTACTGCCTGGCATCGTGTTTCTGCTGTGGGACATCGTCGTCGCAGAGCGAGGTTGGTGGTCGTTCAGCGATGACTTGACCCTGGGTCCGCAGATGTGGGGGTTGCCGCTCGAGGAGATCGCGTTCTTCTTGGTCGTACCCACGTGCGCGATTCTCGGGTACGAAGCGGTGAGTGCAACGCTGGATCGGCTACGCGAGCGGCGCTCATGACGTACACGATCGGCGCTATCGTTGCGATCCTCGCAGCAGTACTTTTCGACGCGTTCGTCACTCGTCAGCGCCTCACCTTGCGCGGCCGGTTCTGGCTTGCCTACGCGATCATCCTGTTCTTTCAACTGATCATGAACGGGTTCCTCACCGGCTTGCCCATCGTCAGCTACGATCCGGCGGTGCACTGGGGCCCGCGAATTGTGTACGCGCCGATCGAAGATATCGGCTTTGGGTTCGGGTTGGTGCTGTCGGTGCTGAGCCTGTGGAGCAAGACTGGGACGTCCCGACCGAAGCAGTAATTCGGGCTCGAACGAGTCATCCTCGATGAGATCGCGTGTCGGAATGACCGAGTCTGACGCGGGTGCGCGAGAGGATTGCACGTGCCAACAGCGGCATCGCGACTCGCACCCGGTTCAGTTCGCTCACGCGGTGCCGCGTGCCGAGTACGGCGTAGTCCGCAGCCTCGATCTTGTCTAGAATTCCCTTATACAGCACGAAAGCAGCTCGAATACACGGTTGCCCGTCGGGGTTCAACAGCGCGATGCCAGGTTCGGCTTTGGCATACAACGTGCGTGCGTAATCAGCGGCGTCGGCGACCACTGACCGCACGGCTGTGCGCTCGCGGGTTCCTGGGTCCGCACCGATCCGAGTGAATAGCTCGGTCGGAAGATAGATTCGCCCACGGCTGAGATCCTCATCGTAGTCGCGGCAGAAGTTGGTGATCTGGAATGCTTCCCCGAGAGCCGCGGCGCTCGGGGCGGCGCGATCCCAATCTTCATCGGATACCCCAATGACGCGTGCCATCTGGAGTCCGATGACCGCGGCGCTTCCCCAAGTATATTCGTGAAGTTCCGACCAGTTCGCAAACTCGCGCGGACTCAGGTCCATCCGCATAGCGTCCAGGAAATCGCACAGCCACTGCGGATCGAGTTCATATCGCAGAACGGTGTCGACCGTTGCGGCCAGCAGTGGATGGTTGCTGTAACCGGCCTCGATGCCGGCTATGAGTTCCTCCTGTAGGCCATCAAGTACGGCGGGATGCGGAGTTTGCGAGATGTCCACATCCGCTAAATCGTCGACATATCGGGCGAATCCGTAGAGCGCCCAGACAGCCGGGCGTGTCGCCGGAGGTAACAGGCGGGACGCGAGGTGGTAGGTCCGGCCGTGCTCGGCCAGCAGCGCGCGGCAGGATCGGTATGACTGCGCCAATTCGGGGGTCATCGCGCAGCCCCGACCAACCGTTCGGCCGCGAGCTCGCCGGACAGGATCGAGGTCGGTACGCCGACCCCCGGTACCGTGCCGGCGCCCGCGAGTGCGATCTGATTCAGGCCGCGAATGCGGTTATTCGGGCGGAACGGTCCCGTCTGGGCGAAGGTATGCGCGAGCGAGAACGGCGTCCCTGCGCGCATGCCGGCGTGTCGCCAGTGAGCCGGCGAAACTACGCGACGAATCATCGACTCCTCGAGCGCTAGTCCGCGCTCGCGGAGCCGCGCCAATCCGGTACGCACGATGTCATCGACGACATGAGCGCTTAGTGCGCGGCGCTGTTCATTCGGACACGGCAGCAGTACATACAGCGGTTGGGTACCGGCGGACTGCCGAGATGGATCGGAATGTGCGGCGGCCGACACCAGCACGCTCGGGTCGCTCATCGGCCGGGCCTGATCGATGAGCTCGCTGAACGTCTCATCCCAGTTCTCGCCGAAGTGGATGGTGTGGTGTGCGTCAACTCCGGCGAGGGAACTCGGTGCGTTCAGATGCAGCAGTACGCAGGACGGCGAACGACGCAGGTGACGCCGGATCGGGCGTATGCCAAGCAACTCACGTGCGCGTTCTGGATCGCAGGTCAGCACTATGGCGTCCGCAGCCACGATCTCGTTACCGATGACGCGTACGCCGGTGACGCGGTCGCCTTGGCGCACGACGTTGGTCACACGCGTGCCGGTGCGGACCTCGACATCGCAATCGCGTAGTGCCGCTGACATTGCTTCGGTGATCGCGGCCATGCCCCCGACAGGGGAGTAGACCCCTGCGATGACGTCCATGTAAGTGATGACGTTGTACAGCGCGCGAGCCTTGGCTGGGGCCAACCCGGCGTACAGCGCCTGAAAAGACACCAGACGTCGGGTGCGCGGATCGCCGAGGCGACGGTCGACCTGCGCGCCCATGGACGAAAACCCCCGTAGCCGCAGTAGGTCTAGCAAAGGCCGCGACAGCAGATCGAACGGGGAGTCGAAACTCTTTCGCATGAATGGCTCGAAGGTGACGTCATACAGTCGAGCGCAGTAGTCGGCGAACTTGACGAACCGGTCCGCTTCGACCGAGCCACACGCCGCCTCGATGGACGCCGCGGTCTTTGCGATGGAGTCGCGCACCTCAATGACCGACCCGTCGGCGTAAGTGGCGCGGTATGCCGGATCAAGGCGATTCAGCTGCAATCGCGACGTCATAGTAGATCCCAGTGCTGCGAAGGCGGCTTCCAGGATCTCGGGCATCGTCAGAACGGTCGGTCCGGACTCGTGCCGTACGCCGTCCAACACCAGGTCATGACAGAGCCCGCCGACATACGACGATTGCTCGAGCACGATGACATCGCACCCCGCGCCGCGCAGATGCATCGCGGCGCTCAGGCCCGACAGTCCGGCACCGACGACCACCACCCGGCGCGGTGCGGGATTCATGGTGCGCACGGCGCTCTCATCGAGATCGGCTGGTCGCCGCCGCGGCGAGTGAACGTAAAGCATCACGTCCAACGGGGTCGAGATCGACGCGATCGAGGGCGTCGAGCGCGGTGGCCGTGCGCTCCTCGATGATTTGCTCGACGTCGGCCGTCGCTCCGGAATCGGAGATGAGCCCGCGCACGCGTTCGATATCGGTCTCGGTCAGGTCGGGGTCACCGAGTGCCTCGGTCAGCTCGGTACGGTCGCCGAGGTGATCGAGGGCGCGGGCGATCAACGCCGTGCGTTTGCCCTCGCGAAGATCGTCACCCGCCGGTTTGCCGGTCACGGCTGGATCGCCATAGACCCCAAGTAGGTCATCGCGTAATTGAAACGCGATTCCGATGTGCTGACCGAAAGTGGCGTACGTCGAGCGCACATCCTCGCCCGCGCCGGCGATCGCGGCACCGATCAACAGCGGCCGCGCGACCGTGTACGACGCGGACTTCAACGCCGCCACCTTCAGCGCCGACTGCACCGCGAGCTCGGGCGGGGCGGGGCGCGCCTGTTCGAGTACGTCGAGGAACTGCCCGGCCATGACTTCGATCCGCATCAGATCCAACTCGCTGCGCACACGCAATAACGCTGCGTCGCTGAGTTGTGAACCCTGCACGACGGCGTCCGCCCAGATCAATGCAAGGTCGCCGAGCAGGATCGCGACGGCGACGCCGTACTTTTCAGCGCTACCGGCAAATCCACCCTCGAGGTGTAAGTGTTCGAAGGTGCGATGAGCGCTCGGGCGGCCGCGTCGCGAGTCCGACTCGTCGATGATGTCATCGTGCACCAGCGCCGCGGCCTGAATCAGCTCCAACCCGGAAACCGCGTCGATGACGTGCTGATCGGCGCTCCCGCCGCCCGCTGCGCGCCACCCGCAGTATGCGAACAGCGGCCGGATACGTTTGCCGTCTGCGCAGAAGTCGATCAACGCATGCGCGACCGGTCGCAAGTCCTCGCTGAGCGAGGCGAGATGCTCAGCGCGCTCGGACAGGTGTTCAGATAGCGCGCTATCGATGCGTCGACGAATCGCGTCGAGGTCGATAGGGGAAGGAAACATACCGCTCACGGTTGACCAGTATTCCTTGTCGTCGGCCCGTCGTGGCCGACGGCTATCCTGGAGGGCATGCTCAACCCCCCTCGTGAACGCTCGGTGCGTGCTGCCCTGGACGCCGGTCGAACGTTCTCCTTCGAGTTTTTCCCGCCTCGGGATGACGCCTCCGAGACGCAGCTGTGGAACACGATCAGGCAACTGGAGAAACTCCATCCGGCTTTCGTATCGGTGACCTATGGAGCGGGCGGTACGACGCGAGAGGGCACCTTGCGCATCACAGACCGGATCGCGGCCGAGACCACGATGTTGCCGCTCGCGCATCTGACCGCAGTGAACCACTCGGTCGATGAGTTGCGGTCCTTGCTCGGCAAGTTCATCGCCGGCGGCGTACACAACATTCTGGCCGTGCGTGGGGATCCGCCCGGTGATCCGGAGGGCGAATGGATCAAGCACCCCGAAGGCCTGGAGTACGCCGCGGAACTCGTGCGCCTGGTGCGCGCGACCGGCGACTTCAGCGTCGGCGTGGCGGCATTCCCGTACAAACACCCGCGTTCGATCGATATCGACTCCGATGCGCGTTACTTCGTCGAGAAGGCCAACGCGGGCGCGGACTATGCGATCACCCAGTTGTTCTTCGATGCCGAGGATTACCTGCGGCTGCGCGATCGGATCGTCGCGCTCGGCTGCGATGTGCCGATCATCCCTGGTGTGCTGCCGGTGCTGTCGATGGGGACCATTGAGCGAGCCCCGAAACTGTCGGGCGCGCCGTTCCCGGCGGCTCTGGGTACTCAGTTCGACGCCATACGTACTGATCCAGCAGCAGTGCGCGCATTGGGGATCGAACGAGCGACGCAGTTGTGCGACACCTTGCTGAACGAGGGCGCGCCAGGCATCCACTTCATCACGATGAATCGCTCGAAAGCGACCGAGGAGATCTACGCGAACTTGCGTTCGCTCAACCTCGCTTCCTAGCCCACCAGGTACGTAGCTCCTGACGTTTGGGATGGCGCAAGTCGTTCAGCAGCACCGTGGCGGCACTGCGCCCACTGGCACCGAACACCCCACCGCCGGGATGAGTGGAGGCTCCGGCGAGATAGAAGCCGTCCACTCCAGCCAGACGGTACCCAGAGTCTTCGGGGGTGGGTCGCAGGCTGAACATCTGGTCGAGGGTCATCTCCAGGTGCATGACATTCGCTTGATGCAGCCCGATTTCTTCCTCGAGGTCGACCGGCGTTTGAATGTGCACATCTTTGATCGACGATCGAAACCCTGGCGCGTGCCGCTCGACGACGTCGAGGAGTTTGTCGGCCTCGCGCTGGCCGATAGCAGACCACGGCTCGTCGATCACGTGGTGCGGATGCCACTGACCCCAGATCGTGACGGTATGTGTGCCGCGCGGTGCCAGTGACGGATCGTCCACCGTCGGGCACATCACCAGCGCGGCGGGATGTGATGGTGTGCGATGCGACAGGAACTCACCATGGTTGCGGCGCAGTTCGTTCCGGTCCGCGCACAGCAGCGCCATCGCACGATGGGCCACACCGTCAGTGTCTCCTGCGTACGCCGGCGGGCGGTCGGTCCATGCCCGCAGCACCATTCCGATCCCATTTCCGGTGCGCGTTGTGCTGCGTAAGCGGTCGGCGGCTTCCGTGGCGGTCCCCGCGACTAACTCCGCCGTCGTCCAGGCGTGCGCTGCACTGAGCACTCTGGCGCAGGTGATCCGGCGCCCGGACGCGAGGGTGAGCGTGAACCCGTCACCGGTTCGCTCGATGCTCCGCGCCGCATCGCCGACGCTGAGTGCGCCGCCATCGGCTTGCAGTCGATCGGCGAGCGCCTGGGTTAGAGCGCCGCTGCCGCCTATCGGCCGCCCCGGCGGGATCGAGTGCATCATCGTCAACCAGCCGACCATGTCGGCGCTGCCGACCTCATGGCTGGCCGGACCGGATTGCGCGGCCATCCAGGCAAGCCCCGACTTCAGCCGCTCGTCGGTGAAATATGCATCGAGGACGGCGTCGGCCGAACCCACGAACTCGCGGACCATCCGTGGGGTTCGAACGCCGGGCAGCCGTGCGAGGTCACGCATCGCCCGCGCCAGGGCTCCGGGCGTCGGCGCGGTTTGAAAGAACGAGAAAATGACCCGGTTGCGGGGCAGCCAATCCCGCACGAAGCGGCGATACGCGTCGGCGTCCGCCGCGCCACATGCCGCGGCGATCGAGGCGCACGTGCGTTCGGTGTCGTGCCAGAACGTGATCGCATCACCGTGCTCAGTCGCCGGTACGAATCCCCACGGATCCATATCGACGTACCGCAGGCCGTGTGCGCGTAGGCCGAGGTCCTCGATGATGCCGGTGTGACGGATCATGATGTGCGCACTGGATCCGCGGTCCATGCGCACCCCGGGGAATCGTTCGACCGTCGAGACGGCACCGCCGATTACCTCGTCGCGTTCGATCACCTCGACG
Organism: Cumulibacter soli; assembly: GCF_004382795.1. NCBI lineage: Bacteria > Bacillati > Actinomycetota > Actinomycetes > Geodermatophilales > Geodermatophilaceae > Cumulibacter > Cumulibacter soli. The sequence goes on along the minus strand of NZ_SMSG01000006.1, from coordinate 40,874 downwards.
TCCAGCCCGGCGCGAGCGAGATAGCACGCCGCGACCAGCCCGTTATGACCTGAGCCGATGACGGTGACATCGCGATCAACCATTGGCGACGACCTTTCCGAGAATTTCGAAATCACGCGGATCACCGGAGAAGCGGAAGCGTGATACCAGTGGCCGATACCCCTCGTCGGCGTACAGCGCAGCAGCCGTGGTCGGTCCGGTTGGCGTGGAGAGCACCATTGTCGAGCACGGTTGTACTGCGGTGATCTCGCGTAGCAGCGCACGGCCGATCCCGGCCCCCTGCCAGGCGGGGGAGACATGGATCTCGCATAACTCGAACGCATCGTCGAGCCAGTCGCGCGATGCGTCGGCAGCCGGCAGCGTCAGCGCCCGGGCGACTTCAGCGCCCCACCACTGCCCGTCGAGTACTCGGTACCCGTACGCGAAGCCCACCAGCCGATTGCGGTGGAACGCCCCGAACGCCCGCAGATCGGGGTAATTCAGTTGGCTTTGGGCGAGTCGGATTCGTGGTGCGATGAAGGCTTCGGGGTAGCCCATTGCCTCGGCGAAGATTGCGAATGCCTCGGGCAGCACGGCATGGAACTGCTCCGCTGTCAGCGCGCGTACCCGCGCCGGTCGTCTACGACGGGTGCGCATGATGAGGCGGGGGATGCAGCGCGGCTGATGGCATAGGGCTATCTTTGCCGATCGGGATCATTGTGGATACGAGGGGGCGCCGGTGGCTGCGCGCGGATCGAGCGGTGCAGGCACGACGATGAAGTTGCCCCGCGAAGTCTATATTCTCGCTGCGGTGGCGTTTTGCGTCGCGATCGGCTACGGCATAGTGGCGCCGGCAATACCTGGATTCGCCCGAGAATTCGGGGTTTCGCGGACGCTTGCCGCGTTGGTGATCAGCATGTTCGCGCTGGCTCGACTCACGGCTGCGCTGGGCGGCGGTCGACTGGTCGATAGGTTCGGCGCGCGAAGCATTCTCGGCATCGGACTGATCATCGTCGCGGTTTCCAGCGCGCTCGCCGGCCTGTCGGGCGATTACTGGCAGTTGCTCGCGTTACGTGGCGCAGGCGGCATCGGGTCGGCGATGTTCACGATCGCCTCGGCGAAGGTGCTCGCCGAGCGGGTTCCCTCGCAGATCCGTGGCCGGGCGATGAGTGTCTATTCCGGCGGGTTCTTGCTCGGCGGCATTAGCGGCCCGGCAATCGGCGGGCCGCTGACTGAGGCCAGTCTGCGGCTGCCGTTCTTCTTCTACGCCGCCACGTTGGGGGTCGCCGCGTACATCACCTTCTTCCACCTGTCGCGCACGACGGCGCCGCAGGGGGCGACCGCCGACGGTTCAGCGCCGGCCACTGATGACACACCGCCCAAGATGGAAGGCGCCCGAGAGGCACTGCGGGACCGACTGTTCCGCGCGGCAACAGTCGCGAACTTCTCTGCCATGTGGTCGAACGCAGTGCGCAACGCCACGGTGCCGTTGTTCGTAGTCGAGGTGTTGCTGCAGGGGGAGTCGATGACCGGCTACGGACTCGCCGTGTACGCGATCGCGAACGGTGTGTTCTTAACGGCCGCGGGCAAACTGTCCGATAACTGGGGTCGCCGTCCGGCGATGATCCTGGGCGCAACTCTGACCGCAGTGTCGCTCGGCGTACTGACGTTTACCGACTCACTGTGGCTGTTCTTCGCGTCGATGGTGCTCGGTGGGCTGGGCGCATCGATGCAGGTAGTAGGCCCGGCTGCGGTGGCCGGGGATATGGCCCGAGGGCGCCGAGGCTCCGTGCTCGCGACTTATCAGATGGCCGGGGACGTCGGCGTCGTGGTAGGGCCGGTGTTGATCAACTTTGTCGTGGATCAGGCCGGATTCGAGTGGGCTTTCGCTATTTCCGCGCTGATTGCGCTGTCCGCTGCCGCGTTTGCGCTCGCGTCTCGGGACCGACGTGGGGGCCCAGAGTTGACCTCTTGAGGTCCTCCGTATGCGCGGCGGTGTGCCGCACGAAAATTGTCGGCGCCGAGTGGAGGATGGATTCAGTGGGGTGCACTTGACCTTGCCGGTCATCGAACGTATGTTCGACTGCGTGGGGGCTACTAAATGGAGGCGATCGCGATGTCCCAGGAGGGTGCGAGTTCGGCGGAGTTGCTGACGCAGGCGTGGCGGGCGATCGCCGAGGCGCAGGCCGCCGATCGGGCACATGTTCGCTTCGAGCGCGCGTCGGTGGCCGCGGTCCGGGCGGCCTCGGCGGTGATCGCTGGGTGTTCTCGACAGGTCCGTGGCGCGCGTGCGCAGTCGGTGTGGACGCTATTGGTGCGGTGCGCGCCTCAGCTGCGTGAGTGGGCGGATTTTTTCGCGGCAACCACGCGTACCACCACGCTGCTTCGTAGCCGTGGGGTCGAAGGCGGCGGTGTGACGCAGCGACTAGCCGATGACCTGTTGCGTGACGCCGACAGGTTCACGCACGAGGTGCGGGCACTATTGATGCGCCGCCGCACTGAGGGCCTCTCCCGCGCGGCCGAATCATGAGGGATGATCGATGCAGACGTGATGACACAACGCACGACGGGAGTCTCGATGTCCACTGCGACCAGCGCCCTGCCCAATAACGATGCGGTGCTCGGACTAATCCGGGGTCTGGTCGGCGACCGTAAGGTGCGGGTGCTCGACCTTGGCGGTGGGAGTGGTGTGTACGCCGTAGCGATCGCTGCTGACGGTCACACGGTGCAGGTCCTCGACCACAGTAATGACGCGTTGGCGACCCTCGCGCGTCGCGCCGAGTCGGCCGGTGTCGGCGATCGAGTTACCGGCCGGAACGTCGACCTCGACAATGTCCGGGAGCCGATTGAGGTCGATAGCGCCGACATCGTGCTGTGCCACCGCGTGCTCGAATTCGTCGGGTCACCACAGGACATCCTGTCGGCCGCGGCCGCGGCTTTACCGGCCGGCGGAACGCTGAGTGTCGTGGCGGCGAATCGCCCGGGAGCAGCGCTGAGTCGGATCATCAGCGGGCGTCTGGAGGAGGCCGATGCGATTCTGGACGATTCGGTACCCGGACCCGCTGGACGCCGGTTCGACGCCGATGAGTTGACCGAGCTCCTAGAGTCCCTCGACCTGCAGGTCACCCATGTGCGTGGCGTCGGCCTGCTCGGTGAACTGAACCCGGCTGAGGCCGAGGCATCGGGTGCGCGAGAATTGGCGCAGCGCGTGGCTGCCGACCCGTTCTTGGCGCGGGCAGCACCCCTGTTGCACATTGTCGCCGTACGGGGCAATGGGGCGTAGCGCCGATCAGGAGCGGATAGCCGTTGGCGACCAGGGAGAGGTCGATGACAGCGGCTGTCACTACCTGCACGTCGACATGGACGCGTTCTTTGTCAGTGTCGAGGTGCGTAAGAACCCGGCCCTCGCCGGTAAGCCAGTCATCGTCGGCGGCGCTGGCGGTTTCGGAGTGGTCTCGACGGCGAGTTATGAGGCCAGGCGGTACGGCGTCCGCAGCGCGATGCCGATGTCCAAAGCGCTGCGGCTGTGCCCGCACGCGATAGTTGTCGGCGGTGACCACGACGAGTACGCCGCTGCCTCGGCCGATGTCATGGCGATCCTGCGTGACGTGACGCCGCTCGTGCAGCCGCTGTCGCTGGACGAAGCGTTCCTGGACGTCTCCGGTGCCGTGCGAGTACTTGGCAGCCCACGCGAGATCGGGCAAATGATTCGCCGGCGCACCGCCGACGAATTGTCACTGACGTGTTCGGTGGGCATAGCGAGTCGACTCTTTGTATCGAAGATCGCGAGCACCCGATGTAAACCCGACGGCCTCCTGGTCGTCCCGGCCGCGGACACGCTGCGTTTTCTGCACCCCCTACCGATTTCGGCGTTGTGGGGCGTGGGTCCCAAAGCGGCCGCGAAGTTACAGGCGCTCGGCTTGTTCACGATCGGTGACATCGCGGCGAGTAGGCCGCAGACGTTGTACTCGAATATCGGTCGCGGTCGTGCCGAGCACATTCTCGCGCTGGCCGCGGGGCGCGACCCACGTAGCGTCACCCCAGAACGAGTCGATAAGTCCATCTCGGCGGAGAACACCTATTTCCGGCCGCTGACCGCTCATCCGCAGATCGAGGCAGAGCTGAATCGGCTGACGATGAAGGTCGCCGCTCGCCTTCGCAGTAAGCAGCTTCAAGCACGGACGATCGGGGTGAAGTTGCGGGCCGGTGACTTTACGACGTACACCCGCGAACTCACGTTAGAGCGTCCGACGCACACCGCGGCCGCCATGCTGCCGCATCTTCGAACGCTGTGGCAGGACATCGAGCGCACAGTGTTGGGCGGACGGCCGGTGCGTCTATTGGGGGTGCGTGCGTCGGCACTGATCGAGCAGGACAGCGAACCGGTGCAATTGACCTTCGATGACGCTGAAGAAGATCAGCCCCAGCAGCGGTGGGAGGGGGCCGAACGCGCGCTCGATGAAGTGGTGGCGCGATTTGGCGGATCCGCGTTGCGACCGGCGTCCAGCCTACGTAGACCGCCGTCTCAGGGACGCTCTGACCACGAGAATTCGAGTCTGGGTTCCTAACTTCCCAGAACGCTCGTATCCTAGGAGGTGCGCGGTGGAGCGACCCACCGCAACGACCTACGAGGAGATGTCGTGCCACTCTCCGAGCATGAGCAGCGGGTACTCGAGCAGATCGAGCGATCCCTGTACGCAGAGGACCCGAAATTTCGGGCCGCCGTCAAGAAATCCAGTCATAAACCAGCCCGTATCGGGAGCCTCAAGCTCGCGATCGGATGCGGCGTGCTTGGCCTCGTCGTACTCGTCGGGGGTGTGTGGCTACAGAACGTCATCGTCGGCGTGCTCGGTTTCTTGATCATGCTGATCGGTGGTGTCATCGGCGTGCGCGTAACCCAGAATCCGCCGCCTAAGAACAAGGACGGCAAGAGCGCTGGCAAAGACCGTGGTGGCTCGAGTGGCAAGCGTTCCTCGGGTGGGGGCGGCGTAGCGGACAAGGCGCAGGAGCGGATGCGTCGCCGCTTTGAGGGCGGCCAGTAACCCTCACGGTTCTGCCGGCGAACGCCATATGCAGCGACTCACACGTCCGCATTGGCCCGTCGGGATTAAGCCCGGATTGTGCGACGGCGTCCTAGCGAAAGACGCAATAAGGCTTAGCGACCTAGTAATCCGCGTACCGCTCGGGGCACGGCTATCGCTGCCCACCAGCGGAGGCGACCGACCGCAACGCGGATCCGGTCCCGAGCGCCGCGCAACTCACTGGCCAACGAGTCAGATCCATGCGCGCTGTAGCGCGCCCGCTCGACAGCCTCGCCGAAATCTGCGAGCTCGGCCCGATCGATACCGAACGAGTCCGCCCATACGTCGACTTGCGCTCGGTACCCGCGTGTTGCGACCGCTGGCGCGCCGAGCGCATCGGTGAGTTCGACGAGTTCTGCCCATGCTGCCGCGGCGCCGTCGGCGCCCCCAGAGCCCGCAGTCGCCAGTCGCCGGCGCCATCGCGCAAGCCTGAGGACACCTGGCAGTGCCAGTAACGCCACGCCGAGCACGGCGATGAGGACCCAACGCAGGATGGCCGCGATCGGCAGACCTTGATCGGCCTCAGCCGCGTCTGCCTCCGCCTGCGCGGACGGGTCGACGGACTCGGCAGCGGACGACGTGTCCGGAGCAGATGAGGTCGCTGTCGATTCGCTGGAACTGGTCGACGGATCTTCATCGTCACCGTCGAGCTGATCGCTCGGGGCGTACGAAAGCGGCTCGGATCGGTCACCAATGGGCGTCGGGTCGAACGGGATCCACCCCGACTCGCCAAAATAAGCCTCGACCCAGGCATGTGCGTCATCGGTAGTGATCTCGAATTCGCCATCGTCGTTCTGCTCGCCGTTGGTGTAGCCGACCACGACCCGTGCGGGCACTCCTGAGATCCGGAACATGCTGGCCATCGCGGAGGCATACTGCTCGCAGAAGCCGACACGTTTGTCCAGGAAGCTGGCGAGTGGGTCGGCGCCTTCGGGATCGGGCACCTGCAGGTCATAGGTGAACCCCTGTGCTGGGTCGCTGAAGAACTCATCGAGCGCGGTGGCGACGGTCCACGGCGTATTGGCTGAACCCACGATCGAGTTGGTCAGCTCGACGACGGAAGGATCAACGTCATTCGGCACGACGAGGTTCTTGGTGACCTCGGGAGGCACGGAGCTAGTGACCGCAGCGAGTTCCTCCTGGGTCGGTCGCGGCACCTGCGAGGTGATCTCGTAAGTGCGCCCGTTGACGTCGCCCTTGTCATCGGTGAAGACGACGCCCATATCGCGGTCATACCGCGCACCGGACAACTCGACTGACGTCGGCGAGTAGTAGGTCGGCACGAAGATGTCGTTGTACTGCTCGACCGTGATCGTTGTGTGGGTCGTTGCCGTTGAATCACTGATCTCGCCGGTCGGGATATCCGAAAGGTCGACATCGTCGTCCTGAGTGTTCGCGAAACTCCACCCTGCGAGGCCCCAATTTTCCAGTACCAGGGTGCGCAGATAGAAGGGCGTGGGATCGTCGGTGGTGAGGGTGAACAGCGGAATCGGCTCATCGCGAGAGAGTTGGCCGACCAGATCGGTCGTGCGCGCGACCGTCTCGTTCGGTGCTCGCTTAGTTCCGGCGACGGCGAAGATACCGCCGTCCTGCAGCCGTACGACGACGGTGACGGCGGCGGCGACACTGATCGCGAGGATCAGAATCAGACCGGTGCTGAGCAGGTTGGCCGCTCCACGGAACCGCGCGGTAGCCGGACGATCACCATCGGCAACCCATAACAACAGCAAGAACGCGATCAGCGGGATCGCCACCAGCCACATCGAGATCGGTTCGCGGACGATCGCGGCGCAGATGGCGAAGAGTGTCAGGAGGGGAATCCCGGTGAGCGCCGGGCGGCCGGTGACAGTGAAATCGTCGACGAGTACGCCGACGGGGAGCACGAGCAGAGCCAGTAGTGCTGCGGTGCCTGGGGTCGGATCGATCGGTGCTACCTGGGTTCGCGCCGTGTTGGCGCCCTCATTCAACAGCGCGAAGAAGTGTTCGAAGGTATCGCCGGACGGGATGAACCCGGCGAGCAACGTGGGCTGGCACGTCAGCAGTAACAAGGCGTATAGCCCGACCAGCAACTGCAGAATGCACACGTACGCGTGCGCGAGGTTCAGTTTGCGCAGCGCGATACCGCTCAGCACGACGGCGGCGATCACGGCCACGCTGGTCCACAGCCAATTCTGGCCGGAGAAGACGGGGCCAATAGTCGCCAGGGTTGCCAGGGTGGCAACACCGGCGATCATGGGTGCGGCAATGCGCGACACGGCGGCGGCGCTCACGCGAGCGCTCCCTCGGTCGGTGCTTCGGCCAGCACCGCAGCGATCGAGCCGCCGCGGGGCATCATCGTCAGCCCGGGCGTGGGCTCGGCTTTGCTCGCGCCCAGCGGAACGATGAACGTCTGCGCGCGCTGTTGCGGGCGGTGCTGCTGCGGGTCGGTCGTTACCAGGATCATCGGTGTCGCCACCGGCGGCAACGGTGGTGCGCCGCCATCGCTAATGGGATGCGCGAGCGCGAGAAAGCGCAGCAGCGAATCCCGGTGCCAGGCGCCGGTGGGTGGACGGCGGGGCCCGGTCGAGTCGATCACCCGCAACCCCCAGCCATGCTCCAGCAGTGCCACGCCGAGCGAAGCGATTATTTCCAGCGTTCGTTCGAACGTCCGCTCGTCGTGGAGTTGCGCTCGGGACTCGAACGCGATGGTCGCCGCGGTCTCGGATTCCGGCCGCTCAAGGCGGGTCATGAGACGGCCGGTGCGTGCGCTGCTGCGCCAGTGGATCCGCCGCATCCCGTCTTCGGGGTGGTAGTCGCGGATACCTACGTCGGGTTGGCCGGCCAGGCCCTCCTCGAGAGCAGTGTTCGCAGTGCGGGGGACCGCACCGATCGAACGAAGCCACCCGGGGTGTACCCGGTGGTGCCGCGGCAAGCCCAGGATCGTGGCGTGAGTGGTGCCGCTGTAACGCGTACTGACCAGACCGAGCGGGTCGCGGATCGTGACTTCTAGCGGACCGAACTTGTGTGATCCGCGTGCGGTGACCTTGGTGGAGAAATCCAGGCGGACGCCGCCGTCAGCCGCCGCGCCGGGGACCGACAGGTGCGCCGTGCTGGTGAGCCCGGTGTCGGTGCGTGCGTGGCACACCAGCGCAGCGGGTTGCATGAATCGCGTGACCTGGGCGTTGACGGCGACATTGACCGACGTGTCGACTGCGGCCTCGGCGGGATCGAGGAAGTACCTGGTGCGGATCCTCGCGCGCAGCAGCAAGGCGCACAACCACGTCAGCACGCAGACGATGACCAGCACGATCGCCACCCGCAATAGATCCGTCTCGCCGAGCGCGAACGATCCTGCGCCAGCGGCGAGCGCTGCAGCGAGCACACTGCTGCCTCGGGTGGTGAACGTCGTGCCTGCCCATCGGCGCCGGCTACGACGTTTAGTTCGGGATGCCAACGCTGCTGATCGCCTCGTCGATGATGTCGCTGGCTGCGTGACGGGTGCGCATATCATGCCCGCCCATCAGTAGCCGGTGCGACCACACCGTGGGTGCGAGGCGCTGTACGTCGTCCGGCGTGACATAGTCGCGCCCCGATAGCACTGCCGCCGTCTTGGCCGCGCGCAGCAGTTGAAGTGCGGCGCGCGGCGATGCGCCGAGGCGTACCGAGGTGTGCTGCCGCGTGAAATCTGCCAGGCGGACGACGTAGCGGTGAATGGACTCGGCGACGTGGCTAGCCCGTACCGTGCGGATCATCGCGGCGACGTCCTCTGCGGTGCAGACCGGCTGGACGACGTCGAGCGGATCGCTCGGTCCGTGTTCGGCGAGCATCCGAACCTCGGCGTCCTGGTCGGGGTAACCCATCTCGACTTGCGCCATGAATCGATCGCGCTGCGCCTCCGGCAGGATGAACGTGCCCTCCATCTCGATCGGATTCTGCGTGGCGACGACCATAAAGGGGCGGGGTAAATCGTGGGTCTCACCGTCGACGGTGACTTGGCGTTCCTCCATCGCTTCCAGGAGCGCAGACTGGGTCTTTGGGGTGGCCCGGTTGATCTCGTCGCCGATCACGATGTTTCCGAAAAGCGGCCCGGCGGTGAACTCGAACGCACGCTGGCGCTGATTGAAGACCGAGACTCCGGTGAGGTCGCTGGGCAGCAGGTCCGGCGTGAACTGGATTCGCTGCACGCTGCCGTCGATAGCCGCAGCGAGTGCCTTGGCCAGCTTCGTCTTTCCGACTCCGGGCACGTCCTCGATGAGCAGATGGCCGTCGCACAGCAAGCACACGATGGCCGTGTGGATGACCTCGCTCTTGCCGGAGATGACTTTTTCGACCTCGGCAGCGATCGCGAGCGTGCTATTGCGAACCTCATCGCCGCTCAACGTCGTGGGTACGGCACGACGTCGGCTCCGATGGGGCTGTGTTGCGGATTCGGTCACTGATCCTCCGGTGGGGGGCAACGGCAGTGCGCCTGCAATGAGCCTAATCGTGTAGCGGCGCTGTGAACGATGACTAGATGAGATTTCCGTAGCGTCACATCCCCCAAAACTCCCCACCAGCGCCCCCACGCATCCACCAATCCGCAAAATCCCTGGTCAGCGGAGGCCAGCTGGCTATCGCTGTCTGCCTGTGATCTGTCGTAACGACCGGAAAATTTGCCGTGACGGGCATAAAGGGCCGATTTTCGGTTCAGAGTGGTGGGTAGTGGGGTAGAGTGGGGCATGTCGGTCGCGCCGCGTGGGGAGGGGAAGCCGGATGTTCTTCGGTGACTTCTATCCGCGCATGGACGAGAAGGGTCGTCTGGCGTTACCGGCGAAGTTCCGCGACAAGCTCAGCGACGGCATGGTGATCACCAAGGGGCAGGACCGCTGCCTGTTCGTGTACCCACGGTCGGAGTTCGAGCGGATCGCTGCCCGCCTCAACAAAGCCCCATCAACCAACGCCGCAGTCCGCAACTACGCCCGTGCCCTGTTCGGGTCGGCCGACGATCAACTGGCCGACAAGCAGGGACGCATCGTGGTCAAAGCCGCCCTACGCGAGTACGCCGGCCTGTCCCGCGAATGCGCTGTGGTCGGAGTCAACGACAAGGTCGAGATCTGGGACGCCGAGGCATGGCGACGGTTCAGTTCGGAACAGGAGCAGGGGTTCGTCGACTTCTCCGAGGACTTTGTCCTCCCGGAGTAGCGACGATGGCGCACCGCACGGTGCGGCCCTCGCCCGGGCATCCACCCTGGCGCACCTTCCCCGGTGCCAGGTGGGTTGCCGGGAGGGGACCACGTCGTACGGCGCGCTGTACGAGCAGACGGCAATCGGCTTCGAGTGGGAAGGGCAGTGATGAGCGACGCCGCACAGCACACCCCAGTCCTACTCGAACGCACTCTCGAACTGCTGGCACCTGCTTTGCAGCGCCCCGGCGCAATCTACGTCGATGGCACGCTCGGTCACGGTGGGCACAGCGAGGCCGTGCTGCGGGCGTTTCCGCAGGCGCGCGTCGTCGGAATCGATCGCGATGAAACGGCACTGGAGCTCAGTCGCGTGCGACTCGCGCCGTACGCCGACCGCCTCAGCCTCGTACACGCGGTGTACGACGACATTCTGCGGGTGCTCAGCGACCTCGGCCTGGCAGCCGCCGACGGAGTCCTGCTCGACCTTGGCGTCTCCTCGATGCAGATCGATCAGCCCGATCGCGGATTCTCATACATGCAGGACGCGCCGCTGGACATGCGAATGGACCGCAGCAGTGGTCGCACCGCGCAGGACGTGGTGGACACCTACAGCGAGTCCGAGTTGAAGCGCGTCCTGTCGCAGTACGGCGAGGAGCGTCTAGCGCCCCGTATCGCCGCCGCGATCGTGCGCGCTCGCGGCGAGTTGCGCACGACGGGACAACTCGCGGCCCTGGTTCAGGACGCATTGCCGGCGGCCGTGCGTCAGCGCAGCACCGGGCATCCCGCCAAGCGCACGTTTCAGGCCTTGCGGATCGAGGTGAACGACGAACTCACCGTACTGAGTCGAGCAGTACGCGCAGCGCTCGATCAGTTGGCGCTCGGCGGCCGGCTGGTGGTGCTGTCGTATCACTCGCTGGAGGACCGGATCGTGAAGAAGGCCTTCGCCGACGCCGCTACCGATCACACCCCGCTGGACCTGCCGGTGAGCCTGGAGTCCCAGCAGCCCGAGATGAAGCTGCTGGTCCGCGGCGCGGAGAAGGCTCCGGCATCCGAACAACAGATAAACCCGCGCAGCGCCTCGGTGCGCCTGCGCGCCGTCGAACGAGTACGGGAAGCTTCATGAGCACTGCTTTCGCCACGCCCACCCGCACCCGCGATTCCGCGTCCGTCAAGAACCGTCCGAGCGAGACGCGCCGCCGCAGTTTTACTGAACAGCGTCGCGCGGCCCGCCGCGCGGCGGCGGATCGGTCGTTGCGCGCGCAACTGGTCAAGAGCCGCAGCCTTATTCGGCTCGCTGTTCGTCAGCAGGAGTCGCAATGGCCGTTCGTGATTGTGTTCGCCCTGATCGTCGGTATCGCGGTGGTCACCATGCTCATGGTGAACACTGCCACCGCCCAGACGTCGTTCACCGAGCAGAAGCTCAATGACGAGTTGTACTCGCTCACATTGACCGAACAGCAGCTACAGCAGCAGGTCGCCGGTAAGCAGGCACCCGAAGAACTCGCGAAGCGGGCGACCGAACTCGGGATGGAGCCCGGCGCCAACCCCGGGAACCTGGTGGTAGGCGCGGACGGCTCCGCGACGTGGATCGAACCCACCGAGCCCGAGCAAGACGAGGCGCCACCACCTCACCCCGAGCACCCGCCGACGATGCCCACCGACCAGTCCGCGACCGCAGGAGACTGATGTCCGAGCGCTCACGCCGCCCCGCCGGCAGCCGACCTGGGGCAGGCAACCGCCGTACCCCGACCGAGCGCGCTACCCGGCGCCCGGCGTCCTCCCGATCTACCTCCGGCGCAGCGTCGCGGGGGCGTGCCACCCGGCGTCGACGCGTCCGGGGTTTCCCGCTTGGTCGGCCCGAACGGCGTACGACCGGGATCTTCGTCGTCCTCACCGCACTGATGCTCATCATCGGGGGCCGATTGCTGCAGTTGCAGGGTGTCGACGCCGCGGCGTACGCCGCCACCGCAGAAGGGGACCGTCTCAAGAGCAAGGTGATCACCGCGCAGCGCGGCGCGATCACCGATACCGATGGGACGCGCCTGGCCTATAGCGTTGAAACTCGAACGGTATTTGCCGACCCGAAGAACATCGACCCCGATGAACGAGCCGACCTCGCAGTGTTCGTCAGCAAGAAACTCGGTGTGCCGTACGCCAAGGTGCTCTCTGCGGTCAGCTCCAAGGGTCGCTACGCGGTCATCGCCAAGGACGTTGATCCGGCGAAGGCGAACGAGATTCGTACCTCCGAGCTCAACGGTGAGCCGTTGTACGAAAAGATCGGAGACGAGTACACCCAGAAGCGCATCTACCCGGCCGGAACCACCGGTGGGCAGCTCGTCGGGTTCATCTCTCAGGGCAGCGGCGACGGGGACAAGCCCGTCGGCTCGGCGGGTGTCGAGCAGTCGATGGACGCCGTTCTTGCCGGCAAGGAGGGGAAGCTCACCTACGAGGCGAGCCCCAGCGGGTACATGATTCCGGCCGGTGTGCAGGAGGAGACCCCGGCGGTGCCAGGATCGACTGTGCAACTCACCATCGACGCGGATCTGCAGTACCTGCTGCAGAGTGCGGTAGACGAGTACCAGAAGAAGAACCCGGCTGCGGCTGCCGTGTCGGCCGTGGCCCTGGACGCGAACACCGGGCAGGTGGTCTCGATGTACGGCACCCCGGGGTATGACCCGGGTAATTTGGGCGCCAGCGACGGGGACGATATCGGCAACCCGACGGTGTCCTCGGTGCTGGAGCCCGGTTCGATCAACAAGGTCACCACGATGGGGCCCGCGCTCGATCAGGGGCTCATCACGCCGGATTCAGTGTTGGACGTGCCAGGGTCGATTCCTGTGGCCGATGTGGTGGTCAACGACGCGTGGGTGCACGACACGGTGCCGTTCACCGCGACCGGGATCTTGGCCCAGTCTTCCAACGTCGGCACGTTGATGATCAACAAAGAGTTGGATCCCAACGACTACTTCGAGATGCTGCAAAAGTTCGGTGAAGGCGAGGAAACGGGGATCGAGTTGCCGGCCGAGTCACCCGGTCTGCTCGCGCCGCGGGACACCTGGTCCGGTAGTCAGGTCGGCAATGTGCCGATCGGGCAGGGCGTATCGATGACGCCATTGCAGATGGCCTCGGCGTACCAAGCCATCGCCAACGATGGCACCCGGATTCCGCCGCGGATCGTGAAATCAGTGATCGGTGCGGACGGTAGCCAGACGCCCAGTACGCCGGCGAAGCCTGTTGAGGTGATCAGCTCGAAAGCAGCGGCCGAGTTGCGCGGCATGCTCGAGGCGGTCACCGGTGAAGGTGGTACCGGTACCAAGGCGACGGTTCCCGGATACCGGGTCGGTGGCAAGACCGGTACGGCACAGCGCGCCAACCCGGATTGCGGATGCTACGAGGGCGGTGGCTATAACCACACGTTCGTCGGTATGGCGCCGATCGAGGACCCGCAGTACGTCGTCGCAATCGCGATTACCGACCCGACCGCGTCGGTCGGCGGCTCCGGCGCCGCGGGCCTGTTCTCGACCGTGATGGGGCAGATTCTGCAGTCTGAGGGAGTTCCGCCGTCGACCGAGGCGTCGCCGTCGTACACCCTCATCGCCGGCCAGTAGCCGGCCGATGGCCACGTAGGATTCAGCCGTGACATCCAGTTCTCAACTTCGCCCCACGAACCGTCCGATGGTGCGCACGACCGCTATTGCGCAGCGCATCTCCGCGCAACATCAGGGCGCCGAGGTGCAGGTCAGCGGTATCACCAACCGCTCGGCCGAGGTCCGCGCCGGCGACCTGTTCGTTGGTGTTCCCGGTTCGCGGGCACACGGCGCGCGGTTCGCCGCTGACGCCGTGGCCGCAGGCGCCGTAGCAGTGCTCACCGACCAGCAGGGAGTGGATGTCGCCGGACCCCTAGAGGTACCGGTGCTCGTGGTCGACGATGTGCGGGCGGTGATCGGCGCCGCAGCCGCGCAGGTGTACGGCGACCCATCGCGTTCGCTGAAACTGCTAGGCATCACCGGGACGAGCGGGAAGACGACCACCGCCTACTTGCTGCGCGCGATTCTTGACGCCGCGGGCATCCGCAGTGGGCTGCTGGGCACCGTCGAGACCTTGATCGCCGACGAACGTTTCGAGCACACCCCGGGCGCTTCGTTCACCACGCCCGAGGCGCCGGACCTGCAGGCGCTGCTGGCGGTGATGGTCGAGCGCTCAGTCACGCACGTGGTGATGGAGGTCTCCAGCCACGCGCTGCAACTCGGCCGCGTCAGTGGGATCGAGTTCGCGGTGGCCGGCTTCAACAATCTCTCGCAGGATCACCTTGACTTCCATCACACGATGGAGGAGTACTTCCAGGCGAAGGCTGCGCTGTTCGACGGACGTGCCGCCGTACACGTGCTGAATATTGACGACCCGTACGGCGCCACGCTGGTCGATCGGCCGCAGCGCACGGTGACGTTATCGCCATCGGGCGCGGCGGCGGACTGGTCAGTTCGCCCGGGCGGTGCGCCCGGCGCCTTCACTCTCGTCGGTCCGGAATCGGTAAACCTCAACGTGAACCTGAGCCTTCCCGGCGCGTTCAACGTCGCGAATGCCGCGATGGCCGCGGCGATGGCCGCCGAGGTCGGCGTCGATTCTGAACTCGCGGCCGCAGCGCTGGCCGATGTACGTGTGCCGGGCCGGATGGAACGCATCGAGGCCGGCCAGGATTACCTGGCCGTCGTGGACTATTCGCACAAGCCTGCCGCGGTGGAGGCCGCCTTACAGTCGGTGCGTCAGCAGGCGCGCGGGCGCGTGCTGATCGTGCTCGGGTGCGGTGGCGACCGCGACGCGTCCAAGCGACCGATCATGGGCGAGGTCGCAGCGCGGGGCGCCGACGTGCTGGTGATCACCGACGACAATCCGCGCAGCGAGGACCCGGCCGCGATCCGGGCTGCGATGCTGCGAGGCGCGCACAGCGTCGATGCACCCGAACGAGCGCAGATCCTGGAGGTCTCCGACCGCGCCGCAGCGATTCGGGCGGCGGTCGAGCTGGCTCGGACCGACGACGTTGTCCTAGTCGCGGGCAAGGGGCACGAGACCGGACAGTACGTCGGTACCGTTGTGCACCCGTTCGACGATCGTGCGCAGTTGCGAGCGGCCATCGCGGAGCGGACCTCGTGACGCACCGGCGCGGGCTGTCCAATTGGGCAACGCGCACGCGCTACCGTGGTCAGGCACGAGAATCACGGCTGTGGAAGGGCGCGCAACAATGAGGTCGATCTTGCTCGGCGCGGTGTTGGCGCTGATGACCTCGCTGATCCTCACCCCGCTGTTGATTCGCCAGCTCAAGCGCCGCGCGTACGGCCAGCAGGTACGCGATGACGGCCCGCAAACTCACCTGGTCAAGCAGGGGACGCCCACCATGGGCGGTATCGCAATCATCATCGCGACGATTGTTGGATACTTCGGCGCCCACCTGATCATGGTCAACGACTTCGGACGCGATGTGACGCCGTCCGGATTGTTGGTGCTGTACCTATTCGTTGGACTCGGGTTAGTCGGATTCCTCGATGACTACATCAAGATCGCGAAGCAGCGCAGCCTCGGGCTGAATAAGACCGCCAAACTGCTCGGTCAATTGTTCGTCTCGATCAGCTTTGCCGTTATGGCGCTGCAGTTCAAACAGGGCGGCGTGACGCCCGCATCGACCGACATTTCCTTCGTGCGAGATATCTCGATGCTGGGGCTGGGTGCCATCGGTTTCGTGGTGTTCGCGGTCCTGTTCATCTCCGGGTTCTCCAACGCTACGAACCTCACCGACGGACTCGACGGACTCGCCGCCGGCGCCGCGACGATGGTGTTCGGCGCGTACGTCGTCATCTCGTTCTGGCAGTTCAGCCATCAGTGTTCGCGCGCGCAGGTCGCCGGCTGCTACACGGTGCGAGATCCGATGGACCTGGCGCTGTTGGCTGCGGTGATGATGGGCGCGTGTATCGGATTCTTGTGGTGGAACGCCAATCCTGCCCGCATCTACATGGGCGATACCGGTTCGCTGGCGCTCGGCGGCGGAATTGCCGGGCTCGCGATCACTACCCGCACCGAGCTACTGCTGTTCGTCCTCGGCGCACTGTTCGTCGCTGTGACCGCATCCGTGATCTTGCAGATCGGCTACTTCAAGATCACCGGTAAACGGCTATTCAGAATGGCACCCCTGCATCATCACTTCGAGTTATCCGGCTGGACCGAGATGACTGTCGTCGTGCGGTTCTGGATCGTCACCGGGATGTGCGTGGCGCTCGGCCTGGGCATCTTCTACGCCGACTGGCTCGCGACGGCGACGATTCAGTGAGGCGTGTGCTGGTTGCCGGTGGCGGCGTGTCGGGTGCCGCCGTCGCGCGCGCCTTGGCTGTGCGCGGCGACGATGTCCGCCTCGTCGATCGGCGAGCGGCAGCGGTTGACGATGAGTTAGCCACGCTGGGCGTGCGGTACGCCGGAGACCTCGACGTCGTGCCGGCGGACGTCGACCTTGTCGTCACCTCACCAGGATGGCCGCCGTCCCACCCGCTGTTGGCGGACGCCGCTCGCCGCGGCATTCCCGTAGTCGGCGAGGTAGAAATCGCGTGGCATCTGCGAGATGCCACCGTGCCGTGGCTGGCGGTCACCGGAACGAACGGCAAGACCACGACGGTGGGCATGCTCACCGCGATCCTGCGCGCTGCCGATCGCCACGTTGCCGAGGTCGGCAACGTGGGCCCGCCGGTGATCGACGCCGTCGTGGCCGCCGATCGCTCGTACGATGTGCTGACCGTGGAGTTGTCCAGTTTCCAGTTGCACTGGGCCCCGTCGGTCACCCCGGCGGCCGGGGCGTTGCTGAATATCGCGGCCGACCATCTCGACTGGCACGGCTCCCTGGAGGCGTACGCCGCGGATAAGTCGCGGATCTGGGCGGGTGGGCGCTCCCAGGTCGTGCTGAACGCCGATGACCCGCACGTCGTTGAACTGGCGGCGGCACTGCCCGAAGCCACCCGCCGGATTGAGTTCACCCAATCCGAACCGGCCGCGGGCCAACTCGGCATCCGCGACGGCATGCTGATCGATCGCAGTGTCGATCCGGACGGCGAGGTGCTGATCGCGGCCGCGGACATCCGCCCGCCCGGAGGGCACAATGCCGCCAACGCGCTCGCCGCGGCGGCGCTCGCCCGCACGGTTGGGGTCAACGCCCAGCAGGTAGCCGATGGATTACGCGCGTACCGCCCGGGCGACCACCGCAATGTCACCGTCGGCGTTGGGCAGTTCGCGGGCGGCTCGGTGCGGTTGGTGAACGACAGCAAGGCCACGAACGCGCACGCGGCGACCGCCTCGCTCACCTCATACCCGCGCGTGGTGTGGATCGCCGGCGGTCTGCTGAAGGGCGCCGTCGCCGGCGACTTCGCCGGACTCATCGAGCAGGTGCGTGAGCGATTGGCGGCGGTGGTGCTGCTCGGTCGCGACCGGGCAGTGATCACGGAGGCACTTCGGCGACACGCGCCCGAGGTGCACGCAATCGACATACCGAGCGCCGAACATATAGGTATGGCCGAGGCGGTGCGCGTCGCGACCGAACTCGCGCGCACCGAAGCGGCACGTACGGGGGACGAGGTTGTGGTGCTGATGGCGCCCGCGGCCGCGTCGATGGACATGTTCGTCGACTATGCCGAGCGCGGACGCGTCTTCACCGAAGCGGCCCGCGCGCAGGAGGGAATCCACGCGCAGTAACTCAGATCGGGAGAGGGCAGGAGGTAGCGGTGGTCAGCACCGAGTCCGTCGAACGGTCCGCACGCGGGAGCGTGGTCTACGAGTCCGGGCAAGTCGCGCGCCGCTATCGCAACAGCATCGGCGCGTTCCTGACCAAGCCAATGACCTCGTTCTATCTGGTGCTGGTGCTCACCCTCGCGTTGGTGAGTTTCGGGCTAGTCATGATGGCGTCCGCGTCCGCTGTCGATTCATTACAGCTTTATGGGTCGGCGTACTACCTGTTCAATCGCCAGTTGATCTTCGTCGCACTCGGACTCATCGCGATGATCGCAGCGTTGCGGGTGCCGCTAGGTGCCTGGCGGCGGCTATCGCCGATGATGATGCTCGCCGCGCTCATGCTGCTCGCGCTGGTGCTCGTGCCGGGTATCGGCCAGGAACTCGGCGGTGCCCGCCGCTGGTTCGATATCGCCGGGATCATGCTGTTCCAGCCGTCTGAGGTCGGCAAGATCGCTTTCCTGCTCTGGGGTGCACACGTGCTGACCCAGCGGCGCAAAATCCTCAATACCTGGGGCGGGATGCTCAAGCCACTGCTGCCAGGTTTGATCGTGCTGTGCGGTCTGGTGGTGATCGAGCCCGACCTGCACACCACAGTGACGTACATCGTGATCTTCCTGTCGCTGCTGTGGATCGCCGGAGCGCCGATGCGGATGTTCGGGTTGATGCTGATCGCGGGAGCGGCCGTCGGCGTTGCCGCAATCGCGACGCAGGGCTTCCGAATGAGCCGAGTGCTGTCGTTCCTGGACCCCTGGGCCGATGCGGACGGCTCGGGCCATCAAGCAATTCAGGGCTTCTACGCACTGAGCACCGGTGGGATGTTCGGCGTCGGCTTGGGTAATAGCCGCACGAAGTGGGGTGCGCTACCGAACGCGCATTCCGACTACATCTTCGCGATCATCGGCGAGGAACTCGGCTTCCTGGGTTGCGCACTCGTGTTGATCCTGTTCGGTGGAGTGGCCTACGCCGGGATACGGATCGCTAGGCGCACCGGGGACGTGTACATCCGTCTGGTTTCGGCGACGACCGCGGTGTGGATGGTGGCGCAGGCGCTGATCAACGTCGGGTACGTCGTCGGCCTGTTGCCGGTCACCGGCATCACCCTGCCGCTGATCTCCTCCGGTGGCACGTCGCTGGTGGTCACGATGTTCGCGATGGGGATATTGGCCAGTTGCGCCCGACACGAGCCCCCCGCGATCCGTTACCTGCAGTCGCGAGAACGCCGATTCGGTCGATGGCTGTCGCTGCCGGTCCCGGCGAGCGTGACGGTGGACGTCGGCAAGCCACCATCCGGTCGTGCTCGCGGTGGCACGCGGGCTTCGGCGACCGGTGGTTCGACCAAGAAGCGGGCGCCCAAGACGAAGACGGCGGCCGCGCCGAAGGCTCGGACATCCGCGAATCCTCGGACTGCGAAGGCGGAACCCGCGAAGCGAGCGAGGTCGGCGACGAACCCGCCCACGAAACGGTCACCGCAGGCCAAGCGCTCACGAGGTGACACCGGCCGGACGCCGCCCGCGGGCCGGACGGGAACTGGGGCACGCCGCGCGTCGCCGGATCGCGGTCGGAACCGTACTGAGAATCATTCGAGAGGACGACGCACCAGATGAGCCGCCATATCGTGCTGACCGGGGGAGGCACCGCCGGTCACATCGAGCCGATGCTCGCCACTGCGGTCGCGTTGCAGGAAGCCGAGCCCGGCCTGCAGATCACCTGTATCGGCTCAGTTGGCGGGCTGGAGACCAGCCTGGTCCCGCAACGCGGATTCACCCTGCGCGCCGTCCCTGCAGTGCCCCTGCCGCGCAAACCGTCGGCGGACCTGGTGAAGTTGCCGGCCCGACTGCTGCGGGCGCGCGCACAGGCCAAGGCGATCCTGAAAGACACTGAGGCCGCTGCCGTGGTGGGTTTCGGTGGTTATGCGTCTTTGCCGGCGTATCTCGCGGCCAAGAGTCTCGGCATCCCCGTGGTCGTCCACGAGGCCAATGCGACCGCCGGCATCGCCAACAAGATTGGCGCTCGATGGGCCGCATTCGTCGGCACCGCAGCCAAGACCAATGGGCTCGATGGCGCGAGCATCGTCGGTATGCCAATTCGCGCCGCGCTCGCGACGTTGGATCGCTCAGCGCTGCGCGGTGAGGCGCTCGAACATTTCGGCATGCGCCCATCGACGCGCACCTTGCTGGTGTACGGCGGCTCGCAGGGAGCGCGCCGTTTGAACACGGCGATTCTCGCAGCGGCTCCGCAGTTGCATGAGGCGGGCATCGGCGTCCTGCATTCGTACGGGAAGAAGAACACCGTCGAGGAGCCCCACTTTGACGGTGGTCCCTCCTACGTCGCGTTGCCCTACATCGATCGAATGGACCTCGCGTACGCAGCCACCGACTTCGTGCTGTGTCGTTCCGGGATGGGTACGGTCGCCGAGGTGTCGGCCGTCGGTCTGCCCGCGATGTACGTCCCGCTTCCGCACGGTAACGGCGAGCAGCGACTGAATGCCGAGCCGGTAGTGGCTGCCGGCGGCGGCGTGCTCGTCGATGATGCGGACCTGGACGGTCAGTATCTGATTGAACATCTGCTGCCGATCCTGACCGACGAGTCGGTGGTGAACCAGATGGCTGGTGCTGCGCGCGGCGCTGGTCACGCCGAGGCGGCGCAGGTACTGGCAGCGAAGGTGTTGGAGGTTGCACGTCGTGACTGAGCGGGTGCTACCGGCGTACGCCGAAGAAGGCCGGCTCTTCGATGTCGCCGACCTTGGAGCCGTGCACTTCATCGGCATCGGCGGTGTGGGGATGAGCGGTATCGCCCGCATCATGCTCGAACTGGGTGTCACGGTCAGTGGGAGCGACGCCAAGGCGTCCAAGGTGCTCGATGATCTGAGGGCGGCCGGAGCGGTCGTACACGTGGGACAGCGCGCGGAGAATATCGGTGACGCCGACACCGTGGTGGTGTCCTCAGCGATCAAGGTGCAGAACCCAGAACTCGCCGCGGCGTTAAGCAGCGGACGACGTGTGCTGCCACGCGCGCAGGCGCTGTCTGCGGTCATGCGCGGCCGCAAGCCGATTGCGGTCGCCGGGACGCACGGCAAGACGTCAACGACGTCGATGTTGGTCGCCGCGCTGCTGGGCTGCGGCGTCGACGCTTCGTACGCCGTTGGTGCCGAACTGAACGCGACCGGACGCAATGCGCACCTCGGCTCGGGCGAGGCGTTCGCCGTCGAGGCGGACGAGAGCGATGGATCGTTCTTGTTGTTTGCCCCGCACATCGGGGTTGTCACGAATATCGAGGCCGACCACCTGGA
Organism: Cumulibacter soli; assembly: GCF_004382795.1. Classification (NCBI taxonomy): domain Bacteria; kingdom Bacillati; phylum Actinomycetota; class Actinomycetes; order Geodermatophilales; family Geodermatophilaceae; genus Cumulibacter; species Cumulibacter soli. The sequence continues at coordinate 19,623 of NZ_SMSG01000006.1, read as the reverse complement.
TAACTACGGTGACTTTCAGAGCGTGCTGAGCGCCTTCGACACCTTCGTCGACACCATTGACGCGGCTGGAGCCCTGGTGCTGTGCGCCGACGACGCCCATGCGGCTGGCCTCGCCGAGCGGGCAGCTCGCCGTGGGCTGCGCGTGATCGATTACGGGCAGGCAGACGCCGCGCAATTGCGACTGCGCGATATTGACGTCGCCGCCGAGCACACGACCTACACGCTCACCGGCGAGGGCGTACCGGGCGAGTTGGAGGTCCGGGTTGCCGCGGCCGGGGAGCACATGGCGATGAATTCAGCCGCCGTGCTCGGAGTGTGCCTGGCCTTAGATCTGTCCCTGGCGTCCGCCGCGGCCGGCCTGGCCAATTACGGCGGGGTCGAGCGACGGATGCAGCTGCGCGGTGAGACCAAGGCGGTGCGGGTGTACGACGATTACGCACACCATCCCACGGAGGTTCGCGCGCAGTTAAGCGCCGCGCGTCGGGTCGTCGGCGACGGGCGAATCGTGGCGTGTTTCCAGCCGCACCTGTTCTCGCGCACCGCTGAATTCGCGCGACAGTTCGGCGAGGCTCTGAGCTTGGCCGATGAGGTCGTGGTGATGGACGTGTATCCGGCGCGCGAGAGCGCCGCCGATTTCCCTGGCGTGACCGGCGAGAGCATTTCGCGATATGTCAGTGCCCCGGTGCGGTTCATCGCCAACCGGGCCGAAGTTGCACCGGCGTTGGCGGCTGCGGCGCGAGCCGGCGATGTGGTGCTGACGATCGGGGCCGGGGACGTTACCGAGTTGGGTCCGCAGGTACTGGCGGAACTAGATGGACTGACCGATGAGTGAACGACGAGCACGCACCAGTTCCCGGGTGCGACCTGCCGATCGTCCACGGCGGACCCGCTCGACGAGTGCGAAGAGTTCCAAAGGTCAGCGAGGGCCGACACGGGCGAAGGGTAACCGTGGCTCGGTACTCAACCCCGGTTTTCCGCGATGGGCGATTATCGCGCTCGTCGCGGCCGTCGTGCTCGTCAGCGGCGGCTGGATCGTCTTCTCTTCCTCGCTGTTCGGCGTACGTGAGATCACTGTCGACGGCAACACGGTCCTCAGTGACGAGGAAGTGCAGAGCGCGGTTGCGTTGAGCGAGAACGACGCGCTGGCGACGGTCGATTCTGATGAGGTCGCCGCGCAGATCAGGCAACTGCCGCCGGTCGCCGACGTCACCGTCTCACGTTCCTGGCCGAGCACGTTGCAGGTGACGATCACCGAGCGTCAGCCCGTGGCCACCGTGACGGTCGGTGATGAACCCTGGCTGATTGATCTGGAAGGTGTCGCGTACGCGGCGGCCACGAAGGCGCCGGAGGCCGCGAAGGGCCTGTTGCCGCTGGAGATAGAAGATCCGGGACCGGAGAGCCTGGCGACCCGGGAGGCAGTGGCGGTCATCGACGGTCTGGACGGGCAGACCCGGGAGCTTGTTGCGAAGGTGACGGCACCCTCGGCCGCGCAGGTGACGCTCGTGCTTAAGGACGGGCGAGAGGTGATCTGGGGCGATTCGTCCAGGATGAACGATAAATTGACCATGCTGCCGGCGGTGCTCAGCCACGAAGGATCGGTGCTGGATATCTCCAGCCCGACGGCGATCGTGATCAAGTAGCGTCGTGGAATTCCAACGGGTGGTCGGCGCTCGCCGCATGGTGCGGGCGTTCCAGCCCGATCGGGTGGTGCCCGAGGCGAGCGTGCGGCGGATCCTGCGCAATGCACAACGTGGACCGAGCGCCGGATTCAGTCAGGGCAACGCGTACGTCGTACTGACGAACGCCGCGGACCGCGAGCGGTTCTGGCGGACTAGCGCCGAAACCCGTGCCGCCAATGATTGGCTCAGCAGGATGCAGCAGGCGCCCGTGCTCGTGCTGTGCTGGTGTAGCGAGAACCTGTACCAGCAGCGGTACGCCGAGGCCGACAAGAGCGAGGCGCGCGGGTTCGCGGCGCCGTACTGGTACGTCGATGCGGGCGCGGCGGCGATGTTGATTCTGCAAACGGCGGTCGATGAAGGGCTCGGGGCATGTCTGTTCGGGATGCCTCCGCAACGTGTCGATCAGATTCGCGACCAGTTCGGCGTACCGGCCGACTGGCTCCCCGTAGCGGTCATCGCGCTGGGGTATGCCGACGCCGAACGCGACCGGCGCTCGGTGTCGTTACGCCGCGGCAGGCGCCCAGAATCCGACGTGGTACATATGGGGCGTTGGGGGAGCGCCGACAGTTCGCTCCCGTCCTGAGGTGAGGAGCTGCCGATGGCGCTGCACAAAGATCCGTCGATCGCGACCCGGGCGCTCGTCCCGGATGTCGAGGACTTCCCGGAGGACATCCGGCAGAAGATCGACGAGGTGACCGAGAAGTCCGGTTTTACCCCGAACGTGTTTCGGGCAGTTGCCTCTCGCCCTGATGAGTGGCGGGCGTTTATGTCGATGCACGATTCGTTGATGGATCGCGACACGCCTGGTTTAACGAAGGCGGACCGTGAGTTGATCGTGGTCGCCACTAGCGCCGAGAACAGCTGCATGTACTGCGTGGTCGCCCACGGCGCGATAGCGCGGATTCGGACCAAGAACCCGCTCATTTCTGATCAGCTGGCCATTGACTGGCGCAAGGCCGATCTCGATGATCGTCAGAAGGTGATCATCGAGGTCGCGGTGAAGCTGGCGATGACGCCCGCAGAGGTCACGGACGGTGACCAGCAGCGGCTGCGCGATGCGGGCTTGACCGATGAGGATGTCATGGACGTTGGTTCAATCGTGGCCTTCTTCGCGATGAGTAACCGACTCGCGCACTGGGGCGGAATGCAGCCCAACCCGGAGTTTTTCCTGATGGGGCGGACCCCGCGGCAGAAGTAGGTGTCGGCGGTTACTGATACGCAGCATCGCAGCGCCCGCGCCGTCCCGGCCATCAGTGCACAGAATGGCGCATCGATATGCACGAATTTTGGCGTGTCATGGCGTGCCTGCATACATCGGTGGCGCTGCTGGCCTACCTTTCAGATAGCGCTAGGTTGACATAACTATAAACCTCTACTTGAGGTTTACGGTTGGTTCTACTGAAGAGGTCGGTCGGCTTCGGTGCTGTCGAACTGCCAGAGTCCGTACGAAACGCAGGAAGGAAGGTCGTAATGACCTCCCCTAATTATCTTGCCGTCATCAAGGTCGTCGGTGTCGGCGGCGGTGGCGTCAACGCCGTCAACCGAATGATCGAGGTGGGGCTCAAGGGCGTCGAGTTCATCGCGATCAACACCGACGCGCAAGCGTTGTTGATGTCCGATGCCGACGTCAAACTGGATGTCGGTCGCGAGGCCACCAAGGGACTCGGTGCCGGCGCCAATCCCGAGGTCGGTCGTACCGCTGCCGAGGATCACCGCGAGGAGATCGAAGAGGTCCTCAAGGGATCCGACATGGTCTTCGTGACCGCGGGCGAGGGTGGCGGTACCGGCACCGGTGGCGCGCCGGTAGTCGCCAGCATCGCGCGCAAACTCGGTGCGCTGACCATCGGTGTGGTCACGCGCCCATTCGCGTTCGAGGGGAAGCGTCGTTCCACCCAGGCGGAGGCCGGGATCCAGGAACTGCGCAACGAATGCGACACGCTCATTGTGATTCCGAACGAGCGGCTGCTGCAGCTCGGCGATCGCAATATCACCATGATGGATGCGTTCCGACTGGCCGATCAGGTGCTGCTGCAGGGCGTTCAGGGCATCACCGACCTGATCACGACCCCCGGCCTGATCAACCTGGACTTCGCCGACGTCAAGTCGGTCATGTCGGGAGCTGGCTCGGCCCTGATGGGGATTGGGTCGGCGCGAGGGGAGAACCGCGCGGTCACCGCTGCGCAACAGGCGATCGCGAGTCCGTTGCTCGAAGCGTCGATGGACGGTGCGCAGGGCGTCATCCTGTCGCTGTGCGGTGGGAGCGACCTCGGGCTGTTCGAGGTCAACGAGGCGGCGACGGTAATTTCCGACGCGGCTCACCCCGATGCGAACATCATCTTTGGTGCGGTGATCGACGATGCGCTCGGAGACGAGGTGCGGATTACCGTCATCGCGGCAGGGTTCGAAGAGGAGCCGGTGGCCGCTGGTCGCGCGAACGCACGACCGGTATCGCAAACGCAGGGCAACGGGAACAGTGGAAACGGGGGCCTGCCGGCATCAGCGGCTGCGTCTCGCTCGGCGGCACGCCCCGCGCCTGCGCCAGCCGCTCGTCAGGACGATGTCGCGAGCGAACCGCCTGCCGCTCGCGGTGACCGGTTCGCAGCGACGCCCCCGTCGGCGGAGCGTTCGGCTCCGCGCGAGGATCGCCCAACGCTGCACCCGCGCCAAGGCGCTCCGGCCGAGCGTCGCGATGTGCCGAGGTCCGCGCCCGCGCCGCGCCCGACCGCCCGTCGTCCGCTGCCGATGGACGATTTCGACGATGACCTCGACATCCCCGATTTCATGAAGGACTAGCCTGCTGGGCATGCCTTCGACAGCGCCAGACAGCACCCGTCGGATTCGACGGGTGCTGTCTACGCGTTCACCGGGAGCCAGTCGCGCGCCCTACAACTCGTTCAACCTCGGCACGCACGTCGGTGACGACGCCGATGCGGTGGCCCAGAATCGAGCGCGCCTGGCGGACGCCATCGGTGTACCGGGACCGAACCTGGTGTGGATGGAACAGGTGCACGGGCGGGGGGTTGCGGTCGTCTCGACTCCGCAACAAGAACCCGTACCGATGGTGGATGCGTTGGTCAGCGACACGCCAGGTATCGCGCTCAACGTGCTGACCGCTGACTGCGTGCCGGTCTTGCTATGGGACGACGAATCCGGCGTCATCGGTGCTGCTCATGCGGGTCGACACGGTGTGCGGCTCGGCGTGGTGAAGGCGACCGTTGAGCGGATGCGTGAGCTCGGCGCGCGCCCAGAGCGAATCGACGCACTGCTGGGCCCTGCCATCTGCGGATCCTGCTATGAAGTGCCAGCGGCGATGCAGGCGGATGTCGAGGCTGCCGCACCCGGAAGCGCGTGCGCCACGAGACGCGGGACGACTGGACTTGACCTACCAGCCGGTGTTGTGGCGCAGCTCACTGCCGTTGGGGTGAGTAGGGTGCAGCGCGATCATCGCTGCACCGCTGAGGACGACGGGTTGTTCAGCTACCGACGCGATGGGCGGACCGGGCGGCAGACTGCCGTCATCTGGATTGAGGAGCGTAGATGAGCGAGGTCAGCGCGGCGGAACTGGACGCCGTCGCCGCACGTGCCGCGGAGTTTCGCCAGCGACTGGATGACGCGTGTCGCTCTGCAGGTCGCTCGCCCGGTGAGGTCAATCTCGTCGCGGTCACCAAGAACCATCCCCCGCAGTACGCGGCGCGCGCTTTGGCGAGTGGACTGTTCGACCTCGGGGAGAACAAACCGCAGGAATTAGCCGCGAAACGGGCCGGCGTCGGCGAGGTCGACCACGACCTGGGCCAGCGTGCCACGTGGCATTTCATCGGACGACTGCAGCGCAACAAGGCGAAGCAGGTGGTCGCGAACGCCGATATGGTGCACTCGGTCGATCGGTCCGCGCTAGGCGCTGCGTTGGCGAAAGCCGCGCAAGATGACGATCGATGGTCGGCGTACGCGCCGCTGCCGGTATTGCTTCAGGTCAATCTGGACCCTGATGCGCCACGTGGTGAGCAGGATTCTGCCGCCGCTCGCGGCGGGGCGCATCCGGCAGACATCCTGCGGTTGGCCAACGATGTCGCCGGACACGAGTTGTTGCGGATTCGCGGACTCATGGCAATTGCGCCCCTGGGGCAGGACCCCGACGTGTGTTTCGCGCGCCTCTATCGACTCAGCCTCGAGTTGCGAGTCGAGTTCCCCGCAGCGGAGGTCATCTCCGCAGGAATGTCCGGTGACTACCCGGCTGCGATCGCGCACGGAGCCACGCACGTGCGTGTCGGAACAGCGATCTTCGGTGAGCGCCGATTAGCCTAGGGCGAGCACGAAAACGAAACCACCGCGCAGCATTTATGCGCGCGTCCTCAACCCAAGAAGGTGGCCAGATGACCGGAGCCATGCGGAAGATGGGCGTCTACCTCGGCCTCGTCGAGGATGATGCGCACGAGGCCGACGTACGTGATTCGTCCCCTCGTGCCCGCGCCTACGACCGCCGGGAGTCCGACGCTCACGCAGATGCGATCAGCGAGGACGATCGCTTCGATTACGACGACGCCGACATCGACGACCTCCCGCCAGAGCCCCGTTACAGCGCGCCGGTGAGCGTTCCGGAGCGCGCCGTGCCCGAACCGCGTCTCGCAGCGCGCGAGGTCCCGGCGCCTGCGGCCCCGCAGCGGATTACGACGCTGCATCCGCGCACCTACACCGAGGCTCGCACATTGGGTGAGCAGTTCCGCGACGGTAACCCGGTGATCATGAACCTCACCGAGATGGACGACGCCGACGCGAAGCGCATCGTCGACTTCGCGGCCGGTCTCACGTTCGCATTGCGCGGTTCATTCGAGCGAATCACCGCGAAGGTCTTCCTGCTGTCGCCGCAGAAAGTCAAGGTCACGGCCGAGGAAAAGGCTCGTATCGCGGACGGCCGCTACCCGGCTCGCGGCTAGCACGCGCACAATAGACAGGTGAACGTTTTCCTGGATGCGCTGCACCTGCTGCTTTTCATTCTCGTCGTGCTGCTCTGGGTGCGCATGGTGATCGAATGGGTGCGGATCTATGCACGCCGCTGGGTGCCCTCCGGGCCCGCCGCGATCGCGATTGATGGCGTCTACACCGTGACCGACCCGCCCGTGAAGTTGGTGCGGAGATTAATCCCTCCTATCGCAATCGGGGGTGCAAGGGTCGACTTAGGGTTTATGGTTCTAGTATTAGTCCTCAGTCTGGTCCTGAGGTTCACCCCCTGAGCAGGCCCACGTGGGGTTGCGCCGGTCCCGGCTGGCGTGCTCTGCCTGCAGATCCGCACTGAGTGAAGGAAAAAGGACAAACAATGCCGCTGACTCCCGCCGACGTCCACAATGTGGCGTTCAAGAAGCCACCGATTGGCAAGCGCGGATACGACGACGAAGAGGTCGACGCGTTTCTCGACCTCGTCGAGGCCGAGCTCGCCAGGCTCATCGAGGAGAATGCCGACCTCCGCTCGCAGGTAGCCGACCTCGAAGGTCAGCTGGGTGGACGGCCGACCGCCAGCGAGGCGCCTTCGAGCGCCAGCGGTCACTACTCGGTATTGGCCGACAACGCGGCGGAATCCGAGGCGCAGACCGCCCCCGCCGAACCGCAGCCCGAGCCGGTCGTCGAGCGGCAGGCTCCCGTCGCTGCGCCAGAGGCCGCCGCGGCACAGGCTGAGCCGGCCGCGCAGCCATCCGCGATCGATGAGCACCTGCATGCCTCCCGGATACTCGCCCTCGCCACGGAGACCGCAGACCGCCACGTCAGCGAGGCGAAGGAGAAGGCCGGCAAGGACCTGGCGGACGCCGAGGAGAAGGCCAAGACTCTTCGCGAAGAGGCCCAGCGCCAGCACGATGAGACTGTGACCAAGGCGAAGTCCGAAGCGGAGCGCCACCTCACCGAGGTTCGCACCAACGCTGCAGCACTGCTGAGCGACTCGCAGACCAAGGCCGCCGCGACCGAGAAGGCCGCGCAGGAGCGTGCCCAGGAGCTCACCGCCGCCGCCGAACGCAAGCAGGCCGACATCTTGCGTGCGCTGGATGAGCGCAAGAGCGCGTTGGAGCGCCGTATCGAAGGCCTACGCGAGTTCGAATCGTCGTACCGCACGCGGATGCACGGCTACCTGTCGAATCAGCTCAAAGAGATCGATTCCATGCCGCAGCTCGCTCCGGACGGTGACGCCGAAGGCGGCGGCACTAAGGTATCCGGCTTCGTCGGATCAAACGACTAACACGACGCTGAACGCCCGCCACATTATGTGGCGGGTGTTCGCGTTTCCTGACCGCTCCTCAGTCGCTGACCGAATGGGGCCGACCTGTCGCCGCCTCGTACGGGCTGTCGCCCCGGAGCGCGGTACGAGCGCAACGGAGACGACGACCAACGGAGACGCACAGGGCGCGGCTACTGAGCCTTCGTCACCCACACTCGGAGCGAGTCATCAGCGCCGTCCTCGGGGCGCTCGAGCGCACCCTCGGACACGTCGGTCGCCAGAACCTCGTCGGCAATGCGATCAGAGTGCGCAGCCACTGCCGCCGCAACGTCCGCGTCCGAGGACGCCCACGCCAGGGCGATGCGGTCCGACACGTCCAGGCCAGCGTTCTTACGCGCGTCCTGAATCAGTCGGATCGCCTCCCGAGCCACGCCTGCGGCACGCAGTTCGTCGGTGATCTCTAGGTCCAGCGCCACGCTTTCGCCGGCCTCGGTGTGCACCGCCCAACCCTCCTGCGGGGTTTCGGTGATGATCACGTCGGCGACGTCCAGGGCGAACGGTGCGCCGTCGATCTCGATCGACGCGGTACCGGCGCGTAGGTCGGCAGCCAGTTGCGCAGCGTCAGCGGCCGCGATCTGCTTGGCGGCATCCTGCACTTTGCCGCCCAGCCGCTTGGCGAGATCGCGGAAACTTGCCTTCGCGCTGACGTGCACGAGTTCCCCGGACGCCTCACCCAACGGTTGCACAGACAGCACGTTGAGTTCGTCGGCGACCTCCGTGCGCAACTCGTCCGAGAGCCGCGCGAAACCGCTCGCGCCGATCAAGGCGCGACCCAGCGGCTGCCGCGTACGCACCTTCGACGCCGTACGCGCCGAGCGTCCGAGGTCCACGAGCCGGCGGACCTGCGCGATGTCACCCGACAATTCCGCATCGATCAACGATTCGTCGTGCGCGGGCCATTCGGCCAGGTGCACCGACTCGGGCGCATCCTGATCGGCAGCACGCACGATCGTGCCCCACACCTTCTCGGTGATGAACGGTACGAACGGGGCCATGATCGCGGTCAACTTGCTGACCGCCTCGGTCAGCGTGGCTAGGGCGCTGGGATCGCCGTCCCAGAAACGCCGGCGCGAACGGCGCACGTACCAATTCGACATATCGTCGATGAACTGAGTGATTCGACGCCCGGCGCGGGTCGAATCGAACTCCTGTAGGGCTTCGTCGACGACCTTGATGGTGTCGTTGAGCTCGGAGAGCAGCCAGCGATCCAGCGAGGGACGTTCGGTAACCGCGGGAGCGACCTGCTGCACCTCGGCGAGATCAACGTTGTTCGCATCGGCGTACAGCGTCAGGAACGAAGCGGTATTCCAATAGGTCAGCAGTACCTTGCGTACGACCTCGCCGATCAACTCATCGCCCACACGGCGGGTCGCCCACGGGTTACCGACGCACAGCATCAGCCAACGCAGCCCATCGGCGCCATGCTGGTCCATCAGCGGCACCGGCAGCATGATGTTGCCGAGGTGCTTGCTCATCTTCTTGCCGTCCTGATCGACAATGTGTCCCAGGCAGACGACGTTCTTGTACGAGGACTGGTCGAAGACCGTCGTACCGACGGCCATCAACGAGTAGAACCAGCCGCGGGTCTGGTCGATCGCCTCGCAGATGTAATCGGCGGGGTAGGTGCGTGCAAACTCTTGCTCGGAGCCCGCCACGTGCGGGTAGCCCAACTGGGCGAACGGCATCGAACCGGAGTCGTACCAGGCATCGATGACCTGCGGCACCCGGCGGTAGGTGCCTTCCTCGCCGTCGACGGTGAACGTGATGTCGTCGATGAAGGGGCGGTGCGGGTCGAGTTCGGACAGGTCGCGGCCGGTGCGCTGCGAAAGTTCGGCACGCGATCCGATACACACCAGTTTGGTCGGATCCGTGTCGTTGACCCAGATTGGCAGGGGAGTGCCCCAATAGCGATCGCGCGAGAGCGCCCAGTCGATGTTGTTGTTCAGCCAGTCGCCGTACCGACCGTGCTTGACCGTCTGCGGATGCCAGGTGGTGCGTTCGTTCTCGCGAAGCAGTTCGTTCTTCTTCTGCGTGGTGCGGATGTACCAGGACGGCAACGCGTAGTACATCAAGGGCGTGTGGCAGCGCCAGCAGTGCGGGTAGGAGTGCTCGTACTGCTTGAAAGCAAACAGCAGACCTCGCTCGCGCAGGTCACGCACCAACGGTTTGTCGGCTGTTTTGAAGAACTCGCCGCCGATCAGCGGCAACTCGGGCGTGAACGTACCGTCGGCGCGCACCGGGTTGATCACTGGAAGTCCGTAACTCTTGCATACGGCCATATCGTCGGCGCCGAATGCGGGCGCCTGGTGCACCAAACCGGTGCCGTCCTCGGTGGTGACGTAATCGGCCAGTACGACGTAATGGCCGTCGGCGCCCTCAGGCCACTCGAGCAGGTCGAACGGTCGCTGGTACCGCGCACGTTCGAGGTCTCGCCCCGGCAGTGAGGACAGCACTTCGGCGTCCGCGCCAAGCACGGATTCCAGCAAAGGCTTAGCCACGATCACCGAGCGGTCCTCCGCGGCGAAATCTGCGCCGCGGGCCACGACGTACTCGACATCGGGATGTACGGCGACCGCTGTGTTCGACACCAACGTCCACGGCGTCGTCGTCCACACCAGTAGATCGGCGTCCTCGATTTCACTCGGGCCGTCGATCAGCGCAAACCGGACGGTCACCGAGGGGTCGGTGATCGTTTCGTACCCTTGCGAGACTTCGTGATCGGACAGGCCGGTGCCGCAGCGTGGGCAGTATGGCGTGATCCGGTGGTCCTTCACCAGCAGGCCACCGTCGAAGATCTGCTTCAGCGACCACCACACCGATTCGACGTACGAGGCGTTCATCGTCCAGTACGCGTCGTCCAGGTTGATCCAGTAACCCATCCGGTTCGTCAGCTCGGTGAAGGCGCCGACGTGCCGCTGCACCGATTCGCGGCACTTGGCGTTGAACGCCTCGATGCCGTATTTCTCGATATCGGGTTTACCGGAGAAGCCCAGTTCCTTCTCCACTGCGATTTCGACGGGCAGTCCGTGACAGTCCCATCCTGCGCGCCGCGGTACGGAGTAGCCCTTCATCGTCCGGTAGCGGGGGTAAAGGTCCTTGAACACGCGCGCCTCGACGTGGTGCACCCCGGGCTGGCCGTTAGCAGTCGGTGGGCCCTCGTAGAACACCCATGGCTCACCGTCGGCAGTGCGTTCGATGCTTCGTTCGAAGACGTTCTGCTGCTGCCAGAACTGCAGGACTTCGTGGTCGAGCGCGGGTAGGTCGACCTTATGCGGGAGTGGCGTGGCTTTGGCCATCGGTGGCGGTCCTCGTCGATCAGAGTTACGTGATGAGAGGGACGACCTTCGCCGGTTGGCGACAGTGGCCGCGGTACCACCCTCGTTGGCCTGCAGCGCAGGCCCACTCGAAGTCGAAGTGGCCGGTTCTACGCGCCGTGATGGCGTTCTTCCGGCAGCTCGGGGGTGATGGTTCGGGGTGTCCGGTCGCCAGGCTCGCACCAACCCTGGTCGCTCATCGGCCGGGGCACCCGTACTGGTCCCGTCAACGCTGTCGCACTTCGGGACACAGAATACTCCAACGCGCGACCCGCTTGGCGGTACCGGTAATCGATACCAGATAATTCGCAAATGGGACTCACGGTGACGCTACTCATAGCCACCGTTGTCGTACTCGTCGGGATCGTTGCGGTCCGTGCGACCACCCGAATCGGCCTTCCGTCCCTCCTGCTTTACCTCGCGTTTGGTGTGCTGCTCGGGGTCGCCACAAACTGGCATGAAGTCGATCTTGCCAAGGACCTCGGCACGCTGGCTTTGGTGGTGATTCTCGCCGAGGGTGGCCTGACCACGCGCTGGCGCGACGTCAAGCCGTTCACCGGCTTGGGTATCGCGCTGTCCACGATCGCTGTTGCCGTCAGCGTATTGATCATGGCTGGTTTCATGATGCTGGTGCTGGGGACAAGCTGGCAGGTCGCCGTCGTCACCGGTGCGATCATCTCGTCGACTGACGCGGCAGCCGTCTTCTCGGTGCTGCGTGGGCTGGGATTGCCGTCCCGGATCACTGCCGCGTTGGAGTTGGAGTCGGGGCTCAACGATGCGCCGGTCATCCTGCTGGTGACGTTTCTGTCCGTACCGATTGATGAGATCCACTCCTGGTGGCAGATCGTGCTGCTGATTGCCTACGAACTGGTTGGCGGCCTGCTGATCGGCTTGGCGGTCGGATTTGGTGGGGTTGCCCTGATGCGGCACGGATCGCTGCCGTCATCCGGTCTTTATGCGTTGATGGCATTGGCCGTATTGCTGCTGTCGTACGAACTCGCCACCGTAGCCGGAACCAGCGGCTTCCTCGCGGTATATGTCGCGGGTGTCGTGCTGGGTAATTCGAATCTGCCGTATCAGCGCGCGGTGATCGGCTTCGCCGAAGCGTTGGCGTGGCTGGCGCAGATCTGCCTGTTCGTCATGCTCGGTCTGCTGGTGTTCCCGGCGCAGATCCCGCAGGCCATACTGCCCGCGTTGCTGATCGGCGCGGTGTTGCTGTTCGTCGCTCGGCCGCTCTCTGTTGCCGCTGCCTCGATTGGCCGTAAGGTCCCGCTGGCCGAGCAAGTCTTCTTCTCCTGGGCGGGGTTGCGCGGGGCGGTGCCGATCGTGCTCGCCACTATCCCCATCTCCAACGGTCTCAGCGGTGGGTGGGAGATCCTGCACATTGTCTTCATCCTGGTGGTCGTGTTCACCCTGCTGCAGGGCACCACACTGCCGTTCATCGCTCGTCGGCTACGGCTGACGGGGCAGTCCCACACGCAGGACGTCGAGGTCGAGGTTGCCGTGCTGGACGAGATGGCCGCCGACCTGATGACCGTGTCCGTGCCCGATGACTCGCGCCTGGGCGGCCTATATATCGCTGACCTGCGACTACCGCCGGCGAGCGCGGTGAGTCTTGTGGTGCGCGGCGAGGTCCGCTTCGTACCGGATCAGCAGACTCGGATTCATGGCGGCGACCAGTTGTTGGTGGTGGTGGCCAGCGAACAGCGAGAAGCCACAGAAAGGCGGGTCCGGGCGTTAGCCCGCACCGGTCGCCTCGCGCGGTGGTTCGATGACGACGGAGAAGAAGATCGTCCAGGCGGACAGCGTTGACGCCGATAGTTGGTCATTGACAATTCTTCTCACGTGCGTATCCTGCGACACAGTAAAGGGCATCCCGCGGCTGGTACGCGGGATGTTCGCGTACCTGAGCGGGGGTCAATGTGGCAGCACGGATCCGAACAGCACAGTCATCTGGCGACGTCACCAAGCCAGCTCGTAAGGCCGCCAAGAAGGCGACGCCGGCAAAGAAAGCGGCGGTCGCGAAGAAGACCTCTTCGGCTAAGAAGGCGACTCCTACGAAGGCCGCATCCGCGAAAGCAGCGCCCAAGCCGGTGCGTTCGCGGCTGAGCGCTGATGACCGCGCCGAGTTCACCGCGCTGATCACGACCGAACTCGCGCGGGTGCGTGCGGAGTACGACTCTTCGATGGCCGCGCTGGATGACCTGAAGAAGGCCGGTCAGGATTCCGCGGGCGACGACGTGGCTGACGCCGGCGCGAAGACGTTCGAGCGCGAACATGAGATGTCCCTGGCGAACAATCGCCTCGACCTGATAGCGCAGATGGAACGAGCGTTGCGCCGGGTGGAGGAGGGCAGCTACGGCGTCTGCGAGAGCTGCGGGAAGATGATCCCCAAGGCGCGACTCAAGGCCTTCCCGCAGGCGACGCTGTGCGTGGAATGCAAGTCGCGCGAGGAGCGCCGCTAGGCCCGGCCTGCGATAATCATCGCGTGCCTTCACCCGATACCGCTAACCCGTCCACCCGCGTGCGCCGTCGTACGGTGCTATTGGGCTCCGTCGCGCTTGTCGCTTTCCTGATCGATCTCGGTACGAAGCTCTGGGCGGTCGATGCATTGACCGGTCGCGAGCCGCTGAAACTGTTCGGAGGCGCCCTCTATCTGACGCTGGCGCGCAACACCGGAGCGGCGTTTTCGCTCGGCACAGATTTCACCGTCATCATCACCATCGTGATGATGACGGTGGTGGTCGGAATTCTGGTCATCTCCCGCAAAGTGCTGTCGACACCATGGGCGTTGGCCCTCGGTCTGGTACTCGGCGGCGCGTGCGGCAACCTGGTCGATCGATTGTTCCGGCACCCGGGACCGTTTCGCGGTGCCGTGGTTGACTTCTTCAGCGTGTTCGATCCGTACGGCGGATTCTTTGCGATCTTCAATGTCGCAGATATCTGCATCGTCGGTGGCGGGATTTTTGCTGCTCTGCTGGCACTAACTGGTCGCGAACTCGACGGGACGCGTACGAAGGACGAGAATTCCGCTTCCTCGAACGAGAAGACGTCGTCGGCAAGTGAGTCGCCGGAGAGCGAAGCAACGCAAATTGAGCCGGATGATTCGCGTGCGGAGGGCCACTCGACGCACCCGGACGGGCAGGAGCGCGCATGAGCTCGCGTTTCTTGCCGGTACCGGACGGCTTGGACGGTATGCGGGTCGATGCAGCGTTGGCGCGCCTATTGGGCGTTTCGCGCACCGTGGCAGCCGAGTTGTGCGCCAGCGGTGACGTCCTCCTTGACGGTGCGGTCGTCGGAAAGTCTGACCGGTTGACCGCTGGTGGGCTGCTGGACGTCACCATGCCGGACGCCGCAGTTGAACATCGCCTCGACGAGCGGCCAGTCGCCGGGATGAGTGCGATCTACTCCGATGACGACATCGTCGTCATCGACAAGCCGGTCGGGGTGGCCGCGCACCCGAGCCCCGGTTGGGAAGGTCCCACGGTCATCGGCGGAGTGCTGGCGATGGGGCATCGGGTATCGACCAGCGGCGCCGAAGAGCGTCGCGGCATCGTGCATCGCCTGGATGCTGGGACGACCGGGCTCATGGTGGTGGCGAAGTCCGAGCGGGCGTACACCGTGCTGAAACAGGCCTTCCGGGAACGAACCGTTGAGAAGGTGTATCACGCGATCGTGCAAGGGCACCCCGATCCGACGAAGGGCACGATCGATGCACCGATCGGACGCCATCCTCGGCACGACTGGAAGTTCGCGGTACTTGCTGGTGGTCGGGATTCCATTACGCACTATGAAGTGATTGAGGCTTTTCCGGCGGCGAGCCTGGTGCACATTCACCTGGAGACCGGACGTACTCACCAGATCCGGGTGCACTTTTCCGCGCTGCGTCACCCCTGTGTCGGAGATGCGATGTACGGGGCGGATCCCACGTTGTCCACGCGACTCGAGTTGTCGCGGCAGTGGCTGCATGCGCGTCAGTTATCCTTCGCGCACCCCGCCGACGGACGGTGGGTGACGTTCGAGAGTCCGTACCCGAACGACCTGCAGCACGCGTTGGACCGGTTGCGCGGGGAGTAAATGATCGAACGTATCCAGTTGCCGACGGCGTTGGCCGACTTTGGCGATGCCGCGATTGCCGCGGCGATTATCGTGGCGTATCTGGTCATGGCCGAGCCGTACGTCGGTTTCGTGCTGCATCGTCGGTTCGAGGCCGCCGCTCGACGATTCTCCGACGCGCGTCGCTGGCTGTACCGGCGACTCCTGCTGCTCGAGTGGGTCCTGGCTGCCTTTTGCGTGGCGGTCGTGGTTATCGCAACGGATGTCGATCTGGCGACCATCGGCCTCCGACTGCCCGAGGGGCCAGTGGCCATCTCGGTCACGGTGCTCGCAGTGGGCGCCGCGGCCGTCATGCTCGCGTTGACGGTGCGTTTCGTCGTGCGCACCGATGGCGTGACTCAGTTGCCTGCCGGCCAGTCAGTGCTCGCCATGTTGCCGCGATCGCCGGTGGAACGACGCCTGTTTTCGATCGTGTCAGTGTCGGCCGGAATCTGCGAAGAACTGATCTACCGCGGCTTCTTGATCGCGTTTCTCGCCGCTGTTCTGCCCGCCGCCCCGCTGTGGATATGCGTGCTGATCGCCGCGGTGGTATTCGGTTTGGCACATGCCTACCAGGGGGCTGTGGGGGTGAGCACCACATTGCTAGTCGGGTTCATTCTTGGGGTTCTGTATCTGCTCACCGGCTCATTGCTGGCGCCGATCCTGGTACACGCCCTCGTTGATCTGCGGGCGATCCCGCTCGGTCGGCTGCTCGCGCCCGCCGCCAAGACGCGCTGAGTTGGCGGCGGGCCACGTCGCTATTCGGCGGTGAGTGCAACCCCACGCAGATCGGTGAGCCCGTTGGAGGATTGGCTTACCCCTGAGACGTTGGGGGCGAATCCAGCGGAGTGGTGTTGAACGCAGATCGGGATGATGTGCGGCGGGTTCGCCACCCACTCGTCCATGAACTTCTCGTACTCGGTGGCGCGCTCGGCGGGGTCCAGGGTCGCCGAGGCTTTGGCCGCGTAATCGAGCATGACGCCGTAATCCTGACCACCGGGATTGATCAGGGCGTCCGGGGCTAGATATCGGCCGAGCAATGCATCGGGATCGTTGATGCCGGTGAACTGCGTGGTAATCGCCTCAGCGGTCTTGTCGATCGCGTACTCCTGGACGACCTGTAGGGACGGTAGCGACTTCACGTGCACCGTGATCCCGACCTTGGCCAGTTGGCTCTGTACGACCTCGGACAGCTGCTGCAGGCTGGTCGAGTTGGCATTCACGGACGTGATCTCCAGCCCGTCGGCGTCGTGGTCGGTGAGAATCTGCTTCGCGGCCTCGGGGTCGTAGCCGTAGATGTCGAGTCCGTCGCCGATCTTCTTGCTGTAACCCGGGCTTGATTCGGGGAACGGCTGAATTTGCGGAGTGCACGCGCCTTCGTATAGACCTTCGGCGATCGCCTCACGGTCCAGCGACATGTTCAGGGCTTTGCGAACTTCGGGGTCATCGAAGGGTTCCTGGCCACCGTTGACGGCAAAATAGGCGAACTGAGCACTGGGTTCGGACAGGACGGTGATGTCCGAACCGATGGCGGTGTTGAGTTGGTCGGCGCTGAGGTCGGCGGCGTCCACCTCTCCGGCCATAAGGGCGTTGTACCGCGTTTGGTCATCGAGCATGAGCCGGTAAGTCATGCTCGCCACGCGTTGCGCATCTGGATCCCAGTAGTCAGCCGACTTCTCGAACTCGACCCGGTCACCGGGCAAGATCTGGGTTGCGGTGTAGGGCCCGATCCCTACCGGCTTCTCGGTGAGCGTTCCGGATTTCGCAGCGGTGGGCGAAACCATGATTCCCGGGCGCGAGGCTAGGACGACCGCGAGCGAGCCGAGTCCGCCGTCCACGTCGATGCGAACGGTGAGGTCATCGACGACCTCCACCCCAGTGACCTGGTAGAGCTCGCCGTTGACCTTGCTGTCTGTACCGCGGGCTCGATCGAGATTGAATTTGACCGCGTCAGCGTCGAACGCCGTGCCATCGGCGAAGGTCAGGTCGCTTCGTAGCGTCAGCGTCAGCGAAGTGTTGTCCTCTGACGGCGTGAACTTCTCGGCGAGCATCGGTTGGATCTCGCCATTGGCGGCCTGGCGCAGAAGCCGGTCGTACACGGGTGCGTAGAACGTGAGGTCGTTGCCGTCGACGCTCTCGACCGGGTCCCAACTGACCCCGAAAGCAGTACCGCCGTAGGTGAAATGCGCTGCCGGATCGAATGAGTCGTCCAGGTCGATGGATGACTCGAGACCGTCCGCGGCCGAAGTGCCGTCAGCCCGGTCAGGGGTGTTGCCGCAGGCTGCCAGCAGCAACAGGCTGGTCGACAACGCGGCGGCACGCGCCAGCGATCGACGGAACATTAAGGACCTCCAGGGGTTCGAATGGACGGCCCGTAACCACCTCCGCGTTCGATGATCGCGAATAGTTTTGCCGTCGAACACGTCACTTTACACTCCAGTCAACCCGCAACCCGATAGGCTAGATATCAACCACGTATGGAAAGCGGCGCGCTGCTCCACACTTGTGTGTGTTTCGCCCGTCCGGATCCGAACCAAGGAGTCGCTCTTGAGTGCTATGCCGAACTACGACCACCGGACGTTGAGTTTCGCATTCGAGCGGGCGTTGGCCGATCGCCCCGATGCGGTCTCGACCGTGTTCGCCGGACGAGAATGGACCTTTCGCCAGTCCTACGACGAAGCCGCCAGACTCTACGGCGGGATGCGCAACCTTGGCGCAGGCTCGGCAGAACCGATCGCGCTGCAGTTGGACAACTCGGCCGACATGCAGCATGCCTGGATCGGATTAGGCCTCGGTGGGGCGATCCAGGTGCCGGTCAACACGGCGCATCGAGGCGACTTTCTGAGCCACGTGCTCAACGATTCCGGGGCGAAGATCGCGATCGCGGAGGACAGGTACGTCGAGCGCTATGAACTCGTGGCCGACGATCTGCAGCACCTGCGGACGCTCGTGGTGCGTGGCGATGTGCGCGCGGCCGATGGGCTGCGTTCGCGTCTGAACGTCGTCTCGCTGCAGGACGTGCTCGCCTCCGATGCGGTTAACTTCCAGCCGAACGATCCCGCGAGCCTGATGGCATACATGTACACCTCGGGTACTACCGGGCCCTCGAAAGGTGTCGAGGTAACGCATGTGCACGCGTACACCTATTCCTCGCGTGAAGACTCTGCGGACACGCTGACACCCGAGGACCGGGTCCTGGTGACCCTGCCGATGTTCCATCTCGCCGGCCAGTGGGCTGGCTGCTATGGCGCGATCATCCATCAGTGCGCCTGCTATATCGAACCGGGCTTTTCGGCGTCCGGTTTCTGGCCCCAGGTACGTGAGTACGGCATCACCAGCACGTCGTTGTTGGGCGCTATGGCAGAGATCCTGCAGCAGCAACCGCGCCGTGATGATGACGCGGACAACCCGCTTCGCGTGGCTGGGATGAGCCCGTTGGCCTCCGACGTGTATACCTTCGCCGAGCGATTCGGAATTGAGATCGGGACGGCGTACGGGATGAGCGAGATCGGTGCGGTGATGCGGGCGAATTGGAGCGAGATCAAGCCGGGCGGCGCTGGTACCGCGCGCCCCGGGTACGAACTGCGAATCGCCCGACCCGACGGCTCAGCGGTCGCCACCAACGAGGTGGGGGAGTTGTGGGTGCGTTCGGCGGACCCGCGGATGATGATGCGCGGCTACCACGGCCTGCCGCAGAAGACGGCCGAGACCATCGTCGATGGCTGGGTACATACCGGAGATGCGTTCCGGCAGGACGAGGACGGGCATTACTACTTCGTGGATCGGATGAAGGATGCACTGCGCCGTCGCGGCGAGAACATCTCGAGTTTCGAGGTAGAGAAGGCGATCAACGCGCACCCGCAAGTGTTGGAGAGCGCTGTCGTCGCTGCGCCGTCCGAGTTCGCCGAAGACGAGATCAAGGCGGTCATCATCGCGCGCGAGGGCGAGCAGATCGACCTCGTCGAACTGACGAAGTTCCTTGCCGAACGGATGCCGTACTTCATGGTGCCGCGATACATCCAACTCGCCGATTCCTTGCCGCGTACGCCGACCCAGAAGATTCAGAAGCACATGCTTCGTACCGAAGGGGTCACCGAGCAGACCTGGGACCGCGAAGCTGCCGGCATCCGCGTGACCCGCGACGGGTTTCAGGGGTAGCCCTGCAGCGCGGTGTGCGTCAGGGCGAGGTTGACCTCGACCTAGACGGTATGGAGTGACCGCTCAGGGCTCCTGAGGGTTGCAGGCCGGGGCCCCACTCACAAATAGTCGTGGGTTA